>CAZBGP010000055.1:6301-14620 GCA_964491495.1 uncultured Lutibacter sp. | reverse complement strand
GTGTAGGGAAAGAGTGTAGATCTCGGTGGTCGCCGGATCATTAAAAAAAAAAAAAGAAATAGAAAAAAAGTTTGAAAAGGTGCTGACCTGCCGAAAGAATAATATCATTAACTATTAAGGTTGAAAAAGTTGTCCAACCACCAGTACTTGTAACATTTTGAAAAGGAGTTACCTCTTGGTTATTAATTTGAAAATGAAATTTTCCGCCGGTTAATAAAGCTGCCAATCGAACATCGGCTTTATAAACGCCAGCTTCAGCAATATATACGGTATAGTTCATCCATTCATCTTTGTTTGTAAAACCAATATGATATCCGTTGCTGTTAACAACATCTGTACTTTTTTCAATATCTACACCATCATTTCTATAAACCCAACCATTATTCCAAGCTTGAAATGTACCAGTAGACTGCCCATAATTTGCAGCATATTTATCAAAATAGGCTTTTCCAATTCTGCCCAAATCAAAGTCAGACATATGAATAATACCCGGAATTGTATGTTTTTTATATGGAATTGATTGGTCGGTTGTTACTTGTCTTATCATAGCATCTGGAACATCTTTTTGAAAATCGCAATTAGTACTATTTGTATTGGTTGCAAGTTCCATAATGGCATTATAAGCTTCATTTTCTGTTGGTTTTGCACCTTGCCCTCTCCAGTAATTCAATATTTTTTTATAACCATCTGTAAATTTTATAGAATATGGACCAACAATAGTTTCTACTCTTTTCATTGGCCACCAAGACCAACCTATTTTATGCTCTTCAAGTAATTTTATAGCATCAGTAAACCAAACATTCGAATTTTCTCCACCTTCACCCATCCAAAGCGGAATATTGTGTTGATTTTGCATATCTAAAACCCACTGAATAGATCCTTTATCGTTAAAACTCCAATATTTATGAAAACTGTAAACTATATTTGGATCCCAAGGAGGTGTTAGCCCAGTAAAATCATTTGCAAAAGAATTACCTTCAATATAAATAATATGATTAGTATCTACCTCTCTAATTGCATTTGTAATTTGAACATACAATGCTTTTAGGGCTGTATTTCCTGGAAGTGTCCAGTTTACTTCATTTAATAAATCATAACCACCAATCCATGGTTCATCTTTATATCGTTCTGCAATTTTTCGCCAAAGAGCAATTGTTTTGTCTTTATTTGCCTGACTTTCCCAAAGTGATGGTTTTGTAATATCGTAATCAGAAATAGCGGCATTTGCTCCTTGACCACCTGGTGCGGCGTGTAAATCTAATATTACATACATATTATTTGCTTTACACCACGATAACAAATCATCTACCATAGTAAAGCCTTTAGGTAACCACGTTTGTTGGCCAGCAATTGGTTCTTTTTCTATTGGTAACGTAAACAGATTGTAATGCATCGGTAAACGCACGCTATTAAAGCCCCATTTCGCTAAGGAATCAATGTCTTTTTTAGTTACGTGGTTTTGCAACCAAGCATTGTAAAATTCATCTGTTTTTGTTTCACCGATTAATGCGATAAGCTTTTTTCTGAACTCGTGTTGTGTATCGGCTACATCACTTGATTGCATCATATAACCTTCTTGAAGCATCCAACCACCAAGTCCCATTCCTTTTAAAATAACTTCGTTTCCGTGATTATCAACAATTTTTTTTCCATCAACTTTTAATAATTGACTCCACGAAAAAGTAGCAACCAAAAAGAAAAGGATACAAGTGATTTTATGTTTCATTTTTATTATTTTTTAAAGTAAAACGTTCTTTTTAAAGAATCATTAGGCTCCATTCCAATCATTAATTCAAATTCACCTTCCTCAATAATCCATTTGTTTTGAATGCCAATATTTGCCAAATCTTTTGAGTTTAATACAAAATTTACCGATTTTGTTTCACCAGGACTTAGTTCAATTTTTTCAAATCGCACCAATTTTTTGGAATCTGGTGAAAGGGTAGCCACCAAATCTTTAAGATAAACTTCCACAACTTCTTTTCCTTTTCTGTTACCTGTGTTTTTGATTTCTACAGAAATTTTTAATTCTTCTGAACCTGTCAAAGTATCCTTGCTTATTTGCAAATTTGAATAGTCAAAAGTGGTGTAAGACAATCCGAAGCCAAATTCAAACTGCGGATAAAATCCGTCGTAGCCCCAATTTATATCTCTTATATCTGCTTTTTTATAATAATACGGCAACACATTTCCGGAATATTTTGGGTAGGTGTAAGGCAATTTTCCGCTCGGATTTATGTTTCCAAAAACCACATCTGAAACCGCACGTCCGCCTTCTTCTCCCGGCAAATAAGCCATTACAATGGCATCAACAAGCGGTTCAATTTCTCTGATAATTCTTGGACGTCCCTGAACCATCACTAAAATGATTGGTTTTTTTGCTACGGAAAGCTTTTTAATTAGCGCTTGCTGTACTTCAGGCAGCTCCAATTCATTAATGTCGGAAGGTTTTTCCGAAGCCGGTATTTCTCCCACACAAACTATAATATAATCAGCGTTTTTAGCCCTTTCAACCGCTTTGTCCGAATTGATGTCTTCCAAATAATCTGTTCCTTCAACAAATTCAACGTTCGCTTCACCCACTTGTTTTTTTATGGCATCTAAAATGGTTTGTTTACTTGGATCATTAAATTTTGTTTCTCTTCCAAGAAAAGATCGCGACCAGGCGCCATTTAATACATTGATAGAATTTGCCGAATAACCGGTAACCAACACTTTTTTAGTTGACGAAAGTGGCAAAACATTGTTGTTATTTTTTAATAATGTAATGGCTTCGCTGGCCGATTTGTAGTTGGCGTCAATATGTTCCTGACTGGCAAATTTTGTGTACCCTTTCGGATTATTGTATGGTACTTTAAAAAGATTCAGTTCATATTTTAGTCGTAAAATTCGTGTTACGGCATCGTTTACTCTGCTCATCGGAATTTCACCTTTTTCAACCAAATCAACAATAATGTCAACGATATCAGCATCAAAAGGATTCATAATCATATCCAATCCGGCATTTACGGCCATTTTTGTTGCTTCTCGTTTGTCTTTTGCTGAAAGATGTGCAGTGATCAGAAATTCAACATCGCTAAAATCGGAAATCACGACACCTTTAAATCCGAGCTCACCTTTTAAAATATCGTTAATATAATGACTGTTGATGTGACAAGGAATACCATTCACGGCATTGGAACTGATCATTACGCCTTTGGCACCGTTTTGTATGGCTTTTTCAAAAGGCGGCAAAAAATATTGTCGCAAACTGTTTTCCGGTATCAAAGCATTTGCGCGGTCTTTTCCGTTTTTTCCTGCCCCATAACCAATAAAATGTTTCAAACAAACGGCTGTGCTTGTAGAATCTTGAAGCCCTTTTTCTTGGGAACCTTGTAAATACGCCAAAGTCATTTCTGAAATTAAATAAGGATCTTCACCAAAACTTTCGCCAATTCTTCCCCAAAGCGGATTTAGAGCAACATCTGCATTCGGATTAAAATTCCAAGGCAATGAAGCAGCTCTGGACTCATAGGAAGTTATTTCTGCAGAAATTTTGGTAAGTTCGGTGTTCCAAGTTGCTGCCATGGCAATTTGATGCGGAAACAATACAGAACCATTCACATAATTCGCGCCGTGAATATTGTCGATTCCGTATAAAACCGGAATTCCCAAGCGGGATTTTTGCATCGCGGAATCCTGAATTTTTTTAATAATCTGAAACCAACCTTCTTTTTCTGCTGGATAACCAGGTGTATTGTGAATGGAGCCAACAGCATTTTTTATTATTAACTCATTGAATTTTTCAGCATTGTAAATAGCACTGTCCCGAGAATCCCAATAATCGCCAGTCAATACTGCCGGCAAGCCAATATTCAACATTTGACCCGCTTTTTCCTTTAGTGTCATTAATGCCAAAATGGAATCAACTTTTTTGTCAATAGATGAAGTTTGTATTGTATTTGTTGCTTTATTTTGGCTTTTACAGCCAATAGTGATTAAAAAAACAATAAGTAAAACGTATAAAAATAGCTGTTTCATTGAGGTGTTTATTAATTTTTAGAAATGTTAAGAAATTCTCCATTTTTTTGAAAAGAAACAATAATGTTTGCTATTCTTCCATTTCTTTGAAAGACAAGTTCACTGTTTTTTTTATCAAGGCTTAATCCTTCAATTTCAATTGATTTTTCATCTGAATAAATAACCTGAATTGTATTTTTATCCGCCAATTTATAAACAACAGGAACTTGGCAATAAGTAAAGAAAAGTGATTTTTTTTCAAGCATCAATTCTTTCTTCCGAAGGTTCACATCTGTAAAATGAACTGTTTTTCTTTCTTTAAGAAACTCTTCTATTTTCAATAAATAAGGTTGAAATTTTACGGTTCCGTTTGCTACGGAAACACCCAATTCTGTCATTCTGGCCAAAAAATCTTCCTTAACCTGGCCAGTCATTCCAGGCTGTTGTGCGCCTTTACCACCAGGCGTATGCGAATATGGATCAGTTGGAAATGCGCCATACACTTCGGGCGATTTATGCACGCCGATGCCTTCGGTAATTTCGTGGTAATGATTTCTTAATTCGGCAATAATTTCATTTTCAGCACCAGATTCAATCGCATTTAGGCAAGTTTCTTCAACGGCCAACGCCAATTTTGAAACCATATGCCAATAAATGGAACCAAGTCCTTCATAACCGAAAAAAGTTCCCGAACGACCGGTGAAAGATTTGTGGTTAAAAATATTTTCAAAAGTGGTTAGCAACAATCCCTGATCTTTTTCAACGAGTTTTTGATAGGAGTAAGGCAAGGCTCCCAATGCAAATTTAAGGCTGTTGGCATTGTTAAAATTACCATTGAAATGACAATTTCCCAAAACATCTTTTTCAATGATTTGTGAGTTTCCATTTTTCAGCAATTGTTTTACCAATTCCGATTTTTCTATGGCTTCGGCAGGAATATTGTTTTTGTCGATAAACCTTTTAAGTTGTTTGTTTGGATATAAAATATAACTGTTTTGATCTTTTCGGTATAAGGCACTTTTTCTTAAACTGTTTAACAAAGCCAACGAATCTGTCGGTGAAAGATGTCCCGAACTTAAAACAGAAACCTGTCCTTCCAGCATTTCCGGCAAGTAAGAAATGGAAATTTCCTGTTCATTTTCAATGGTCATTAAATTGTAGGAGTGGAACAAATTATCTGCACGTTTATTGGCGTTTATCGTGTGATCTATGAATTTTTTGGTCAACCCAAAAAACTGCGACAATTCATTTTTGTTGATTACTGATTTATGGCTTGTAAAACCTTTTTCATAAATCGTGGTTCTGTAATGGCTTCCTGCCAAACCCAATTGGTCCACCACAGTTTTTCGGTCTGCATCTGAAATTTTTCCAGATAATAGATGCTTATTTTTTTCGAATGTTGAAACAATTTCCTTAAAAAGCATCACCATTTCTTCCGAGATAGAAACGTTATTAACAGAAGTGTTTTCAACAATTTCTTCGAAGAAATTTAAAAACCGCTGCAAATAATATAAGGTTACCATAGAAACGCCGTTGCCAACCAAGGCGTTGTTTGCATCGTTCCATTCAGGTCTTTGAGTGTTCAGCCAAATACCAGCCTCAGGAATAAAATTAGACAGTTTTGCCAGTACTGTTGCCAATAATTTCTCTATTAAATTGACTTTGCAAATTTCCTGGGTTTGGGATGGGAGCAAAGCGCCATCTGCACCCATAACTACTTTTTTCTGATTGATTTTTTGATTGAGTTCATGGTCAAAATCAATCGTGTCTTTTGGGTTTTTCAGAATTTCTGAATAACTTTTTATTTTATAGG
Organism: uncultured Lutibacter sp.; assembly: GCA_964491495.1. Classification (GTDB taxonomy): domain Bacteria; phylum Bacteroidota; class Bacteroidia; order Flavobacteriales; family Flavobacteriaceae; genus Lutibacter. The sequence continues at coordinate 8,808 of CAZBGP010000055.1, read as the reverse complement.
GAACATTTGCGTAAACAAACAGTTCTTGATTAAAATAATGGGCCAACTTGTTTGGGTAATGATTTTCTGCAAATTCTAAAAATTTCAACAAATAGATAATTTGATGGTCGCCCCAATAACCAATAAACGACCAAGGATCGTCTGGCTCTATCACTTCCCAATCAAAACCGCCTTTGGTGACGCGGTACGGATTGTATCCGTCAAAAGTAGTGGCATTCAAAAACTTGTGAATCATACTTTCAATAAATTCAGGATAGGCGTGTGCCAAGGCTTCCCAATTCTGGAAAATATCGCGCCAGTTTCCTTCATAATCTAAAATTTTTGAGCCGTCAATTTCGCTTCTGGTATTGATGGAGAACTTATTCCAAGGCCGACTAGGATCGCCGTGTCTTCTACTGAATTTCAGCGGCATATACTCAAAACAAAGTCGTTTAAAATTGGTATCTTTATTTGTCCATGCGATTTCTTTTAGTTTTTTTAATGAAATAGTGATGGGTAATGTTGATAATTCCTTTTCATTGTGTTTAAAAGAGTTTTTGTTTGCTTTTTCAATATATTTTGTAAAATCATCTTTGTCTATCAAATAATTTTCATCAAAAATGCCGCCACGCATAATGTTAAATAGCGTGTTCGCATAATGTCTTGTGGTTCGAAGTTCATCGTTCGTTACTTGCAATCCGTCGGAATTTTCGGCCAACTGAATCAGGTTTTTTGTGCCCAATTCAATATCATCCAAAATTTCTTTATCTAAATTTTCAACTGATTTTAATTTTTCTGAAATTCCTACTATGGCGGCCGGCCCCTGATTCACATTGGCGGCGAGCATCCAGGTTTTTTTTGTGTTGGCTTCAAGATTAAGGTCTGCACAAATAAAATAAGCACCTTTTTCGGCCCTTATGTCAATTTCTTGTTGAATTTGTAATCCTTTTCTGAAATTATTGAGTTGCAATGAAGACAATAAATATTTTGGATTTTGCAAACCAATTGACCACGCAGTGGTTGCTTTTAAAGCTTCACTGGGTTCGGCTTTGTCTACAATAATGGCACTTAAAGCATAAATTCCCAAACCGATTTCTGCTTCCATTTCACTTTTTTTGTAAGCATCAACCAAATTGCTTTTGCTGTTTTGCAAGTCTGCCGAAAGTCCAAACGGCAGTATATTTTGAATCCCGTCCAAAACAGTTACCTGAATTTTTTCTACAGCATTGTTTAACAGCGTTGCTATTTTTACAAATCCGAAACTGTTGCTGTTATTCCATTGGTATTGAAAAGTCAGCCCCAAATCGTGATTAACTTCCTCAAAAATAATTTTGTTGCCGTAATTATTTTTGTAAAGGTTTCGTGTAATGGCATAAATCCCTTCATATTTGTCGGAAAACGGTTCCCACAACAATATTTTGCCGGCTTTATGAATTTGAAATATGGTTTTACTGCCAGTGATTTCTGCAGATTCTGTTATTTTATCGTCCGTATAATAGGGGAAAAGCGCCGTATCGCAATCTTTTCTTCCAGCCGTTAAACCGCCATTGCTAGAAATAATCATCCAATGATTGGAATCGCTCACCATACTCATAAAAAATGGGCGCATTTTATTGCTGTTAGAAATTTTATAGAAGCTTTCGCCCTCAATAGTCACAAAGTTTCCTTCCACTTTGTCGCTATTGGTGAACAGTTTGGTATTGCCTATAAATAATTGATTTTGGTTCATTGCTTTGATGCTATTTTTTATTTAATAAAAAAACCTCCGTTAAAATTAGAAATAAATTTAAGGAGGTTTTTTTTACATTTTTTATTTTTAAGAATAAATTATTGAAGGTAAATTGGTGTTATGGGCGTTTCCGCTGAAAAAGCGGTCGGGCTTTTCGCTTCAATCCGTCATTGCGAGCAGAGCGTGGCAATCTCTTAGACATATTACAACACAAACTCGCAATGCCGGGATTTCCGCTTCAATCCCTAACGCAGGTTTACATACCAATTCTTATTTTCTATTTCACCATAAATGGAATATTTGCGGTCGCTGCGTGTCCGTTGCCATCATCTGCGTAAACAAACAAACGATACATTCCTGCAACTGGTGATTTAAACGTAAGTTCCCCATCTTTTTGGTTAACAATATCAATAGCAACGCTTTTCGGACGTGCTTCAAGATCACCGCCGTCGCTTAATTCAACACTTTCAGGTAAAATTTCCCAAGAATATTTAATAGGATCATTTTCAAAATCTGAAATTTTTAGAGATGCCGTATACGATTTTCCGGCTTCTATAATCACATTTTCATAAGCGGTTTTATCATTGATGGTGTAAGAAACTATTTGAGGCGTTCTGTTATCCGGCCATTTGTTGTTCCAAACAAAATGCATCACATCCACCGATTCAGTTTCCTTGCCATCTTCCAAATAAATGCCATACCAAGTTGGCGTTCTTTCCTGTTTGTTGCCCCAAAGGAAAACGTATGAGCCAATGCACTGCAATGAATCCGCTTCAATACCACCTTTATATCTTTTTAA
>CAZBGP010000055.1:0-6291 GCA_964491495.1 uncultured Lutibacter sp. | reverse complement strand
CTTTTTAAATAATTAGCGGCTTTCAGCGTGCTGTTTTCTTCAATAGGTGCTTTCCAAGTTGTTGTAGGAACTTCCCAATGTCCGGTAGCGCCCCATTCTGTGACCATATACGGACCTTTCCAACCAAATTCCCTGATTAATTTCGGTAAATTAGGCAAGTCGCCATACATTTGAACAGACAAAATATCTATATCAGGACATTTTTCTTTGATTAATGTAACTTCATTTTGAGAAATTCCCGCCAACATTGTGGTGGTTAAATGGTTTGGATCTACTTCATGAATCATTTTAGAAATATCATTAACGGCATCCCAAACTTTCGGATTGGTATAGCGTAAATTCAATTCATTACCAATTCCCCAAATCAATAACGCCGGATGGTCTTTTAAGGCCATAACTTCGATTTTTATGCGTTCCAATTGTTTTTTCACGGCAATGCTATCGTTGTAATCAAATCCGTGGCGTTCTCTTTCCACTTCAATGCCCATAGTTACCATCAAACCATTTTTGTGGGCTTCATCTAAAATTTCTTTGCCGGTTTGTTTCCCGTTTTCAGTTCTCCAGGTTCTGAATGAATTTCCGTTGTGTTTGGCAACAGCAGCAATATTTCCGAATTCCAATCCGGCACCTTTAATGTAAAACGGCTCACCGTTCACCAATAGCTGGAATTTTCCATCCGTATTGGTCAAAGTTACTTTTGCCGGTTTTTCAATAGGCATTTCAGTTGTTGCTTTTTGCGGCGCTTCAGCACACGCCAACAAGCAAAATAAACATAATATAATTGTTGAAAAAGATTTCATCTGTTTAAATTTTATTTTTTAGCGGTAACAACTGCTGTTCGCCATTAATTATTCCTTTGTGTGTCAAAATTTGTATTGCTCGTTTCATTTTAAGGTTATGATTTTATTAATAATTCTTCAACTTCTTCCAAAGTTTTTCCTTTAGTTTCTATCACATATTTATAAACAAACAGCACAGATAAAACTGCCATGCCTGCATAAATTGCAAAAGTTACTGTTGGCCCTAAATTTGTGAGTTCCCAAGGAAAAAATTGGGTAACGGTATAACTTACCAGTGAGTTGAAAAATCCAACCACAGAGATGGCAATTCCTTTTACGTTTTGTGGAAAAATTTCAGATAACATTGTCCACATTACCGGACCAAGTGAGATAGCAAATGCCGCAACGTATAATAAAATGGCAATCAATACCAAATTGGCATTGATACTGATGAAATTTTTAACTTCATTTTGTTTAAATTCAAGTAATTGCGTTTCACTTAGTAATGGTGCTACTGCAGAAAATAATTCGCTTTGCGAAGTAAAAGTTGATCCGTTTAAGGTTGTTAAAGACGATTTTATGTCGGCATTTCCAATTTTTGCAATGGTTGTTTCGTTAAAGTTGTAAGTAGCATTGTTAAAGGCCAAAGTTGCCATAGTCAAGGCAATTGCCATGGCCGAAGTTCCAATCATTAACAATGGTTTTCTTCCTAATTTGTCAATAAACCAAATAGCCACAAAGGTGAACACCAAATTGGTAAGTCCAACAACAATTGCCTGTAAGAAGGAAGCGTCCGTGCTTCCTCCTGCCTGTTCAAAAATGGTTGGTGCGTAATAAAATATGGCGTTTATTCCTGTTATTTGTTGAAAAAAGGCCAAACCGAAAGCAATAATAATGATGATACTCATTCTTTTACTGAAGAAATCGGCATAGGTTCCTTTGGCTTCTTTTTTATCAATTCCTCTTTGAATTTCTCCAATTGTAGTTTCAGCAAATTCTTCACCACCAATTTTCACTAATATTTTTTTCGCAAGAACTACTTCATTTAAACGTTGAATTAACCATCTCGGACTTCTAGGCACCAAGAACAGCGCAAAAAAGTAAATGATTGCAGGAATTGCTTCAACGCCTAACATCCATCTCCAGCTTTCGCCCGGTAAATCTTTCAAAAAATAATTTGAAAAATAAGCAACTGAAATACCCAAAACTATGTTCAACTGGTTTAAAGAAACCAAACTTCCTCTTAGTTTAGGCGGAGCAATTTCGGCAATATAAATTGGTGCGATTAAGATAGCACCACCAATACCAACACCACCAATAATTCGGGCAATAACAAACGAAATGTAGTCAGTTGCCAAAGCAGACCAGATTGCTGAAACAGTGAACAGCATGGCTGTTACAATCAATATTTTTTTTCTTCCGTATTTGTCACTTAAAGGACCGGCAGTTATGTTACCTGCCATGGCACCAAAAATTACACAGCCTACAGCGAATCCTAGTTGCCAATCGGACATTTCAAAATAAGTTCGGATTCCGTTAACAGCCCCTGAAATTACTGCACTGTCGAATCCTAGTAAAAATCCGCCCATAGCAACAATGAGACTGATGGAAATGGTATATGATTTTTTCATGTTATAATTATTGGTTGATTTGGTTGGTTAATTTATTTTTAGGTTTAATTATAATACAATTGTTTGAATAGAGTGGGCTGGAGACTTCAGTTCAGCTGTTTTTAAATTCATGGTAACACTGTAAGTTATTTCTGCATCACCTTGGTTCATTACCACAACAACAATACTGCCGTCTTCATTTTTAAATGCAGTCGTAATCAGGTTATTTGCACTTGATACGCTTGAAATTCTTTTTGCGCCCGGACGAATGAATTTTGAAAAATGCCCAATATAGTAATAAGAATTTGTGAACATCAGTTCATTTGTTTTTGTATCGCCAATAACTGGAGCAAAACATAAATTGCCCACGTGGTTAGGACCGCCGGTTTCATCCAACAAAATATTCCAGTCTGTCCAGGCAACAGTTCCGTTGTTAAAATCGTTAATCATAGATTTTCCGTATCGTTCAGCCAATTTTGGATCTTCAGATACAATTCGGGCTAAGTCATATTTTTCATTTGTGCCTTCCGTAAAAATTAAATTTATATCAGGAAAAGCTTCATGCACGGCTCTAACATTATTAAACATAGGAATTCCATCTTTCCAATCTTCATACCAATGAAAACCAATTCCCCAAACATATTTTGAGGCTTCAGGATCACTTAAAATGACACTAGCTCTTTGAAACATTAAATCGCGGTTGTGGTCCCAGGCAATAATTTTTTTGTCGCCCAAACCTTCTTTTTCCAAAGTTGGCCCTAAATAATTTTTCAAGAAATCACGTTCTTCTTCCGCAGTATAAATACATGATTCCCAGCGTTGGGTAGCCATAGGCTCATTTTGGATGGTTAATCCCCAAATTGGAATTCCTTCTTTTTCGTAAGCTTTTATAAATTTTGCATAGTAATTTGCCCAAGGCTGGTAGAATTCAGGTTTTAATTTCCCGCCTTGTAACATATTGTTGTTTGTTTTCATAAATGCGGGCGGACTCCAAGGACTTGCGTACATGGTTAATTTTCCACCTGCAGCAGCAATGGCCAATTTTGTAAATGGCAATCTGTATTTTCTGTCGTGTTCAATATTGAACGTTTTTAACTCGGCATCTCCTTCTTCAATATAAGTATAACTGCCACTTGAAAAATCACAGCTGTGAATAATGGTTCTGGCCAAGGTATAGCCAATTCCTTTATCAACACTGTAATATGCTTCCATAAAACGGTCTTGATTTTCTTTAGATAATTTGTAAAAAGTTTCTGCGGAAGCATCGGTTAACGCAGCCCCAATTCCCATAAAGGTTTGAAATTCTTGTCCCGGATCGACCAAAATAGCGGATTCCGTTTCTAAAGGTTGTTTAAAAGCGTTGAATGTTACAGAATCTGTAAGCGTTAACTTTAAATCAGTATTGTGGGCCGATGTATAAACCAATAAGGTTTTGTATTCATCATTTGTCACAATAGTTTCGGCAGTTTTTTGTTCTCCTTTTTTCGGAGTGCAACCAAAAATCGCAATTAATGCAAGAATGGTTAAGGTTATTTTTTTCATTTTATACATTTTAATAATTAACATTTTTACCAAACATAGGTTCCGGCAGAACCGCCAGACAATGATGTTGTAATCCATTTTCCATTGTATTTTATATTAAATAAGGTAGCTTCGTTACCCTCATTTATTACAACTAAAACTTTTTTGCCGGCTTGCGTTTTAAAAGCGACATTGTGCAAATTTCCAATGATATTGCTTCCAATTCTTATAGATCCTGCTGGAACAAATTTAGAAGCGTGGGCAACAATATAGTAACCGACATTTTGCGTGTAGGAAGTGCTGCTGTTGATGGTGATTCCACCTTTACAAGTTGTACATCCACCTGGCGTATGCGGACCAAAATTGCTGTCGTTGGCCAAATTCCATTCAAGCGCGGTTTTGCTCCAGTTTCGCATGGCGCCAACAATAACATTTTTTAAATGCCATTTTAAATCGCCGCTAAAATCACCGTTACTTGGCGTGTATTGCTCGGTAAAATACAAATCTTTGTCGGGATGCGCATTTTTAACCGTTGATAAAGCGCTGATATCGCCAGCGTATAAATGGAAAGCAGAACCGGCAATATATTGTTTTGCGGCTGGATCATTTAAAACGGAAATTGGATAATCAGGCCTGTCGCAGTTATGGTCCCAAATAATGATTTTTGTACCAATACTTGCTGTTTGAAAAGCAGGTCCCAAATGATTTTTAATAAAATCAGTTTGTTGCGGGGCAAGCATTAATAAACTTGGGTTGTTTCCCGGGTGCAAAGGTTCATTTTGTATGGTAATGGCATCAATATTAATGCCTTCTTCTTTCATTTTTTGGATATATTTCACAAAATATTGTGCATAAACGCCATAATATTTTGGTTGTAAACTGCCTCCAATACTGCTGTTGTTGTCTTTCATCCAAACTGGCGGAGACCAAGGACTTCCCATTATTTTTATAGCTGGATTGATGGCCAAAATTTCTTTTAACAGCGGAATTAAATTTATTTTATCCGGTGCCAGACTAAACTGTGTTAGGTTGACATCCGTTTGACCAACAGGCAAATCGTTGTATGAAAAAACAGTGGCATCCAAATCTGAAGCGCCAATACTGATTCTTAAATAACTTATGGCTATAGAATTATTATTAGACCCAAATAATTCTTGCAATAATTCTTGTTTTTTTGAAGCACTTAAGGAGTTAATAACTTGTGCGCTTCCGCCGGTTAATGAAAATCCAAATCCGTCAACAGTTTGAAAAGTTTGGGCATCATTCACTTCAATATTCGGATAATTATTATACGAATCTGTGAATGCCAGAATGCCGGATTGTTTTTGAAGTTTCACAGACTGGTCTGCTTTTGTTAGCCAAAAATCGACTTCATTTGTAGCAATTGGTGGTTCAGGCAAAGGATTGTCATCATTATTTTGTTTGCTGCAATTGTTTAAAGCAATAATAGAAAACATTAGTAATAGGGATTTCATCATATTAAAAATTTTATTATTCATTTAAGGTAAATTAATTTAACAAAAACAGGCAAATGGTCCGAAGGATATTTAAAATCTTTCGAATCACTTAAAATTCCATATTTTTGAACTTTTAGGGTATTATTTTTTGAAATAAAGATGTAATCAATTAATAGTGTTACCTGTTCATTGTACTTAAAACCATTGAAAGTCCCTATTGGTCCAAAAGGTTTTTCTTTTGAGATATCCCTGCTGTCATCCATCTGAGTTTTTAGCGAAATAATTCTTTCATCAGTAGGCTCAGAATTAAAATCGCCCATAAAGATTACCGGATAATTTTTAGTGTTTAATTTTGCAATTTTTGAAAGAATGAGTTCAATTCCTTTCGTTCTCGCAATTTCTCCAACGTGGTCTAAATGTGTATTGAAAACCCAAATATTTTTTCTGGTTTTTTTATCTTTAAGCAGGGCATAGGTGCAAACTCTGTTAAACGCGGCATCCCAGCCTTGGGAAATTTTATTCGGTGTTTCAGAAAGCCAAAAAGTATTGGATTCTTTCAGTATAAATCGGTCTTTTTTGTAATATATATTGGAAGATTCTCCTTTTCCTTTTCCTTCCCGTCCAATACCAACCTGATCGTATTTAGAGAGCATTGTTGAAATATCACTAACCTGATTTGGTTTTGCTTCCTGGATTCCAAAAATATCTGGTTCGTAAAATTGAATTTGTGAAGTGAGGAATTCTTTCCTAAGCGGCCAGGCATTTTCCCCGTCAACCGCTACATCCAATCGAATGTTGTAGGTCATAACTTTTAATTCCTGAGCATTGGAAAGAATGCTAAAAAATATAAAAATCAACAAAACAATTAATTTTTTCATCTGTTTAAATTTTATTTTTTAGCGGTAACAGATGCTGTTCGCCATT
>CAZBGP010000054.1:0-15016 GCA_964491495.1 uncultured Lutibacter sp. | reverse complement strand
TTAGCATGATTTTAGTTTTGCATTGGATTTTCTAAAAATTTAATACGGCCTTCATGCTGTAACTACTTGTTTGGCAGACAAATTTAATTCAGAATCTCATCGTGCTTATCCATAAAATTTCCATCAGCCTAAATATTTTTGGTGCTGATGGAAATTTTACTTTTATCGGGTTCCTTTTTATTTTTTAGTGAAGTTTTAGAGCGTTATCAAAAATCAAATTATTTTTATTATTAGTTTTCTTTATAAGATTAATAATTTATTTCAATTAAAACATATTATGCAATTGAAGTAAAAAATACGATGTAAATTTGCCCATGAATTGTAATTTATGGTAGAATCAATAAATCGTTTTTTTAAAAGTTTGGATTTTCTGAAAGGAATTGTAATGGCAGTGGCTATGCTGATTCCGGTTTTTTTGAGTATCTATGTGTTAGATGACATTCATTTTGGTTTTAGCGTAGCGCTTGGTGTTTTGTTTTGTTCGCCAACCGATGTGCCCGGAAGCAACAAACACGTGTTTTTTGGGATTTTAATCGCATCATTTCTGTCGTTTGGCTTAACATTGCTCTTTGGCTCAGTGGCCAATATTTTATGGTTATTGTTCCCTTTATTGGGTGTTTTTGTTTTTCTTGTTTCTTACATTTCTGTTTTTGGCTTTAGGGCCTCATTGATATCTTTTGTGGGTTTACTAGCCATCGTTTTAAGTTTTATTCACGATTATTCAGAAGTAAGTTTGCTGCTTCATGCTTCCTTAATTTCTTTGGGCGGATTGTGGTATTTGTCGCTTACCTATTTAAAATCGATTCTGTTTCCAAAAATTCAGGTCGACCAATTGTTTGTTAAAACCCTTGAAAAAACAGTCGAGTATTTAAGAATTAGAGCTGAATTGTTAGGGAATTCAGATGATAGGCTATCATTACAACACAAATTATTTGAACTTCAAATTGAAATAAATGAACTTCATGAGACCCTTAGAGAAATAATTTTAGCAAGCAGAAGCAACTACGGATCATCAAACAGAACCCGACGTCAACAATTAATTTTTACTGAATTGATTGATATATTGGAACTCGCAATCGCAAATCCGGTTGATTACGAAAAGTTTGATTCAGTATTCAAAAAGCACAAAGAGAAAATTGAAGCATTTCAAGAGCTTGTTTTTGAAATCGCAAATCATTTGGAGCATATTTCAAAAGTGATCAGAAGGGAAGAAAAACTGAAAGAGAATACCAAGATTCCTGAGATTTTAAAAGACATTGACCGACATATTGATTATTACCGAATTTTAGTGGGTTTGCCAAAAGCCAGGGTTGGAACGTTGATGTTGTTAAATCTTAAAAATTATCAGGTAAAACAGGCACAAAATGTAACGGCGATAGAACGTGTGCTGAATAATTACAGGAAAAATGATGAAATATTAAGTTCAAGGGAAGCCAACAGATTTATTACTCCTCAGGATTATGATCTTAAAAAGCTAAGCGAAAATTTCAGCTTTAATTCGCCAATTTTCAAACATTCGTTGCGGTTAGCGGTTGTTGTTTTGCTTGGTTTGGCTATAGGAAAATCATTTTCCATGCAAAATCCCTATTGGATTTTACTGACCGTAATTATCATTATGCGCCCAAGTTTTGGGTTGACAAAATCAAGATCCATTCATAGGGTTGTTGGCACATTGATAGGCGCCGCAATTGCGACCGCAATTATATTAATTACCCAAAACACCATTGTTTATGGTATTGTTGCCGCAATTTCTTTGCCCTTGGCCTATTCTTTAGTGCAATTAAATTTTAGAAATGCCGCAGTTTTTGTTACAATCAATGTTATTTTTGTTTATGCCATATTTGAACCTAATATTTTATCGGTCGTTCAGTATAGAATTGTCGATACTTTAATTGGCGCCTCGTTGGCATTTGCATCAAATTATTTTTTATGGCCAACCTGGCAATTTCAAAATATTAGTGAAAATTTCAGCAAAGCGATCACATCCAACCAAAATTTTTTAAAGCAAGTCTCCGTTTTTTATCGGGAAAAAGGTGAAGTTTCCACAGCCTATAAATTATCGAGAAAAGAGGCGTTTTTGAACATAGGCGACTTAAATGCGGCGTTTCAACGAATGAGCCAGGATCCTAAATCCAAACAAGTGGAACTCTCCACCATTTATGAAATTGTTGTTTTTAACAATACTTTTTTATCGTCCTTAACCGCTTTGGGAACTTTTATCAAAAACAATAAAACCTCCGAAGTCCCAGAAGAATTCAACGTTTATGTTGATAATATTTGTTCAAATCTTGAATTGGCAAAACAGGTATTGGAAAAAAGTGAGGCTGTAAAAGAGGTAAATTCAACGAATGTTGAGGACGCAGAAAATTTATACGACACTTTTTTTGAAAATCTTTCCAAAAAACGGGACTATGAAATAGCATTTGGCGAGGAGCATTCCATGACAACCCGCGTGAAGTTAAGAGAAACTTTTCTGATTTCCGAGCAGTTGAAATGGTTGTATAATTTGTCGGAAAAACTAATTGCTTCCGCAAAAAAATATAGCGCAACTGTTTAAAAGTGCACTATAAATTTGGGCGCTCCCCTGCGGGTCGGGTTTTTCGTTGCAATATTTTTTTCGGCGATAAACCTCAAAAAATGATTTTCACTTCAACCCCTAACGTAAAAAGAATTACGAATTTAGATTTACGCTTTACGTTTTTTAGATTTGCTTGAAACCTGAAACTTTCAACTCAAAAAATCTACTTCACTTTTACGCCACCAACATAAGTTTCATCAACAGTAATAGATGGAATTTTATCCGCTTCAATTTCCATAATATTTTTGTTAAGCACTATAAAATCGGCCATTTTCCCAACTTCAATGCTTCCTTTTTCTTGTTCCTCAAAATTGGAATAAGCGGCCCAAATGGTCATTCCTTTTAAAGTTTCTTCTCTTGTCAATGCATTTTCCATTTGAAAACCATTTTCAGGAAAATTGTTTAAATCTTTGCGCGCAACGGCTGCGTAAAAAGTCAACAACGGACTTACTTTTTCAACCGGGAAATCGGTTCCCAAAGCTATTTTACCATAAGTGTTCAACAAAACTTTATAGGCATAAGCGCCTTTCATTCTTTCTTCGCCAACTCTGTCGGTAGCCCAATACATATCAGATGTTGCATGCGTTGGCTGCACGGAAGGCAGGATATTATCAAAATAATTAAAATCGGCCACATCAACAATTTGCGCGTGCTCAATTCTCCATCGGCTGTCTTTTTTATCTTTTAAGACTTCTTTGTAGGTTTTTAACATTACATAATTTGCCGAGTCACCAATGGCGTGTGTGTTCATTTGAAAGTCGGTCGCGGCAATTTTTTTAGCAAATTCCTTTAGTTTATCCAAAGGTGTTACCAAAGCACCAAAATGATTGTGTTGATCGCTATACGGTTTTTTCATGGCGGCGCCACGAGAGCCCAAAGCACCATCTGCATAAACTTTAAAGGAACGAACATTTAGTCGATCGGTTTTAGAAATTCCTTTTTTTGCATAATAATCAATATTTTCATCACTTACCGAAACCATGGCGTAAATTCGCATTTTCAAAACTCCGGCTTGCTGCAAGCTGTCTATCAATTGAATGGTTTCTATGGAGAGCCCGGCATCATCAACCGTGGTTAATCCCAAATCAAAACAGATTCTTTCTGCATCTTTTAAGGCTTTAATATTTTCTTTTTTAGAAGGTGCAGGAATTTTAGCTTCAATTAATTCCATTGGCGCATCAATAAAAATTCCCGTTAATTTCCCGTTTTTCTGAAGAATTTCTCCTCCCGAAAAAGGCGTTTTTACCGTAATTCCAGATAAATCAATGGCAGCCTGATTTGCCAAAAGCGCGTGTCCATCAATTCTGGTAATGGCAATTGGAGTGGTCGGAAACAATTCGTCTAATTTTTCTTTTGTTGGAAATTCTTTTACCTCCCAATCGTTTTGATCCCAGCCGCGGCCAGTGATGTAAGCTGCATTATTCACTTTTTGAAAATCAACAATTCGCTGTACTACTTCCTCAAAACTTTTGGTGTCTGTTAAATCGACTTTTTGTTGTTGCAATCCCAAGCCAAAAAAATGGCAGTGTGCATCAATAAATCCTGGAACAATTGTTTTTCCTTTTGCATCATTTACATAGGTCGCTGCATATTTTGCCTGAATTTCGGCTGTGGTGCCAACAGCAACAATTTTACCGTCTTTAATGGCAAATGCTTCCGCTTTGTCAAAATGAGCATTAACCGTATAAATATTGGCATTGATAACGATGGTGTCAACTATTTCTTTCTTTGTGCACGAAATTCCGGTAATTAACAAGAGCCCTAAAATTATTTTTTTCATTTTTATATTATTTTAAATAATTGTCCAACAAATAAACCAATGAGGCCATAGAAGCGGCGCCCAGTTCAAGTTCTCTTTTGTTCACTTTGTCAAAAGTGTCTGTTGCGGCGTGGTGATAATCAAAATAACGTTGGGAATCGGGTCTGTAACCCACTAAAGAAATGGTTTCAGATTTTAGCGGACCGATGTCAGCGCCACCGTGTCCTTCATTGATATCGTGCAATCCATAAGACGCCAACAACGGTTTCCAGCTTTTAATCAATTCCAAGTTTTTGCCGTTGGCGTCGATAGAAAATCCTCTCGGGGTAAATCCGCCAGAATCTGATTCTAAAGCTGCAATATGATTTTCATTATTTTTTTTGGCTTCTTCAGCGTATTTTCTGCCGCCGCGCAATCCGTTTTCTTCATTCATAAACAACACGGCGCGAATGGTGTGTTTTGGTTTGATGCCGTTTAATTGAAAAAGCCTTAAAACTTCAATAGATTGCACAATGCCTGCGCCATCATCGTGGGCGCCATCACCCAAATCCCAAGAATCTAAATGTCCGCCAACAGTTATATAGGTATCAGGAAATTCGCTTCCTTTCATTTCGCCAATTACGTTAAATGAAGGAGCGTCTGGCAATGTTTCGCAACTTTGTTTGAAGTAAAACTTCAAGTTCGGATTTTCTTTTAATTTTTCACTTAATAAATTTGCGGCTATGGTGCTGATTGCCGCTGCAGGTACTTTTTCATTTTCGGGAATATCGCCGTATCCCATAGCACCAGTATGCGGATAATTGTCAATACTGTGTGTCATAGAGCGGACAATTACGCCTAATACACCAAATTTACCGGTTACTTTTGCACCACCGCCGCGTTGGTCAACGCAACCGCCATATGATTTAAAAGTTTCAATATGGGTGTCTTCAAACGGACGGTTAAAAAAGACGATTTTTCCTCTCAGTTTTTCGCCTAAAGCTTCGGCTTCTGCCAAGCTATTTACTTCAATTACTTCACCCGAAATACCTTTTTTAGGGGTTGGAACAGAACCGCCCAAAGCGCAAATTGCAACATCATATTTTGTTTTTCCAACAGTAAAATAGGCCACTTCCTTTTCGCCTCTCACCCAATGAGGAACCATAACGGGCTGCAACCAAACCTTGTCGAAACCCAATTCGCCCATTAATTTTTCGCCCCATTCAACCGCTTGTTGTGCTTGCAAAGAGCCCGACAGTCGACCTCCTATATTGTTGGACAAATGATCGAGCCATTGGTATGATTTTCCATTGCTTAAAGCTGAATTAAACAGATGTTTAATTACAATTGAATCAGTTTTAATTACTGTTGGTTCGCTATTTTTTACAGTTTTAACACTGTTAAAAGAGGAAAGTGCAATAAGTATGATTATTGCGATAAAAAAATGTTTCATTTAGGGTAGTTTTTAAAGTTCCTAAACTACACAAAAAAGTTTAATTTTTTAAAGATTGTTTTATAAATCAAATTTATAGGTAATGCCTCCCAAAATTTGTAAGGTCTGAACCTGATAATTTAAAAATCGGTGGTATTTTTCACCGAGTGCATTGTTAATTTTTGCAAAAGCAGTTAACCTGTCTGAAAAATTATAACCGCCATTCAGATTTAAATCCATGTACGATTCGTTTGTTACAATAACACCATTTTGGGCTGAAAGTCCGAAAGGAATGACAAAATCTTCGGTTTCTCCGTTGTAAAATAATTTAGCGCCTGCAAACCAGTTTTTATTTTGATAGTCGGCGGAAATTGTTCCCGTCATTGTTGGTGTATTCCAAGCTTCCAGCAGCGTTTCAACGGTATGATGAGCGTAGTTAACTGTTCCTGTAAAATTAAATTCTTTGGAAGCATCAATGGTTATCTCTCCGGAAAATCCTAATGTTTTAACATTGTCGTAAACAACCCCAAATGAATTTCCGGCTTCATAGGCTTTTTCTACAGGGATATTACCATCGGTTTTGGTTTGATTTTGGATAAAAAACGGTTTATTTTTTTCAGAACTGTGGCTCACATTAAAGTTATAGCCAATATTTGAAGCCAACTTACCTTTTGTGCCTGCAAACGCTTTATATTGCTGATCTGTTTGTAGAATGTTTAAAGTTGGGGAAACATACGGATTTTCATTTGCAAAATCTTTATACGAATTTTGCTCTAAATCGCCGGTTACGCCGGCAACCAAAATAAGCACATCATCAACCAATTTAACCGATGCCGTAACGTTCGGATACGCAAAATAATCCGTATTTTTATGTTCTAAATCGTTTACATAATAAAATTTTGCGCCTAAGTTAATGGTCAGATTTTCCCTTATAATTTCAAAATTTGGGCTAAAACCAAGATTTAAAAAACTGTAATTCACATCAGTTCCTTCTGTATAAGTTTGTTTGAACCTTCCTGAAATTAAGTCTACTAAAAATTCTCCATTGATTTTTTCAGAAGAAATTGGAAATTCCAATTTTGGTTTCACCATCAATCGTATTTCATTTGTGTTATAATCATCCGAAAAATTTATGATTTCTGCTGTGGCGCCATGAAAAAAGGAATCTTCAAAGCTGATTTTTCCGCCGCCATAAACGGTTTTGTAAATTTGTTCTGGATTCATGGCATCAATAAAAGCATCAGTATAGGTGATGACGTTTGACAAGCCATAATAATTTTGCGATTTCAGTTGCGTTCCCGCATTCACTTGCCAATTGTAATCGCGATCGAATTGTTTAAAGTAAATATCAACTTTTGAATCGGAAAAATTATCATCCAACAGCACATCTTTTATGCCGCCTTCCGATGAAAGGTGGTTTAAAAATATGCCGAAGTCATTGTTTTTTTTGTCTCCAAAGTGCATAAAAGCATCCAAAAACGGGGTATTGAAATTTCCATATCCCGCAGAAATATAATTTTCATACAAACGTTCTTTCGGACCTCTTGCGATACTTTGCGCTTTTCCTTTTGAAGGCTTAAAAGTAGAGGCTACGGGAACAGAAAAAATATTGTAATTGACTTTTTCTTTGCCTAAATTTTTTGTTTCATTTTCAATATTGGGATTAGACCTTACTTTAAACGCATCTGAAATAGTTGGCGCATAAGGCTTTTCAACAGTAATTTCCTCTGTTTTTAAAGTGTCCTTTTTCTTTGTTATTTGAGAAAAGGAAACGCTTGTCACTAAAATTAAAAATGAAGTTATAAGGAGTTTATTATGCATTGCTTTTATGTTGTTTAATCGTTTATAAATTAATTTTTATCCCGAATGTGCGGAATTAATTATTAATTGATTCATTGGTTTTCGCCTGTTCGGTTTTAATTTTATTAAGCGCTGCAGTGGCTTCTTCAACCACATCGCTAAACTGGGCGAAGTTTTTTATGACACTTTCTAAAATATAAGTGGCCTGGTAGGCGTCATTTAATTTGTAATTATTGTCGGCCATCAGCACCAATCCTTTTGCGCCCCAATATTTGTAAGCGGAATATTCAGCAGCGATTTTTTGCACAATTTCACTAGAGATTTTATAGTTTCCGTCTTTATTTTGAAAGTAGGCGCTATAATACAAAGCTTCAGCTTTTAACTCGCCGCCGGCAATTTTTTCAACGGTTGCATAGGCGCTTCTGGCTTTGGTTTCGTTGTTGGTTTTAATTGCCGAGCGCGCAATAATAATGTGTGCATCCGATTTTACGCGGTCTTCCAGTTTGTTATTTTTCAAAACCAATTCGGCATAATCTACAGCCTTGCTGTAATTTTTATCAGCATAATAACCTTTCATTAAATTCGACTGCGCAAATACAACGTTCTGTGGTAAATTGGCTTCACTTTCCAATCGTTCCAATAACGGAATGGCTTTTTTCCAATCGTTATTTTGTAAATGAATAAGCGACAAACGCGATAAGGCGTCTTCCGTAAATTCATTTTGTGGCTGATTTACAACATAACTATAATTCGAAATTGCTTCGGAATGTTTGTTTTCGGAAAATAAAGATTGCGCCAAATAGAAATTGGCATTTAACGCATGTGAGCCGTTTGGAAAGCTTATAAGGTATTTTTTTAAGCCTTCAATCGCTTTTTTATGATTGTTTTGCAGGTATTGTTTTTCGGCCGATTCATAACTGTCATTGTCCAGTTCTGCATCCGTTATATTTACAAAGCCTATTGTTTTTACCCAAGAAGCATATTCATCAACCCTTCCCAAATCGACATAAATTTGTCGCGCATTTTTAACCGCTTGTTTGGCATCAGCCGAATTTGGGAATTGTTGCACCACAGCTTTATAGGATGTTAAAGCTTGGTCATTTTTATTGGTGTTATAATAAATCAGCCCTTTTTTAAGCATTGCTTTTGAAACCAGCGGACTTCTTTTAAAATTTGTAATAAGCTTGTCATAATTTTCTAGGGCCAATTCATTTTGACCTTTTTCGAGGTATGAATTACCCAAAACATAATAAGCGTCGTCTTTATAGGATGATTTTGATGCCGAATTTAAAAAGGTGTTCAATTCCTTTATTTTTGCATTTTCGTTGCCTGTAAGTCCGTAACTGATTGCTTTTTGGAACTGCGCGTAATCAGCGTCAATTCCTCTAATTTCAATGGCTTTACTGTAATATTCTATGGCGTTCTTATAGCTGCTGGTTACGAAATAGCCATCGCCAATTCTTAAATACGTGTCGTTTTTCCTTATGGCATCTTCAGAATTGGATGCGCTGTATTTTTTGAAGGCTTCAATGGCATTGCCATAATCTTTTTGCTTAAAATAAGCATAACCTAAATTGTAATACAGTTCTTTAAATTCTGGGGTTTTTGGTGCTTCAGAATTTGAAGCGAATTTTTGAAAATCTGTGGCAGCTTCCTTAAAATTGTTCAAAAGATAATTTGATTCCGCTTTCCAATAAGTTGCTCGGGTAGTTGTATTGGCATCCAACGGCACAGAAAGCGAATTTTCAAAACTTTCTTTTGCCAAATCGTAATTTCCTTCAGCAAAAAGTTCGGTGCCCCTGTAAAATGCCACTTTTTGGAAAAGTGCACGTTCTTTGGCGCTTTTTTTATCTTTTAAGTAATCCAACGCACCTTTATAATCTTTTGAAGTAATATAAGCGCTGATAATTAATTCGTTAATTTCATCCCTGTGTGTTGAATTCGGGTACAACTCAACATATTCTTTTAAAACATCGGGAACACTTTTGTACGGATTTCCAATTTCATAACTTAATTTGGCATAATTTAACCAGGCATCTTTCTGAATTTCTGGCTCAAACTGCATTTGAGAAGCGTTTCTGAATGCATTTAAAGCTTCTTGTTTTTTGTCGGTTTTCAAATAACATTCCGCCAAATGATAATAGGCATTTTGCGCAACGGCATTGTTCCCACCAATTATTTTATTGAAATTGCTTATGGCATTTTCATAATCGTTTTGTTTGTAATAGGCGTAACCCAATAAATAATAATCGGTATTGTTCCATTTGCCTTTTTGTCCTTTGTAATTTTTTAAATGAGGAATCGCTTCTTCAAATTTTTGCAGGTTGAAATAACTTTCGCCCACTATTTTGGAAATTTCGGAATGTTCTATTCCTTTTGATTTTGGCAAAAAAGGCAAACCGTTTTCGATGGCTTTTTCGAAATTTCCCAATTTAAAATTCATATCGGCCAAATAATAGGATACATCGGTTTTAAAAGAGGAGTTGTCAGCCACTTCACCCAAATAGGTTTTGGCGGTTTCATAATCATCCTGATTGTAAGCGATATAGCCGTAATAATATTTTGCCTGAACGCCGTATGCCGGTGAATCCTGCAAATTTAAAAAATAGGGTTTTGCTTTTGAATATTCTTTGTTAGCGAATAATGAGTACGCATAGTTAAAATTATAGTTTTCTTCCTCTCTAAAAGTTAAATTGGTAGGATTCACTTTTGCATACCATTTTGATGCAAGTCCATATTTTCCAACTTTAAAATAATAGTCGGCAATATCAATTGAAGCCCTGTTGTGTTTAGTGCTTGTAGGATATTTCTCAACAAATTCCTGCATTAATTCATCAGCTTTCGGCTGTTCTAAACGTATGGCACTGTTCGCAATATAATAATCGCAATTGGCTTCTAATTCATCTGAATTTTCGAATTGGGGTTTTATCTCAATAAATTTTTCCTGGGCGGCTAAGTACGCTTTGTTTTGGTACAATTCAACAGCGTGGTTATAATCTGCTAGGGCGTTTGTGTAAATTGACGTTTGTTGCGCTGAAATTGTGAGTGTTGCAAGGAACACAACTAACGGAAGGACAATCTTTTTATAAATCATTTTACTAAAAGTTGAAAGGTTTTAACTATTATGTAATAACGCATTTTTTTTTCGAAATTGCCTTTACAAAAAATAATTTTTTTAACAAAGTTGTAACAAGAACTGTTCCCCGATTAATGTTTTGGGAGATTGTCTTTAAATATTATAAAAACGGAAGTATTATTAATTGTTTTAATGTTGATATTTTACTTTAAAATATCTAGTTTTGTCAAAAACAGCGCCTACTATGTCAGAAGTCATTCTTTCCTTACAAAATGCACAAATATATCAAAGAGAAAACTTGGTTTTGGCCGATGTTAATTTGCAAATTAATATGGGTGAATTTGTTTATTTAATTGGAAAAACCGGAAGCGGGAAAAGCAGTTTAATGAAAACTTTGTACGGTGATTTACCCCTAGAAAATGGAGAAGGAAGCATTGTAGGCTTCAATTTAAAAACGTTAAAAGAGAATGAAATTCCTTATCTGCGCCGTAAACTTGGCATTGTTTTTCAGGATTTTAAGTTATTGAATGACAGAAATGTCCACGACAATTTGTTATTTGTTTTGAAAGCAACCGGATGGAAAGATGTGGTGAAAATGAAAGCCAAAATTAATGAAGTTTTGTTAAAAGTTGGTATGGAAACAAAAGGTTTTAAAATGCCTTATTTACTATCTGGTGGTGAACAACAAAGAGTCGCTATTGCCAGGGCGTTGTTAAATGATCCGGATCTTATTTTAGCCGATGAGCCAACAGGAAATTTAGATCCTGCAACATCTGTGGATGTTTTAAATGTGCTGAAAGACATACACGACAGCGGAAAAACCATCTTGATGGGAACGCACGACTATGCACTGATTTTAAAATTCCCCTATAAAACCATCAAATGTGAAGGTGGCGAGTTGTTTGAAGTGGTGCAGCACAAAAGTGCCCATTAAAAATCATTTCAACTTTTTTTTTATTATGCTTTTGCAAAAGCAACTTTGCTTTTATAAGTCAAATAATACACATTTACCATCAAAATAAATGCGTTTGTGATGATAATTGGATAAGAAGTCTGCAACATAATCCCATAAACTACAAAAAGTATTGCACCTAAGGAATTGATAATTCTGAGGGTATTTATGTTTTTCATCATAAATGAAATAATCAGCGCTAAAGAAGCCGCGTACCCAACCCATTCTGTAATTGTAATTCCTAAAAGCATAGTTTATGTTTGTATTTGAGCGGGCAAAGATACTTATAAAATTGGAATAGGAAAGTGTCTAAAAAAAGAAACCTCACTCAAGGAGAGTGAGGAAAATTGCTATGAAAAAGATGGTAAGCTATGAAACTTACCAAAGCAAAGATACAAAATAAAGTTATCTGCCAAAATTAAAAATGTTAAAATTTTGTAAATATTCTAAATTATTTTTTTTCTGAATAGTGTTCATTTAGCCATTTTTTTAATTTTAGAGGTATTTAACTTTCATGAAATTAACGACGATAAGCCGATCTTTTAAGGATAGTTGGACTATTTTTTTTGAAGCAATTCAACGCCAATTCCGTTTTTATTTGAAAACACAATATTTCCGTTTTCTATTTTTACGCCTGAAGCCATATCATTTTTTAACAGCAAAGCGCCATCCATATCAACAAAATCCAGCATAGGGGTTAGGTGCGCGATAGCTGAAATTCCTACTGAAGATTCCGTCATGCAACCAACCATGGTTTTTAAGCCTAAGTTTTTTGCTTTAGAAATCATTCTTTTGGCGGGTGTTAATCCGCCGCACTTCATCAATTTGATGTTGATGCCATGAAAATGATTGTAACATTTTTCAACATCGCTTTCCACCAGGCAGCTTTCATCGGCAATTATCGGTAAGTAGGAATTGTCAAACACTATTTTAGCGCCTTTCCAGTTGTTTGGTGCCAACGGTTGCTCTATAAATTCTACGCCTAATTTTTGCAGTTCTATGGAGTTTTTGATGGTTTCGTTTACGTTCCAACCACAATTTGCATCAATTCTAAAAACGGCATCAGTATGTTTTCTCAATTCAGCCACTATTTTTAAGTCGTTTTTTGTGCCCAATTTGATTTTGTAAATTGGCCAAGGCATTTCTTTCATTTTTGCCACCATATTTTCTATAGTATCAATGCCTATGGTATAATTTGACTGAGGAATATTTTTCAAATCTAAATCCCAATATTCATACAATTTAAGTCCTTTTTTGCGTGTATATAAATCTGTATATGCTTCATCCAGTGCACATAACAAAAACATGCTTTCTTTGAAATACGGGAACAAATAATCCCAATATTCTTCAGGCTTTTTTATTGTAGCTAATTCGATAATCTCCCTTTTTTGCATCAGTTCCTTTTCAAATGCAGCAACAGATGTTTGATAAAAGGGGTTTTCAGTTGCTTCTCCAAAACCGGAAATTCCATTTTCCTGAAGCTCCACAATGAGTGAAGGGATTTCAGTTCTGGTGCCTCTTGAAATGGTAAAAGGATGTTTTAATTGCAGTTTGTAGGTTCTTATGATTAAATTCATTTTATATTAAGGCTTCTCTTAAAATAGTGATTGGATGTTTGGAAATTCTGTTGGTACCATCCATTATTTGATGTCTGCAACTCGTTCCGGCAACAGCAATTATTGTTGTGTTTTCGGTATTTCTGATTTTTGGAAACAAGGTGTCTTCTCCAACTTGCATACTCAAATTATAATGCTCTTTTTCATACCCAAAAGAACCCGCCATTCCGCAACAACCGGAATTTATGATAGTAACTGTATAATTTTTCGGAATTGTAAGCATTTTGAAAGTTGGTTCTGTGCTGCTCAGCGATTTTTGCTGACAATGGCCGTGAATTTTCAGTATTTTATTTTTTGTGGTAAAACTTTGAGAAGTAATCTTATTTTTTTCAAATTCTTGTTTGATAAATTCTTCAATGGTAAAGGTGTTTTTCGCAATATTTTTTGCAGCCACTTTGTCATCGGCCAATCTTAAATATTCATCCCTAAAAGTTAAAATGGCGGAAGGTTCAATACCCACCAAAGGCGTTTCTTTAGAAATTAATTCATTAAAAAAGTTGACGTTAAAATTCGCTATTTCTTTAGCCTCATCCAAAAATCCTTTTGAAATAAAGCCGCGTCCGCTTTCTTTATGATTGGTTACATTAACTTTATAACCCAGTTTTGTAAGCAATTCAATGGTGTCTATGCCGATATGGGCATCATAATAATTGGTAAATTCATCCACAAAAAGATAAATTTCTCCAAATTTGTGAGGTTGCTTTGTTAAACGATTCTCATTTTTTTGATACCATTTAAAAACAGTGGTTTTTGCCAATTTTGGAATGCTTCTTTCGGTGGCAATTCCTATAAGTTTTTTAGTGATTTTGGTGTTTAAAATCAAGTTTGTTAAAGTGGGTGTGAGGCTTCCAAGTTTGTTGTATTTTACGTTATTGGCAAACATTTTCGTTCTGAAAGAAACTTTATTTTCTTTGTAATATTGGTATAAAAATTCCGCTTTTAAAGCTGCAATATCCACATTGCTCGGACATTCGCTGGCGCAGGCTTTGCAACTTAAACACAAATCGAAAACATCATACAATTCTTTATGATTGAATTTATTTTCTTTTTCTGAGGTTGTTAAAAATTCCCGCAAAGCATTGGCGCGCGCTCTTGTGGAGTCTTTTTCATTTCTGGTTGCTCTGTAACTCGGACACATGGTTCCGCCAGCCGATGGCAATTTTCTGCAGTCGCCAGATCCATTGCATTTTTCTGTGGCTCTTAAGATTCCTTCGCTATCAGAAAAATCCTGAATGGTTTTTATTTCTGGTTCCTCACGGTCAATTTCATAGCGCAAACTTTCGTCCATCGGAAAAGGATTTACAATTTTTCCTTTGTTAAAAATAGCATTTGGATCGAAAGTATGTTTGATGCGTTTTAACAATTCGTAATTTTTTTCTCCGATCATTAAGGGAATAAACTCAGCACGAACAATGCCATCACCATGTTCTCCGCTAAAAGAGCCTTCGTATTTTTTGACGAGTTTTGCAGTTTTTGTGGTTATTTCCCGAAATAAAACAACATCTGCTTTCTTTTTTAAATTCAACATCGGGCGCAAATGCAATTCTCCGGCTCCGGCGTGTGCATAGTAAACTGTTTCTTGTCCGAATTCCGCCATCATCAAGGTGAATTCGCCAATGTAATTCGACAAATCGTTTACGTCAACTGCGGTATCTTCAATACAGGCAACAGCTTTGTCGTCGCCAACAATGCTTCCCAGCAATCCCAATCCGGCTTTGCGAAGTTCAACAGCCTGATTTATTTCAGGGCCAATCAATTTTGGATAGGCGTAACCAAAGTTGTTTTTCTTTAAATCTTCAATGAGTTTATCTGCCAGTTTATTGG
>CAZBGP010000053.1:6277-15073 GCA_964491495.1 uncultured Lutibacter sp. | reverse complement strand
TAAAGGCATTTATGGATAAAAGCAATTTGTTTTTAACCGAGAATACAGTTTTAAGATATCTCAATTTTTCAGCACTTTATACCGCACAAGGCATTCCGGAAGGCATCACTTTTTTTGCAATCCCTGCCTGGCTTGCCATGAATGGAAAAACACCTATGGAAATAGGCAGTTTTGTTGCAGTTATTGGAATTCCTTGGAGTTTTAAAATACTAATTGCACCATTAATGGATCGCTATACCATTTTGTCGATGGGACGCAAAAGACCTTGGGTGATTTTTGGTCAGTTGGGCTTGATCTTAAGTTTTCTAAGCATTGCTTTTGTGACCGATCCGCTCAATAATTTAACAGGATTGATGATCTGCGGATTTATGATTAGCTTTTTTGGTGCATTTCAGGATGTTGCAACAGATGGGATGGCCATAGATGTTGTGCCGCCACAAGAACAAGCCAGGGCAAACGGCATTATGTGGGGTTCAAAAACCATAGGCACCGCCTTGTCTTTAATTGTTGGCACCTCATTAATAAATATCATAGGCTTTTCAACAGCAGTTGCTTCTTTGTCCGTTGCTGTTGCATTAATTATGCTGGTTCCAATATTTTTTAGAGAACGGCCCGGAGAAAAATTAATGCCTTGGACTAAAGGAGAAATTTCTAAAGCTTCTAAAACCTCACAATTGGAAAGCTGGAGCCAGATTTTTAAAAGTCTTCTAAAAGTTGTGATGCTTCCTTCAACCATCATTATGGGTATAGCATCTGTTCTCTTTGGAACTATGTCTGGATTGATGGACACATTGCTGCCTGTTTTTACAATTCAAGAGTTAGACTGGACAAACACCTCATATTCACAAGTATATTCTACGAGCACCATCATAGGCGGTTTTCTTGGTTTGTTTGTTGGCGGCGCGCTGGTTGATTTTTTTGGAAAAAGAAGAATGTCATCTGTTTATCTCATTTTTCTGATACTGACATTTACAAGTTTTGCATTTTTACCAACGTTGTGGAATAAAGATTTGATGGTTTATGTTTTCATTTTGTCGTATTATGCGGGTTACACATTTCTCAGTATTGCCATTTTTGCAATTTGTATGCAATTGTGCTGGAGCACCGTTGCGGCTACACAATTCACCTTGTTTATGGCACTTTCTAATATGGGCAGAGCTTGGGGAGCTGGACTTTTAGGACCTTTAAAAGAAAATATGACTTGGGATCAAATATTTCTGTGGGTTGCAATTTTACCTTTATTTACGCTCATTTTTATTCAGTTTATAAATTTTATCAAACATAAAAATCATATTGATGGATTTATCATTGCCCATGAAAATTTAGCAATATTGAAAGCGACAATTGACAAATAAAAGATATGGCAACAATAAAGACAAATCTAGAAATTCAAAAAAAATTAAAATAAAATTTTCAAAATATTAGAAAACTAACAACTAACTAAATCAATTTCAATGTATTTAAAACAATCATTAATTATTGCTTTTACTTTAAGCATAATTTCACTTGGGATTTGGGAATTCTATTGGCGTTCTCAAGGTTTTTATCCAACGTTTGATGACAATGAAGCACTTTGGGCTACGCAACGCGCCAGAGTAGAAAAATCTAATGAGCAGGATGTCTTACTTATTGGTTCTTCTCGAGTGCTCTTTGATATTCAGCTTGATGAGTGGGAAAAAGAAACCGGGAAACGCCCAATACAATTGGCTTGTGTAGGTTCTTCGCCTTTACCGGTTTTTCACGACATTGTTGAGAAAACAGATTTTAAAGGAACCATTTTAGTTGGAGTAACGCCCGGATTATTTTTTTCCACCACTTTTCCTCAAGCCCGACCTTGGGAATGGCCTCAATCGCGGGTAGATTATTATCATGAAAGAACCTATGCACAGCGTGCAAATCATGCAATTTCATTACCGCTTCAAGAAAACTTTGCGTTTTTAAGTGAAGATAAAGGCATTGATGGTTTAAACTTAAAAGAATTGCTGGGCAAAATTAAAGTAGGAGATCGGATTCACGATCCAATGCCGCCTTTTCACGAATTTGGAGAAATTGCAAAAGATCGAAATTTAAAGATGAAAGAAATCGCGGTAATCGATACCGCTTATGCCAATTCTGTAAAAAAGGTTTGGATGTTTTTTGGAAAAGGCGCGCCACCACCTGATAAAGAAGCTACCATGGCTTTCTTTTTGGCCGACCTTAAGAAATTTAAAGCACGCGGAGGAAAAGTAATTTTAGTGAGATGCCCTTCAAGCGGCGGCGTTAGAATGGGTGAGAATATGGGATTGCCAAGAGCTGAATTTTATGACGACTTGGTGAGTAAAGCCCAAGTAAAAAGTTACCATTTTGAGGATTATGAGCAATTTAAAAATCTTGAATGTCCGGAATGGTCACATTTATCGGCTACCGATGCGCAATTTTTTACTACGGAATTGGTGAAAATAATGATAAAAGACGGTGCATTAACCAATTATAAAATCAACTAATTATGTTATTCAATTCATTAAGCTTCGTCATATTTCTGCTGGTTGTTTTGATTTTATATTATGCAAAACTTTTCAGCTGGGTCAATAAAAAAAGAATGCTGCTTTTTGTTAGTTATGTATTTTATGGACTTTGGAATCCGCCATTGGTCATTTTACTTTGGATTTCCACAATGATAGATTGGATTGCCGGAAATAAATTGGCCCAAGAAGAAAATCAAAAAAATAGAAATCTGTGGCTACTTTTAAGCATGTCCGTAAACCTTGGTTTTTTGGCTTTTTTCAAGTATGGCAATTTTTTGTTGGAAAATTTCACGGCACTTGTAAATTCAGTAGATATCTATTACCATCCACTAAAAATGGACATTATTTTGCCAATGGGAATTTCATTTTACACCTTTCAAACAATGTCTTATACCATAGATATTTATAACAGAAAAACGCAACCGGCAAAAACATTTTTAGATTTCGCGCTTTATGTTACCTTTTTTCTTCAATTGGTTGCCGGTCCAATAGTAAGAGCCGGTGATTTAATATCACAATTCTATGAAGAGAAAAAAGCAACTGTAAACCAGTTTATTTGGGGTTTGTTTTTATTGACCATTGGTTTGTTTCAAAAAGTGGTGTTGGCTGATACGTTGCTGTCAGATACTTCAGATGAAGTCTTTGGTTCAAAATCAATTTTAAATGGTTTAGACGCCTGGACAGGCACACTCGCTTTTTCAGGTCAAATATTTTTCGATTTTGCGGGGTATTCCACTTGCGCCATAGGAATTGCTTTAATGCTTGGAATTGGACTGCCCGATAACTTTAAGTATCCTTACGCATCGCTCGGATTTTCAGACTTTTGGAAAAGATGGCATATCACGTTGTCTTCTTGGTTAAAAGATTATTTATACATCCCTTTAGGTGGAAATCGCTATGGCGTAACAAGAATGTATGCCGCACTTATGATTACGATGCTTTTAGGCGGATTGTGGCATGGCGCCGCGTGGACTTTTGTGGTTTGGGGCGGATTGCATGGCACTTATTTAATTTTAGAAAGACTGCAAAGGCAATATTTGCCGTTCAAAATTACAGCGTGGAATGGAATTTTTTTGGCTTTCATCACTTTTACCTGCGTAAATTTTACCTGGGTGTTTTTTAGGGCACGGGAATTTTCAACTGCAAAAAATATGTTAAGTTCGATGCTTTTTATGAATCCAGATGGTGAAAAAATATTGCAGTATTTCGATATCATAAAAGTACTTACGTTAATATCCTTAATGTTTTTAAGTCATTGGTTTATGAGAAATACCTCATTAAAAGAGATCTCTTTAAAAACTTCTCCTTGGATTTTGGGCGTTGTTTGGGCTGTTATGTTTTTGTTGATAGCAATTGCGCAAGGAAGTGGGGAACAGTTCATTTATTTTCAGTTTTAAGAAGTTTTTTTTAAATAAATTAAATGGCTACCTAAATAGAAATACTATGATAAAACTCTTCAGAAACATCCATAAAAAACTTCTAGTAAAAGGTAAAACTACAAATTACCTTAAATATGCCATTGCAGAAAATATGCATAGTTCTTTAAGTAAAAAAACAAGAATTTAAAAATGAATACTAACCAATTAAATTTTATATATCATGAATGAAAAGTCAACAAAGTACTACACTGTACTGCTAATAGCAGGAGTGTTATTTATTATTTGGGGTATCCTTGGTTTATTGGATGCTAAGAACTACACATACTCAGGTTACAATACAGGCGACAATTATAATGTTGTTAAAGTGGAAGAAGGAAGTCCTGCCGCAAGTGCTGGCTTACAACTTGGAGACGTAATTAAAAGTACAGGAGGTATTGCTGTTACTGATAGTAAAGCATTAAGCAAACGTGAACGTGCTAAAATTGGTGAAACTCGAGAAATTGTGATTAATAGAAATGGTGAAGAATTAACCTTATCACTTACGTATATAGCCATTAAAGACAGTGATAGCACTAATAATACTGTTGGTTTTATTATTGGCCTATTGTTTATACTTATTGGTATATATGCACATCACAAGTATAAATCGGCCTTAAGTCTTTCATTTACTTTATTTGCAGTTTGTTTTGGGTATTTATTTATGAATGGTCCATACTTTAGTTCTGTAATCTTAAGTTCAATTGTGGGTATAATTTCAACGGGATTTGTACTATTTTCTTTTACAGCTTTAGCTGTGTACATGCTTAAATATCCGCCGGAAAGTGCATTTTTGAGTAGTAGTAACAAACGTTTATTATATATTCCTATGTTGGTATTATTGGCAATAATAACCGTAATAACCATTTTACAACCTGACGGCTCAGGAACATTTAATATGATAATGAGATTACTCTTTGGTGCTTTTGTTATTTTCTATTTTGCACTTGCATTTATTACTCTCATAAGAAAATACATGAATGCATCTTCACAAGAAAGAAGCTCAAAAGGATTGAACATGATGCTTATTGGTACTGTAGTTGGTTTACTGCCTATATTGATATATTTTACTATAAACACTATTATTCCTGATACGGAATTGCCAGGTAATGATTATGTATTCTATTCATTTGCAGCCATACCTATATGCTTCTATTTAGCACTAGGTCAACAAAGTAAAATATCTTAATTCAAAACTCAGAGGGACTAAAACAGAGATCCCTCTGAGTTTTTCATTCAACTTTTATAACAAATACTTTAAAAACATTCGTAAAAACATCTATTGAAGATAAGAGTGCTAAACTTTAAAATAAAAAAACCAAAATTATCACAATAGTTTTTCTTTGAAATTTGAGTATTTTTGCACTTATGATTAAAAATATACAGCTTCGGATTTCTATTCAAGAAGTAAAACTTGAAGGTATTTTAAAGAAAAAGGCAGCGCGTTTTCTTAATATTCCTGAAAAAGACATCAACACCGTAAAAGTTTTGCGAAAATCTATTGATGCCCGAAAGTCTGAAATTTTTTTTAATTATAAAGTTGCCGTTTATATTCACGAACAATTGCCTGAATCTTCAGAATATACCTTCGAATTTAAGGATGTTTCTTCTGCCAAAGAAATCCATATCATCGGTTTTGGACCGGCAGGAATGTTTGCCGCACTGCGTTGCATTGAATTGGGTTACAAACCTGTTGTGCTTGAACGCGGAAAAAAAGTGCAGGAAAGAAGGCGCGATTTGCGGGCAATCAACCAGTTTCATATTGTTGATGAAGATTCCAATTACTGTTTTGGCGAAGGCGGGGCAGGAACATATTCTGATGGAAAATTATATACCAGAAGCCTAAAACGAGGCGATGTTCGTCGCGTATTCGAAAATTTTGTATTTCACGGCGCCACCGAAGAAATTTTGGTTGATGCGCATCCGCATATTGGCACCAATAAATTGCCTAAAATTGTGGAAAATATTAGGGAAACCGTGTTGAAATACGGTGGTGAAATCCATTTTGAAAGCAGGGTTGTCGATTTTATCATCAAAAACAATAAAATTCAGGCCATAAAATTACAAAATGATACTGAAATGCCAGTTGAAGCGTTAATTTTAGCGACCGGACATTCAGCGCGTGACATTTATTATTTATTGCACAGAAAAAATATTTTCTTAAAAGCCAAGTCTTTTGCCATGGGCGTTCGGGTTGAACATCCTCAGCAAATTATCGATTCTATTCAATACCATTGTGAAGGTGAAAGAAATGAATTGTTGCCGCCTGCCGCTTATAGCCTTGTGCATCAGGTAAATGAGAGAGGTGTTTATTCATTTTGTATGTGTCCGGGCGGATTTATCGTACCGGCCGCAACGGCAAATAGGGAAGTGGTGGTAAACGGTATGTCGCCTTCAAGACGGAACAGCAAGTTTGCCAATTCGGGCATTGTGGTGGAAATTAATGCCGATAAAGATTTGTACAAATACGAACAATTTGGTGTTTTAAAAGGATTGGAATTTCAAAAAGATTTGGAAAAACTGGCTTTTTTGGCTGGCGGAAGAACCCAGACTGCCCCGGCACAAAGACTTACCGATTTTGTGGAAGGTAAATTATCTTCAAGTTTGAATGTAACTTCTTATCAGCCAGGATTAAAATCGGCGCCTTTGCATTCCTTGTTGCCAAAAATGATAGGAGGAAGGTTGAGAACAGGATTTATGGAATTCGGAAAAAAAATGAAAGGATTTTATACCGAAGAAGCGAATGTGGTTGGGGTTGAATCCCGAACGTCTTCACCAGTAAATATTCCTAGAAAAGAAAATTTAGAACACCCGGAAATTGCCGGACTTTTTCCTTGCGGAGAGGGCGGAGGTTATGCCGGCGGTATTGTTTCTGCAGCTATGGATGGCGAACGTTGTGCCGAAGCGGCCATAAAAATGCTGCAATAAAATTATTTCAGTTCTCCAAAAATATCATTGAGCACATTTCTTCTGTAATCGAAAATTTCATTCAGTTTATTTCTTATAATCAGCGTGTTTGCGATAGAACCCAAAAACCCCATTGGTGGCTGATACGTAACAATATCTGTCATTAGAACACCACCTTCAACGGGTTCGATATGATGCTGGTGGTGCCATATTTTATAAGGGCCAACGCGTTGTTCATCAATAAAAAAACGCTTTTCGTTAACCTGGGTAATTTCTGTGAGCCAGTTCATTTTAATTCCCAAAAACGGACTTACTTTATAGCAAATAATCATTCCGGCATACATTTTTTCCGGCAAATCACCCGAAGTAATGTCGAAACCCATGTAATCTGGAGTAATTTTCTTTAAATTGGCAGGAGACGAAATGAAATTCCACACATCATCAATGTTTCCCTGTATTTTTTGCGTTTGTTTAAATTGGTAAAATCCCATAGTTTATTCCGTTAATTTATTGAGCATTCCTTTAAAAATAAGTCCGTGAAACGGCAAAACCGAATACCAGTAAATTCTACCCCAAAGTCCTAAAGGCCTAAATGTTGCAGTTTGGTAAAGGATGTTATTTTCTATTTTAAACTCTAGCCAAGCTTCGCCGGGAAGTTTCATTTCAGCATAAAGCAGCAATCTTTTTTCCTTTTTATCTGCATATAAAACCCGCCAAAAGTCTAGTGCATCACCAACAGAAAGTTTGGTATGGCTTTTTCTTCCTCTTCTTAAACCAATTCCTCCGGAAAGTTTGTCCATAAATCCGCGCATTGCCCATAAAAAGTTACCGTAATACCAGCCATTTT
Organism: uncultured Lutibacter sp.; assembly: GCA_964491495.1. Lineage (GTDB taxonomy): Bacteria > Bacteroidota > Bacteroidia > Flavobacteriales > Flavobacteriaceae > Lutibacter. The sequence continues at coordinate 7,400 of CAZBGP010000053.1, read as the reverse complement.
CGCCACCAATCGCCCAAATTTTATCAACCGTTTCCTTTTCGTTTCTAACTGCTTTTTCACGCTTGTCCTGAAAACAACCAAAAGTAGGCACTTCAATTAAATTAGAAATTCCTTTGGAAAGTACATTACTCGATTGCGCATCAATCCAGCTTGAAATCACATCTTGCTGGTCAATTTTGTCAAAAGCAAGCTTAACAGCTTCTTTATAAGGTATTAATTTTATATTAAGACGCTCTGCCAAGTCATTTTCTTTGCAAATTACTTCAACTTTCATACTGTCTACCAAATTTATGGCCAGTTTGTAGGAAGTTGATGTCACGAAATAGAGCCAATACGAAGACAGTTTTGGCGTCATGATGGGCAAAGTGATGATGGTTCGCTTCAGATTACGAACTTCAGCAAAAGTCAATAACATTTCCTTGTAGGTAAAAATTTCCGGTCCGCCAATATCAAAACTCTTATTATAAGTGTATTCATTTAACATGACACCTTTCAAAAATTCCAGCACATTTCTAATGGCAATGGGCTGCGATTTTGTGTTTAGCCATTTTGGCGTAACCATAATTGGTAATTTTTCCACCAAATCACGCATAATTTCGAAAGAAGCACTTCCTGAACCCACAATAATTCCGGCACGCAATGTGGTTAAATTATAAGTTCCAGATCCAAGGATATCTTCTACATTTTTTCTGGAAGATAAATGTTTCGATAGTTCCTCTTCGTTAACAATTCCGCTTAAGTAAATAACCTGTTTTACATCGGTTTTTTGAATGCTGTTTCGGAAGTTATTGGCAGAAATTTCTTCCAACGTGTCAAAGTCATCGGTGCTTACCGACATAGAATGAATTAAATAGTACGCGACATCAATATCTTTGGGAATGATGTCTAACGATTTCTCATCCAAAAAATCGACCTGAATAATTTTTATATTTTCACCATCGAAGTTGCTTAAGTCTGTTCGTCTCTTGTCGCGCACGCAACAAATAACTTCATGGCCTTCTTTTAGCAGAATTGGTAATAACCTTTTTCCTATGTAACCTGTGGTTCCGGTAAGTAATATTTTCATATTTTAAATTTACAAAGAAATTACCTCATTTGTATGACTTAATTTTAAGATATTTTC
>CAZBGP010000053.1:0-6177 GCA_964491495.1 uncultured Lutibacter sp. | reverse complement strand
TTTAAATTTACAAAGAAATTACCTCATTTGTATGACTTAATTTTAAGATATTTTCTTCTTAATAATTTATTCACTATTTTTATATTAATAAGAAAAATTATTTGCAAATATATAATTATTTTTGTTTAATAATAATAACCAATAATTAAACATTGTATATTTTTACATAAATTTTAAAAACGGTATATTTTGATATTAATTCATAAAAAGTAAAAACCATCAATTTAAATAATGGGCTATTTAGAGATTTATTTTTCCGGATTATTGATCATTGTAATGGCAATGACGTCGCTTTGGCTGGTGAGCGTATTTTTAAAAAACGCAAGTATTGTCGATCCTTTTTGGGGATTGGGTTTTGTGATTGCAGGTGTCTTTTATTTCTTTACTACAGAAGGATTTGAATTAAGAAAATTAATAGTTTTAACGTTATTGACAATTTGGGGTTTACGTCTTTCCATTTATTTGGGAATGCGAAATTTCGGAAAAGCAGAGGATTTTCGTTACCAGCAATTCAGAAAGGATTATGGCGAAAAACGCTATTGGTGGATTAGCTTTTTCCAGGTTTTTTTGCTTCAGGGTGTTTTGTTGTGGTTAATTTCGGCTCCCTTGTTGGGTGCGCAGTTCCATTCAGGAGGCAGTGATTTAAATTATTTTGATTATGCTGCCATCATTATTTGGATCATTGGATTTTCTTTTGAAGCCGGCGGCGATTATCAATTGGCCAAGTTTAAATCCGACCCAAACAATAAAGGAAAAGTGTTAAATACCGGATTTTGGAAATACACCCGCCATCCAAATTACTTTGGAGATGCGGCAGTTTGGTGGGCGTACGGATTGTTTTCTGTAGCCGCAGGAAGTTATTTACCACTTTTAAGTTCCTTGTTAATGACCTTGTTAATTGTAAAAGTTTCCGGTGTTTCTTTGCTGGAGAAAACTTTGAAAAACACCAAACCGCAATACAAAGATTATGTTGAAAAAACATCAGCATTTTTTCCCTGGTTTCCCAAAAAGTAAATTTGAATGGATATTACAAAACACATTTGGTTAATGCTGTTTATCGTTTGGGGGCTTCCGCTTACGATGTATCGCAGCAAGTTTCGCAAGATTGTTTATGATACAAACAGCTGGACCATCAATATAAAACCATTATTTTTGAAAGAAATAAAAGCACTTTTTGGAAATATTTATCCAGATAATAAGGAATATTTAAAGTTCAGGAATTTTTATAGGTTTTACTTGGTTATATACTTATTGTTATTTGTTGCGTATACCTTGTTTAAAGATCGTAGTTGAATTTTTCTTCAGAAATAATAATTATTGAACACATTCCAAACGATAAGAATCTTAATTGCTATTATCTTCAATTATAAGTTTTATCAATTGCATAATAGATAATTAATAGTAGTTGTATTGGTTCTTATATTTATTTTGTTTAACTTTGTAATACAAAAATTAAACAAAATATTTTGAACAATCAATTTAAAACATCGGTTTACAGAAAAGAGAGCTTTAATGCTGCACACAGGTTGCACAATCCGAATTGGGACGATAAAAAAAATCAAATGATTTTTGGCAAGTGCAACAATCCTAATTTTCACGGACATAACTACGACTTAGAAGTTTGTGTAACCGGATTATGTGATTTGGAAACTGGTTATGTGATTGATGTAAAAATATTGTCAGATATCATACAACATGCCGTAATTAATAAATTCGACCACAAAAACCTAAACATTGAAGTGGAAGAATTTAAAAATTTAAATCCGACCGCCGAGAATATCGCCTTTGTGATTTATAACCTATTAATAAATAAGCTTCCTAACGATTTAGATCTTAAAATTAGACTTTATGAAACAAGAAAAAATTATGTTGAGTACCCTGCTTGATCTTGAAGAAGACAATCTTTTTGAAGATTTTACCATCAATGACATTGGTGACAATCATTTATATACCAATTTGGAAACACCTTTAAAAAGCAATGCTTTTGAAATTTCTGACGACGAGAAAAAAGAAAAAATTACTGTCTTGTTCGCTGAAATAATGGATGTTATGGGTATGGATTTAAATGATGATTCCCTAAAAGGCACGCCGGAAAGAGTTGCAAAAATGTATATTGATGAAATATTTTCGGGTTTAAATCCGAAGAACAAACCTAAAATGTCTTTGTTTGAAAATAAATATCAATACAACCAAATGTTGGTAGAAAAAAATATCACGTTTTACTCAAATTGCGAACATCATTTTGTGCCAATTTTTGGAAAAGCGCATGTGGCTTATATTTCATCAGGAAAAGTTATAGGCTTGTCCAAATTGAACAGAATTGTGCAGTATTATGCGCAAAGACCTCAAGTTCAGGAGCGTTTGACCAATCAGATTGGGAAAGATTTGGAGCATATTTTGAAAACAGAAGATATTGCGGTAATTATTGATGCCAAACATTTATGCGTTTGTTCAAGAGGTATTAAAGATGATACTTCCACAACAATTACCACGTATTATGGCGGCGCTTTCAAAAATCCGCAAAAAATAGCGGAGCTGCAAAATTATATTAAAAATAGTTAAATCTGATTTGCATTTTGATGCTTTTCAGAAATTAAAACACTAAAAATGAGAAATATAGTCATTGTTGGCGGAAGCAAAGGGATAGGAAATGCCATTTTAATTTCCCAATTGAATCTAAACAACAAAATTTTCAACATCAGCAGGACAATGCCTGAAATCAATCATCCAAATTTAACGCATTACAATTGTGATGTGTTGAATGAAGATCTTCCTGAAATTGAATTGGTTGATACGCTTATTTATTGTCCGGGAAGCATAAATCTGAAACCAATTTCTACGTTAACCATAGATGATTTTAGGTCAGATTTTGAGATTAATGTAATTGGTGCTGTAAAAACCATTAAAAAGTATTTGAAACCTCTTAAAAACGGAAACAATCCTAATATTTTGTTGTTCAGCACCGTGGCCGCAAAATTGGGAATGCCTTACCACGCAAGTGTTGCAGCATCAAAATCGGCCATTGACGGATTGACAAAATCGCTGGGAGCAGAGCTTGCCCCAATAATAAGGGTAAACGCCATTGCACCAACAGTTACGGATACAGATTTGGCTTCAAAAATTTTGCGAAATGACAACATGAAGGAAGTTATTGCAGAAAAACATCCTTTAAAAAGATATTTAAACACCAATGATGTGGCTGCTTTGGCAGATTTTTTGATATCAGAAAATTCAAGCGCTATTTCCGGACAAATATTTAACTTAGATTGTGGTATTGTAACCTTTAAAATTTAATAAAATGAAAGTATTAAAAATAACAACAATTCTTTTGATTTTTGCTTTTATAATTCAAAGTTGTGCTCAAGAAAAAAAGAATAATATAAAACCTACAAAAATGTACGATATAGCAATTAACAGTTTGACCGGAGAAAAAATAGATTTGAATCAGTTTAAAGGCAAAAAAATCCTTTTTGTAAATGTGGCTTCCGAGTGCGGATTTACACCGCAATATAAAGATTTACAAAAATTGCACGAAACTTACAAAGATAAATTGGTGGTGATCGGTTTGCCCTGCAACCAATTTGGGGGACAAGAATCCGGAACAACCACACAAATAAAAAGTTTTTGTGAAAAAAATTACGGTGTTGATTTTTTGATGACGGAAAAAATAGATGTGAAAGGCGAAAATCAGCATCCATTGTATGCCTGGCTGACCAAAGAAGCGTTGAACGGTATAATGGAAAGCTCAGTAAAATGGAATTTTCAGAAATATTTGGTAGATGAAAACGGAGAATTAGTCGATGTTTTTTACAGTATCACAGAGCCATTAAGTGATAAGATTGTTAACTTGGTTAAGTAATTAAATGACTAAAAAAATGAAGATTTTACTTGTAATTGGAGCATCTTTAGGAATTATTTTTATCGTTGGGCAATTTATTTTTATGAAAACAATCAGCGATATTGAAATGTATTCATACAAAGTGCTTAAAAAATATGATTTGTTTGAAATCAGGAAATATGATGCTGCTAATTTTTCTTATGTAACCATGAAAACGGATTCTTACCAAAAAAGTTCTGGTAGTGGATTTAAATCTTTGGCCGGCTATATTTTTGGAGGAAATGAGAAAAAGGAATCAATCGCGATGACATCTCCCGTTGTGATGAATTTAGAAGAAACAGTTACCATGCAATTTATGATTCCAAAAAAATATAATTTGGATGATTTGCCAAAACCAAACAATCCTGATGTTAAATTCAAGACAGAAAAGGAAAAGTTTTTGGCCACAATAGCCTTTGGTGGCTGGTCGAGCGACAAAAAAATAGCAGAATACACTGCCAAATTAAAAGCACTTTTGAAAGAAAACGGAATTACGCATCTAAATAATTTTAGTTATTTTGGCTACAATCCGCCTTTTCAGCTTATAAATCGCAGAAATGAAATAGCTGTTGAAATAGACATTAAAAGTATTCCCGGACTGAAGATTGATTAAAATCAGTTAAAAAATTTTAGCTATATTTTTGCGTAATTCAAGGCTAAAAGATCACCATATTTATACTTAAAATCCAAATATTCTTTGGATTTTTTGTTTGAAATCACCTTTTGGCTAATTTGCCCAACTTCTTCAAATTCAGGCAATTTAAGTCCGATAGCTAAACTGCATTTTGTGTAAAAATATCTTCTTGAAGGATGTGTGTCCGCACAACCGTTAAAAATTTGGTTCCATGCATTTTTTTCGATGACTTTTTCAATAAGCTGAATGCAATCGTCTTGGTGAATCATATTGACAAAACCTTCCGGATTTGGAATTTTACGTCCATCTTTAAAAAAGTTACCCGGTTTTCTGTTATAACCAAACAAACCTGCAAAACGAATGATGGTGGTTTCAAAATGGGTTGAATTTTTGAAAAGTATTTCGATGGTTGCCAAAGCCGATGGAAGCGTTTCGGATGCTTCCGTCACAACTTCTTCAGAATTTCCATAAACTGAAGTGGAACTGATGAAAATAACTTTTTTTATAGCTGATTTTTCAATGTGGCAAATCACATTTTTAAATCCCTCAATATCTTTAGAAGGCAAGGCCACAATTAAGATTTCTGAATCCAAAAATGCAGGGATATTATGCGTTAAATAATCAAGACTGATTAAAAAAGGCGTAATTCCCAGTTCCTGAAATTCACTCAATTTTACCTCAGAAGTGGTGGAGCCTTTAACGGCAAATCCTTGCTTTATTAAACTGATGGCCAAAGGCTTTCCAAGCCAGCCACATCCCAAAATACTGATTTTTACTTTCATTGTTTTGTATTGCATATCGTAAATAAAATGTAGAAAAGTTATTTCTTTTTTAACCGCAAAGTTCGCAAAGAATTACGCGAAGTTCGCAAAGTTGTAACGGATGCAATTTCGTTTATTAAAACATATTTTACTTTTTAACAGCACTTTCCAATTCATTTAAACGCACCATTTTTTTGCGTTCCAAAAACTCTTGAATTCCTTCAAAATGCTCATTGACGCGCTTGTTTCCGAATTCATAGATTTTGCTCACCATTCCGTCTAAAAAATCACGGTCGTGCGACACCAAAATTAAGGTTCCGTCGAAATTCATCAGTGCTTGTTTCAAAATGTCTTTGGTTCGCATATCAAGGTGGTTTGTAGGCTCATCCAAAATTAAAAGATTTACCGGTTCAAGCAGCAATTTAATCATCGCCAAGCGCGTGCGTTCACCTCCCGAAAGAACTTTCACTTTCTTGTCCCAGTCTTCGCTGCCAAACATAAAAGCCCCCAAAAAATCCTTTATTTTGGTCCGGATATCACCTTTGGCCACATTGTCAATGGTTTGAAAAACAGTTGCTGTTTCGTCAAGCAATGACGCTTCATTTTGAGCGAAATAACCAATCATAGTATTGTGCCCGAGCGTTAGTTTGCCGCCGTGCTCAATTTCTCCTATAATAGCTTTGATGAAAGTGGATTTTCCTTCACCATTTTTTCCGACAAATGCCACTTTTTCGCCACGCTGAATCGCAAAAGTTGCATCATCAAACACCAAATGTTTGTCGTAAGTTTTCGAAACATTTTCTGCAGTGACTGGATAAGTTCCGGATCGGGGAGAAGACGGAAAACGGAGCTTTAAATGAGAAGTGTCTATTTCATCAACTTCAACAATTTCAAGCTTTTCGAGC
>CAZBGP010000052.1:0-15186 GCA_964491495.1 uncultured Lutibacter sp. | reverse complement strand
TAAAAAAAGGAACAAGAGGCGACAAGGTTTTGGCAGATGGACTCACCCAACTTTCTGATTTGTATCCGCATGTCATTCAGATTGACAATGAAAAAGTGAGTAAAATTGAAAGAGAATTTCCAAATTTTACGGTAATCACCAATAAAAATTCTTACCTCGCAAAATCAATTGTGGTGGCTGTTGGCCCTTCAAATCTTTTTAACATTGAAGGCCTGATGAAATATGTAATTCCCCACAACAGTTTGCCTCCGCAAAAAGAACGTGTGATGTTAAAAAATAACAATCATTTGGTCGCTGAAGGAGTTTATGTAGCAGGTGTTTTGGCCGGATGGAGAAGTCAGTTTGCCATTGCTGCAGGCAGCGGTGCTCAAGTGGCAACTGATATTTTAACATTATGGAATGACGGTAATCACTCAATGGTGCATGACTCTTTAATCAAATAATTTAGATTTATGTTCGAAAAACCTTGCTTTAATTTAAAATACAATATAATAGAATGACTATTTTAAAATCCGGTGTTTCTTAAAAATAAAAAGGGTTCCTTACGCGGAACCCCAATATATATTAATATCTTTAAGCGATTTATAATAATCGTTTCATTTGAATTTTTCTTAATTACTCCACCGTAACAGATTTCGCCAAATTTCTTGGCTGATCCACATTACAACCTCGCATTACAGCGATATAATAGGATAATAATTGCAATGGTATTGTTGATAAAAGTGGCACAAAAGCTTCTTCAGTTTCAGGAATTTCAATCACATGGTCTGCAATTTCTTTTACAATGGTATCGCCTTTGGTAACAATTGCAATAATTTTACCGTTACGTGCTTTAATTTCCTGAATATTGCTTACCACTTTGTCATAATGACCCCTTTTAGTTGCAATAACTACAACCGGCATATGTTCATCAATTAAGGCAATTGGCCCGTGCTTCATTTCTGCGGCAGGATAACCTTCTGCATGGATGTAAGAAATTTCCTTTAATTTTAAGGCGCCTTCAAGCGCTACAGGGAAATTAAATCCACGACCTAAATACAAACAATTTGGCGCATCTTTATAAATTGCAGCAATTTTTTCTATTTCTTTATCCATTTTCAGAACCTCTTCCACTTTTCCTGGAATTAAGCTCATTTCCTGAATATAATGATTGAATTTTGAATTTGAAAGTTCTCCTTTTAAATTACCCAGTTTCAATGCAATTAAAGCCAAAACTGTTATTTGCGTTGTAAATGCTTTTGTTGAAGCCACGCCAATTTCCGGTCCGGCATGTGTATAAGCACCTGTGTCGGTTTCTCTGGCGATGGAAGATCCAACAACGTTACAAACCCCAAAAACAAAAGCACCTTTGGATTTTGCCAATTTTATGGCCGCTAAGGTATCGGCAGTTTCACCGGATTGTGAAATTGCAATAACAATATCGTTTTTATTTATGATTGGATTTCTATATCTAAACTCCGAAGCATATTCCACTTCAACAGAAATACGAGCTAAATCTTCAAACAAATATTCAGCCACCAATCCGGCATGCCAAGAAGTTCCGCAAGCTACAATTACAATACGGTTTGCATTTAAAAATCTTGCAATATTATCATCTACACTACCCATTTTTATCATGCCTTTTGAAGCTAAAAGTCTTCCTCTGTAAGCATCTAAAATAGCATTGGGCTGCTCATGAATTTCCTTCAGCATAAAATGATCGTAACCACCTTTTTCAATTTGTTCTAAATTGAGCTTTAATTGCTGAATATCGGGAACAACCTCAGCATTGTCCTGAATTTTACGAATTCTAATATCTTCGCCTAATTTAATAATTGCTATTTCTTCATCTTCTAAATAAATGGCATTTCTTGTATATTCTATGAAAGGCGATGCATCTGAAGCAACAAAAAATTCTGAATTATTTTCTCCGATTCCTATAGCAATTGGGCTTCCTAATTTAGCAACAATAATTTCATCAGGTTTTGAAACATCAAATACGGCAATAGCATAAGCGCCAACTACATTTGTTAATGCCATTTGTACCGCATAGCCCAATTTGCAGTTATTTTTTATTTTAACTTCTTCAATTAAATTGATTAAAACTTCAGTGTCGGTATCGCTTTTAAAAGTATAGCCTCTGGTAATGAGTTCTTTTTTTATGGTATCATAGTTTTCGATAATTCCATTATGGACAATCACTAAATTTCCGGAATTTGATAGATGCGGATGCGAATTTTCATCATTGGGAACACCGTGGGTTGCCCAACGAGTATGGCCTAAGGCCAAATTGCCTTCCACATTCTTTTGTTTCATGATTTTTTTTAAATCCGAAACTTTTCCTTTTGTTTTATAAAGGCTCATTTCATTGCCATCAACCAATACAACTCCAGCACTGTCGTAACCTCTGTATTCTAAACGCTGTAAACCGTTTATCACTATTGGGTATGCTTTTCTAAAACCTAAATAACCAGCAATTCCACACATCGCAATTTTCCTTTTTTAATTATTTAATTGTGTAAAAGATATTTCAAGTTTTACGCTTTTATCACCAAAACTTGGGTCATCACCAAACAACACAACGCCTTTTGGTGTCCAGCTATAATCCCTAACTTTTATATCATCAATAGCTGAGGGCGTATCTGAAGGGTTGTAAACTTTTAATCCTATTTCTACTAATTCTAATGGCTCATCTGTTTTTAACAATCTAGATATATAATCTGTAATTTTAAAAACATATCGATAAGGTTTTCCATCAACGTCTCTTTCCAATTTACCACCAGCGGCATCGATTCCTTCTGTCATAACATCGGTAAACTGTAAATTGTCTGAATAATTATAAATAAATAATTGTTCAGGAGCAATATTACTGGCTGCATTTTGATCTACATAAAAAATTAAATTGGCATCATTAATTAACCAATTATTATCTTGCAAATCAACCAAGTTTTCATTGTTAAACAATTTAATAGTGGCAATGGAACCTGCTGCTCCCTGAATATATAACCTGTCTTCACCACTTTGGTGCGGTGCCAAATCTCTTTTAAGCATGTTAGATTTTATGGACCCAAACGCAAATTCATAACTATGCTTGGTTCTAACTCCCAACTCACCATTAATTTTGTTTCCGTTTAAATCCACTGTGGCGCCTTCATCTTCATCTTTTGAATAATAAATAACCATTTTAGCATTTGCCATTGCCAATGAAATTAAGTGAGATTTATTAGAAGTTAATGCTGTAGCTTCAATATAGAAACCTCTAAAATATCGCTGAAAATTGTCAAGCGATTGAAACTCGGCCCCAGCAGCATTGTTCACAAAAATTTGCTTTACTAAATTTTCATTTAAAGGTATTTTAATAGTCGGACTTTTATCTGTTTGCTTGATGGTATCCTTTGTATAAGAGGTTACGCCGTTAGGCATATATCTTTTTATGTATGCCACGGTATCATTTGGATTCACTTTAAAATTTCCTAAATAAAACGGCGTGTCTCCTTTTTGAAATTCTTTGTCAGAATAATATATTGCAGGTTTTGAAGGGTCGTTTGGATCTAAGGTATTTAAGTAGGTTTTTAACTCATAAATTCCTAATTGAAATTCAACATCAGGATTTCCAAAGACAGAATCAATAGAAAATTTTGGTTTTCCGTCGCTATAATTTTCTGCTGATTTGGTTGATTGGTAAGGAATAAACATTAAAACGGAATCTATCCCATAATTTGTTCCGTAACCATAAGCTTCAGCTGTAACAGGAAGGTTTAATTGCGACACAATTGACGCCTTCAAAGTACCAAATTCATTGTCTGAATAAACCCCCAATAAATACTGCGCAATACCGTTTGATGGCACTTTATCAATATTTTTATTAGCGGTAATAACTTCTGTTATTTTTTTATCTGTAGTGAAATTATCACTGTCAACTAAGTTAACACCAATACTTTCAATTTCTTTTTCGCACGATATTATAGTAAAAAATACTATTGAGAATAGCCCTAAGTATTTTAAAGCATTTACAACTTTAATTGCCATATATAAATGTTGGATTTTTTATGATAAAACTTTTGTTAAGTAAAAATTGGTGTAGGCACTGTCAAATTCGCTGATTGGAAAATAATCCAAAACAGGTTTTTCGCAGGTTTTTAAATAATCAATCAAATCATTTGGAAGCTGCTCGCTTGCTTTAATAACCGCGTCAGAATTTTCAATGGCGTTGATTAAAATATTTGTGTATGTTGGATTGGAGATTGATTTAAATTTCGACTCGTTTATGTTATCAAATTTAATTTTATCATAAAACTTGTCATTTAAAGTACCATCAAAACCAGTATTATATAAAGAAGTCACTATTTTACTGTTTGAAAACAAGGGGTCATCTTTATAATATTCTTTAATATACAAAGGTAAAAGGGAAGCCATCCAGCCGTTTACGTGAATAATATCTGGTGACCAATTTAATTTTTTTACAGTTTCCACAACACCTTTAGCAAAAAATATAGCCCGTTCATCATTGTCTTCAAATAAGTTATTGTCTTCATCAGAAAATAAGGCTTTTCTTTTAAAATACTCATCGTTGTCAATAAAATAAACCTGCATTCTTTCCTTTGGAATGGAAGCGACTTTAATAATTAAAGGCATATCCATATCGTTGATTACCAGGTTCATACCTGATAGACGAATCACTTCATGGAGTTGATGTCTTCTTTCATTTATCAATCCAAAACGGGGCATAAAAATTCGTGTTTGTCCGCCGTTGCTATGGATCATTTTTGCTGTTTCAAACGAGGTTGTTGACAATTCATTTTCAGGTAAATAGGGAACAACTTCTGAAGAAACAATCAATACTCTCTTATCTTTCATAAAACCAACTCTTATTTTTAACTAATATGCAAAAATACGAAAATTAATGTAGAATTTAGCTTGAAAAATGTAAGTTTGCACGCTTTTAACGTTAATTAACAAATACGTTATGTTGATTTTTACTGAAATAAAATCGCTACAACAAAAAATAAAGTCGCTTAAAAACGGTACTGTTATTGGGTTTGTGCCAACTATGGGAGCACTTCATGAAGGCCATTTATCGCTCGTGGAAAAGGCAAAAAAAGAGAACGATATTGTGGTGGTAAGCATTTTTGTGAATCCAACACAGTTTGATAATGCCGATGATTTAATAAATTACCCAAAAACGATTGAAAAAGATTTGTCACTTTTGAAATCTTTTAATTGTGATATTGTTTTTACACCAACTCCCGAAGAAATTTACGCAGATAATATTCAGTCTCAATCTTTTGATTTTGATGGATTGGAATTTCAAATGGAAGGAAAATTTAGGGCTGGCCATTTTAACGGCGTAGGCACCATTGTTGAACGATTGTTTGAGATTGTAAAACCGCACAAAGCCTATTTTGGCGAAAAAGATTTTCAGCAAATCCAGATTATTCGCAAAATGGTGGAAAAAAGAAAGCTGACCGTTCAAATTATTGCCTGTCCCATTCACAGAGAAAAGGACGGTTTGGCGATGAGTTCCAGAAATATGAGACTCACAAAAGAATTGCGAACCGCAGCACCGTTTATTTATGAAACATTAAAAAAAGCCAAGATTCTATTTGGCACAAAAAATGCTGCAGAAGTAGTGAAATGGGTTGAAAACGAATTTAAAAATCATCCGATATTGCGCTTAGAATATATAGAAATTGCCGATGAAGATACATTATTGCCGGCTGAAACCAAAAATCCATCAAAAAAACACCGCGCTTTTATAGCCGTTTTTGCCGGAAATGTAAGACTTATAGATAATATAAGTTTATAAATATAACAGATTAACACAAAATCATTAATTTTGCATTATGCAAATACAAGTCGTAAAATCAAAAATTCACAGGGTTAAAGTAACCGGCGCCGATTTAAATTATATCGGAAGTATTACTATTGATGAGGATTTAATGGATGCAGCAAACATTATTCAAGGCGAAAAAGTTCATATTGTGAACATTAACAATGGCGAGCGCCTTGAAACCTACGTAATCCCAGGCCCAAGAAAAAGCGGCGAAATTACCCTAAACGGCCCAGCTGCCAGAAAAGTTGCCAAAGGAGATATTATAATCATTATTTCTTATGGCATTATGGATTTTGAAAAAGCAAAACTTTTTAAACCTACGTTAATTTTTCCCAACGAAAACGACAATACGTTAACCTAAATTGATCAACAAATTAAAAAAAATTAGTTTTATAACACTCCCAATAGCCTTGGGAGTTTTTTTAATTTGGTATTCTGTCTCAAAATTTACGCCATCCGACATTCAATCCATTAAAACATCATTTGCAACAGCCAATTATTGGTGGGTGGCATTGTCTATGTTTTTCGGCGTTTTAAGTCATTTGTCACGCGCATATCGCTGGCAGTTTTTATTGGAACCTTTGGGTTACAAACCAAGGTTTGCCAATAGTGTTATGGCTGTTTTAATCGCCTATTTGCTCAATTTATTCATTCCGCGTTCAGGAGAAATTGCACGGGCCGTAAGCATCAAAAAATACGAAAAAATTCCGCTTGAAACAGCCATAGGAACCATCGTTGCCGAGCGCGTTGCCGATGTAATTATGCTTTTTTCCATAACTGGAATTGCCTTTTTTTTACAAACCGAATTGTTGGGAAGTTACCTGTTTAAAGAAAATAAGGAAAGCAGCATTTATATTAAAATAACGTTTTTGGTACTGTTCCCGCTTTTGGGAATTGCAACTTATTATTTCCTCAAAAAATCCAAAAATCCATTTATTCAGAAAATATTTACCTTCATTAAAGGCTTAATTGATGGCATAAAAAGCATTATTACCATGAAAAAGAAATGGGAGTTTCTTTTTCACACCGGTTTTATCTGGTTTATGTATGTGCTCATGTTTTACACCGTAACTTTTGCGCTGCCCGAAACAACAAACTTGCCTTTTGCGGCCATTATTGTGGCTTTTGTGGTTGGCGGTTTCAGTATGGCGCTCACAAACGGCGGCTTGGGAACCTATCCTATATTTGTGGCAAGCGCCCTTATTTTATACAATATCGACGACAATCCGGCGCGCGCTTTCGGCTGGATTATGTGGACCGCACAAACATTAATGGTGATTATTTTTGGCGGACTCTCCTTTTTGTTGATTCCAATTTACAACAGAAAACGCCGCTAACAAATCATTAAAATGATGTTTATTTATTGTGCGTTACCGCTAAAAAGCGGTCGGGTTTTTCGTTCCAAACTTTTTTCGCCAAAAAAGCGCAAAAAGGTTTTCCCCTGCAACCCCTAACGCAAAATGAATTTCGAATTTAGATTTTTGATTTACGATTTTTTAACTTTTAACTTCTAACTTCTATTATTTAATAGTTAACTTTCAACTTCAGAATCTATTTAATTATAAAAAAACGCGTTATTCTTCCTATATTTACTTTTTCAATAAAACCTTAAAATGGCCAAAACCAAAACCTTATTTTTCTGTCAGAATTGTGGCGCCCAATATGCAAAATGGCTTGGACAATGCACATCCTGCAACGAGTGGAATACCATTGTTGAAGAAGTCATACAATCCGAAGAAAAAAGAAACTGGAAACAATCCTCTTCCCCAAAAAAAGCCAATAAAGCATTAAAAATCAACGACATTGCTTTAGACAAAGAAGACCGGATTTCAACCAATAACAAAGAACTCGACAGGGTTTTGGGAGGCGGTTTGGTTAAAGGTTCTATGCTATTATTAGGCGGCGAACCAGGAATTGGGAAGTCAACATTGCTTTTGCAAGTCGCATTGACAATGCCAAAAAAAGTATTGTATGTTTCGGGAGAAGAAAGCCAGTCGCAAATAAAAATGCGTGCAGAACGCCTTCAAAATTTAAACCCCAATTGCTTAATTTTAACCGAAACAAACACCCAAAACATTTTTAGGGCAATCGAAGAAATAAATCCAGAAGTAGTTGTCATAGATTCCATCCAAACCTTATATACTGAATATATTGACGCTTCCCCAGGCTCTATTTCACAAATCAGGGAAACCACAGCCGAACTGATTAAATTTGCCAAAGAAACCGCCACACCGGTGCTTTTAATCGGACACATCACTAAAGACGGCAATATTGCCGGTCCAAAAGTTTTAGAGCATATGGTTGATGTGGTTTTGCAATTTGAAGGCGACAGAAATCACGCATACCGCATCGTTCGCGCACAAAAAAACCGGTTTGGATCAACTGCAGAAATAGGCATTTACGAAATGCAATCTTTTGGCTTGCGCGAAGTTGAAAATCCTTCAGAAATATTAATTTCCCAAAAAGAAGAGGATTTAAGCGGCACCGCCATTGCCGCAACTTTAGAAGGAATGCGACCTTTAATGATAGAAGTTCAGGCATTGGTAAGCACTGCTGTATATGGAACGCCACAACGCTCGGCAACTGGTTACGATACAAAACGGTTGAACATGCTTTTGGCAGTTTTAGAAAAACGCGCCGGATTTAGATTGGGTGCAAAAGATGTGTTTTTAAATATTGCCGGAGGCATAAAAGTGGATGATCCGGCCATTGATTTGGCAGTGATTTGCGCCATTTTATCGTCAAACGAAGATGTTTCAATTGCGCAGGATTTTTGTTTTGCTGCAGAAATTGGCCTAACTGGTGAAATACGCCCCGTGAACCGCGTAGATCAACGCATTATGGAAGCTGAAAAATTAGGGTTTCATAAAATATTTGTTTCTAAATTCAATAAAATAAGCAGCACAAACCACAAAATAAAAGTTGTGAAGGTCACAAAAGTGGAGGATGTTTTCGCCAATTTATTTTCATAAAAAAACCGAGTTAAAACTCGGTTTTTTTACTATTTATCGTAGTGTTGCTTTTTATTGACTTCAATAATATATTTTTCCAACGCCATCGTCATTGAAGGCGATTCGGGTGTTGGTGCTTGAATATTGCATTTTAAACCGGCATCTGTCGCCGCTTTTATCGTTGAATTGCCAAATGCCGCAATCCGTGTTTCTTTTTGCTGAAAATCAGGAAAATTTTGAAATAATGATTCAATTCCTGACGGACTAAAGAACACTAAAACATCATAAAACACATTCTCCAAATCGGTTAAATCACTTAGAAGTGTTTTATAAAATATGCCGCGTTCCCATTTTACGCCCAATTCATTTAAAGTTTCAGGAACAGATTCTTTTAGTTTATTTGATGAAGGCAATAAGTACTTTTCATCTTTGTATTTTTTAATCAGTTTTGCCAAATCGGCAAAAGTACGTTCGCCTACGTATATCTTACGTTTACGATATACCACATACTTTTGTAAATAATAAGCTACAGCTTCAGATTCACAAAAATATTTCATATCATCGGGAACCGTAAAACGCATTTCTTCAGCAATTCTAAAAAAGTGATCAACTGCATTTCTGCTGGTTAAAATAATTGCAGTATAATTTTTTAAATCAATTTTTTGGGCTCTAACCTCTTTCGCAGAAACGCCTTCCACATGAATAAACGGTCTAAAGTCAATTTTAACTTTTTGCTTTTCAGACAATTCTAAATACGGGGAGTTCTCTGTTTTAGGAGTTGGTTGGGAAACTAAAATTGTTTTCACTTTCATAAACGTCAATTTTTTGTTTTAGATTGTTAATTTCAGAATAATTGCCAGAGGCGCTATTTCCAGTGCGCAAATGTACAAAATAAAATAAAATAAGTTGTTAACTATGAGCTTTTTATTATTTGCAAGCACCAAAGCGTATCTTAAAATAAGCAATATGACTAGGAGTAAAAATGTGGTTTTTAAGAAAAATTCTTTATAAATATTGGCGTAAGCGCCAAGTATTAAAAAAGGCAATACCCACAATATAAGGTTATTAAAATAGCTAACCTTGTCGTAAACAATTTTATTGTATTTGTTTTTTATATTGAAAATTTCGGCTAAAAATAACCCAATTAAATACCGAAAACAAAAATACAGTCCCACACCTGCAACCAACAATAAATAGCCGTTAATGGCGTAAAACTTATCGGAAAACTGCCACAAATAATTTGCAAAATAAAGCACCAAAGAAAGTGCCAATATTTGCACCATAAAAAGTAAAAATTGAAATAAATTCAGGATATCACTCTTTTCTTTATTGAAATAAATAAAAATATATTTATTGGCGAAAAACAATGATGCCGTATGAAGCAACCGGTCTTTATACAAAACTTTTGCCCAAGTTAAAAAAATAAGAATCGCCAAAAAAACAAGTGAAACCCAATGATGGTTTTGGTGTATTATTTCTTTCGCCTCAAACATGAAGTATGTTATTATTTAAACGCAAAATTAGTGATAATTTGTTTTACCTTTGCCCCGTAATTTTAATTTATGTCGAATACGCTTGTCATCATACCAACTTATAACGAAAAAGAAAATATTGAAGCCATAATCAGGGCCGTATTTTCTCAGGAAAAGCAATTCGACATCTTGGTTGTTGACGACAGTTCTCCTGATGGAACCGGAGCAATTGTAAGAAGCTTACAACAAGAATTTTCGAATTTATTTTTAGAAGTCAGACTTGAGAAAAACGGTTTGGGAACTGCCTATATTCACGGATTTAAGTGGGCAATTTCTAAAAATTACGATTATATTATTGAAATGGATGCCGATTTTTCGCACAATCCCAACGATTTAATACAATTATACAACGCTTGTGCTGAAGATGGTGCCGATTTTTCGGTGGGATCAAGGTATCTAAACAATAAAATTAATGTGATAAACTGGGATTTTAAACGGCTGTTTTTGTCCTATTTTGCCTCTAAATATGTAAGATTTATTACACAAATCCCTATTTATGACACCACCGCCGGGTTTGTTTGCTATAAACGCAAAGTATTGGAAAATATCGCCTTGGATAAAATAAAATTTGTGGGTTATGCGTTTCAGATTGAAATGAAATTTAAGGCCTGGAAAAAAGGATTTAAACATAAAGAAATTTCCATTATTTTTACCGACCGAAAAAAAGGCACCTCAAAAATGAGCGGTTCCATAATTTCAGAAGCCGTTTTTGGTGTCATAAAAATGCGATTTGAAAACTTGCTAAAATAAAAGAAGAAGACCATGAGTTTAATGCTAATTAAAAATGCCCGTATCGTTAACGAAGGAAAGATATTTGATGGCGACGTGCTTATTGATGGAGAATTTATTGTGGATATTGACACCTCAATTAGCTCAAAATCATCCGAAACCACTATTATTGATGCTGAAGGAAAATATTTAATTCCCGGATTGATAGATGATCAAGTTCACTTTCGCGAACCGGGATTAACGCATAAAGCAACCATTGAATCTGAAAGTAAAGCGGCCATTGCAGGCGGTATCACTTCATTTATAGAAATGCCAAATACCGTTCCGCAAGCCACCACCCAAGAACTACTGGAACAAAAATTTGAAATAGCTGCAAAAACATCTTATGCCAACTATTCATTTATGTTTGGTGGTACCAATGACAATTTAGAGGAATTGCTGAAAACAAATCCGGCGAATGTTGCAGGAATTAAATTGTTTTTGGGTTCTTCTACAGGAAATATGTTGGTTGATAACGAAAAAGTGTTGGAAAAAATATTTTCTTCCACAAAAATGCTTATTGCAGTTCATTGCGAAGATGAAGCAACCATAAAAGCCAATTTAGAAACTTATTTAAAAGAATATGGTGAAGATATTCCCATAAAATTTCACCCAAAAATAAGAAGCGAAGAAGCTTGTTACATTTCGTCTTCCAAAGCAATTAAACTCGCAAAAAAAACCGGTGCACGTTTGCATGTTTTTCATTTATCAACAGCAAAAGAAACCGAACTTTTTTCGAGCAAAGGTCCTGTTGAAAAAAAACAAATTACTGCCGAAGTTTGTGTGCACCATCTATGGTTTGATGAAAGTGATTATGAAACAAAGGGTAATTTTATAAAATGGAATCCTGCCATAAAAACTACCCAAGACAAAGAAGGTTTATTAAAAGCACTGCTCGACGACAGAATTGATGTGATTGCCACAGATCACGCGCCACATACAAAAGAAGAAAAAGAGCAGGTTTACGCAAAAGCGCCAAGTGGCGGACCAATGGTGCAACACGCTTTACCCGCCCTATTGAAAATGGTTCAACAGGGAAAAATTACCATTGAAAAAATAGTCGAGAAAATGAGCCACAATCCGGCGAAAATTTTCAAAATCGAAAAAAGAGGATTTATCAGAAAAGGATATTACGCGGATTTAGTGATGATTGATATTTCTTCACCCTGGACGGTTACCAAAGACAATATTTTGTATAAATGTGGCTGGTCTCCATTCGAAGGAACAACTTTTTACTCAAAAATTACCCATACATTTGTAAATGGCCATTTGGTTTATAATAATGGTAAATTTAATGGCGACAGTACTAAAGGCAAAAGATTATTGTTTAATAGAACAAATGAAAAAATTTAGTTACCTCTTTTTTTTAAGTGTTTTTTTGATGGCTTGCACCAGCAACACCATCATAAAAAAGCCGGACCATTTAATTCCTAAAAATCAAATGGTGGACTTGCTGACGGATATGCTTGTCGCCGCAGGAGCTGAAAATATTAAAAACGTTGATCTTGAGCGCAATGTAAATTATTTCCCGTTGGTTTTTGAAAAATACGGCATCGACAGCACGCGTTTTAAAGAAAGTAATTATTATTACACTTCTCAAATAGATGACTACGAGAAAATTTTGAAAGAAGTTGATGAACGACTTAAAGCCTTGAAAGAGAAATTAGAAAATGAGATTAAATTACAGGATTCCCTTAAAAATGATTCTATAAAAAATCTTCGGGAAAATTTTAAAAAACCTAAAAGGCCGCTTAAAATTGATTCTTTAAAAAGTCTTACAAAACAATAGCTGTTTATTTAATCTCCTTTTTATAAAGCGCACAAACACTTTTTATGGTGTCGGGAATTGCTTCAAAATCAAAATTCAAATCTTTTTGTATTTTTTCTGAAGAATAATAACGTTTGTCGTGAATAGATTTTGCTGCATGTTTGGTAAGCGTTTCCGGAACATTAGTAAAAAAAGACTTCAATTTTTCCAGTCGCCAGCCAATGGCGCTCATTAATTTTGTTACTTTTATGGAAGGTGGGGTTTTTCCGAAATTTTCTGCTATCTGATAAAAAATATTTTTAAAACTGCTGTTTTCAGCAACCAAAATATAGCGCTCGTTCACAATACTGCTTTTCATCAGCAAAAGCATTACTTTTACCACATCAGTGACAGATACAAAACCCATCACGCCTTCACTGTAAAAAGAAAATCCCTTTTCAATTTTAGAAAATAAAGCACCCGATCCCTGATGCCAAAATCCTGCCCCCAAAATAATTCCGGGATTTACAATTACAACAGGAACGCCTTCTTGTGAAGCGCGCCAAACTTCCATTTCTGCACCATATTTTGTAAGGGCGTATCCATAACTCACTTTTTCAGCATTCCACTCATCACCCTCATTCATCATTTTACCTGCAACTGATTTTTCAATAGTTGCCACAGAACTTACAAAGCACAATTTTTTAACCCTGTTCTCAATACAAAAATTCACAATATTTGAAGTGCCATCAATATTGATTTGGTCCATAATATCATAGTCTTTGGAATTAAAGGAAACCAATGCTGCGGAATGGTAAACTTCCGTTACATTTTTAAAAGCTTCTTCCAACGAAATAATATCGGTAGTATCGGCTTCAACCCATTCAATTTTTTGAAAAAGCGCCTCATAATCCGAAGAAAAATATTGAAATACATTTTTTACAGCACGTAAATTACTGCTTTTTCTATGAATCGCTTTTATCGAATCATTTTCCAACGAAAGATGATACAACAAATGCGAACCCACCAAACCTGTTCCTCCGGTAACTAAAATCATAAGACGAAAGTATAAAAAATGTTTGTTTTTAGCACGCAAAACATCGTTTTAAAAAACCAATACCTAAAAGCCTTAACTAACAAGTAAAATTTTATCTTTGCTGAAATTTAAAAATTTGATGATGAATTTTGTAGAAGAACTGCGTTGGAGAGGTATGTTACACGATATGATGCCCGAAACTGAAGAGTATTTACTGAAAAATAAAACAACCGGATATATTGGATTTGACCCAACAGCCGATTCGCTGCACATTGGGAGTTTGGTACCTATCATTTTGCTGATGCATTTTCAGCATGCAGGGCATAATCCTATCGCTTTGGTTGGCGGCGCCACAGGAATGGTGGGCGATCCTTCGGGAAAATCGGAAGAACGCAATTTGCTGGATGAAGAAACTTTAGCCAAAAATGTTGCCGGCGTAAAAGCACAATTGGCGCGTTTTTTAAATTTCGACAGCACTTCTGACAATGCCGCGCAGTTGGTAAACAATTACGATTGGATGAAAGAAATTTCACTAATTGAATTTGTCCGCGACATTGGCAAACACATAACCGTAAATTACATGATGGCGAAAGATTCAGTAAAAAAACGTCTGGATTCCGAGTCGCAAACAGGAATGAGTTTTACGGAATTTACCTACCAATTGTTTCAGGGCTACGATTTTTATCATTTATACAAAGAAAAAGACTGCAAACTTCAAATGGGCGGTTCCGACCAATGGGGAAATATTACTACGGGAACTGAATTAATAAGAAGAAAAGCGCAAGGAAAGGCATATGCTTTAACGTGTAAATTAATCACCAAGGCCGACGGCACAAAATTTGGGAAAACTGCCGGCGGAAATATTTGGTTGGATGCCAACAGAACCTCACCTTACAAATATTATCAATATTGGTTAAATTGTTCTGATGAAGATGCTGAAAGTTATATTAAAATCTTCACTTTTTTAGACAAAGAAACCATTGAAACCTTAATTGCCGAACATCAAAAAACACCGCATCTGCGTATTCTGCAAAAGAAAATTGGCGAAGAAGTCACCATAATGACGCACGGAAATGAAGCCTTTGAGAACGCTATTAGCGCCTCAAATATTTTGTTTGGAAATTCTACCGCCGATGATTTAAAAACGTTGGATGAACAAACTTTTTTGGATGTTTTTGAAGGCGTTCCGCAAGCGGAAATGGAACGTTCTGTGATTGAAAACAACCTAGGAATTGTGGCTGCTTTTGCCGATTACGGTTTTTTAAAATCGAATGGCGAAGTGCGCAGGGCTTTAAGCGAAAATTCAATTTCAGTAAACAAAGAAAAGGTAAACGAAGATT
>CAZBGP010000051.1:0-15367 GCA_964491495.1 uncultured Lutibacter sp. | reverse complement strand
AAGACGCGACCCGCCAGCTGGCGAGGAACGCCCACCGAAATAGCAGGCAGGCCCAACATATTTTTTGAAATAAATTACCGTTTTTATTGGGGAATGGCGATACTGTCTTTTGGTATGATCACGTTTTCAATGTTTAAGGAATCGATGCCTACATCTGCAATGGTATCTTTTACTGGTCGCGGCACGTTTTTGCGCGAATTACAGTTGAAAAGTTTTAACACATCTTTGGAAGGTTTTTTAAAATCTTCTTTCAAATAGTATTGAAAAGAATCATCTTTATTGAGCATTCTTAAAAACTCGCCGTTGATGGGAAGCGCGGTATGCGATGCCTGGCCCAATTCCATCGTTTTAAAGTGAATTGCGGGATTTTCTGCACCAA
The DNA here is from genome assembly GCA_964491495.1 of uncultured Lutibacter sp. Taxonomy (GTDB): domain Bacteria; phylum Bacteroidota; class Bacteroidia; order Flavobacteriales; family Flavobacteriaceae; genus Lutibacter. The sequence goes on along the minus strand of CAZBGP010000051.1, from coordinate 14,988 downwards.
CCCAGGCGCCAACAACCAAGTTTGAGGTAAACCCAATAAACCAGCCATCTGCTTGATTTTGAGAAGTTCCGGTTTTGCCGCCAATATCGCCAAACAATTGAAAATCGTACCTAATTGGTGCGGCAATTCCTTGGAAAACGACACGTTTTAACATTTCTACCATAATTTCGCCCGTTTTTTCTGAAAACACATTTTTAGACTCTTTTACAGGTGCAATATTTAGTGAAATATCATCTCTATCCACAATTTTAAGAAGGATAACTTCATACATTGGTTTTCCGTAATTGGGAAATGTGGTATAAGCCCTCGCCATTTCCAACAAGGAAAGTTCGGCGGTGCCCAAAGACAGCGAAGGAACTGCCGGTAGTTCAGTTTCTATACCCATATTTTTGGCCAAATTAATAATTTTAGTCAAGCCAACTTTTTCCATAAGCTGCACCGTTACAGTATTTACCGAAGCCGCCAACGCGCCCCAAACACTAAATTCACCGCCATAAATATAATCGGAATTTTTTGGTTCCCAGTCTTCGTATTGTGGATATTTTATCAAAACATTTGGATACATTTCGCAAGGTGAAATACCGTTTTCAATGGCTGCGGCATATACAAAAGGCTTAAAGGAACTTCCAACCTGCCTTTTAGTGGTTACATGGTCATATTGAAAATAATTTTCATCAATGCCACCAACATACGCCTTAATATGTCCGGTTTTTGGTTCCAAGGCAATAAAACTTGCGTGTAAAAATCGCAATGAATTTTTTATGGAATCCAGCGGTGACATGGTGACATTTCTGTCGCCGTCGTGCGAGAAAATTTTCATTTTCACAGGTTTGTTAAGGCTGTCTTGAATTTTTGCCTCTGACAATCCTGCTTTTTTTAGTGTTTTATACCGATCCGAGTTTTTGATGGCGTTTGTTAAAACGATTGGCGCATCTTTCCAAGGGTCTTCATCGCCCCATTGGCGGTCAAATTCATATTGTAAAATTTTTAATCTTTTCGCCACAGCCTTTTCGGCGTATTGTTGCATAGCGTAATTTAAAGACGTGTAAATTTTAAGTCCATCTTTATACAAATCATATTTTTTTCCGCTTGATTTTCTGTTATTTTCTAACCAATCGTTCATTATTAAACGCACATACTCCGTAAAATACTTTGCTTTTCCCTGATGGCGCGCGAGTCTTTTTGGTTTTGTAATCAAAGGAAGATCAGTTACAGAATCTTTAAATTTTTCGGAAATATATTTTTCCTGACTCATTAAATTCAAAACAATGTCTCTTCTTTTTTTGGAAGCTTCAGTAAATTTTATGGGATTATACGTATAAGTTGCCTTTAACATGCCAACCAGAACAGCGCCCTGTTCAATGGTTAAATTAGAAGTTGAGGTGCTAAAAAAGCGCTGCGCGGCACTTTCAATGCCGAAAGCCGTATCGCCAAAAGGAACGGTATTAAAATAAAATTCAACAATTTGTTCTTTTGTAAAATGATTTTCCAGTTTGTAGGCCGCAACCATTTCTTCAAACTTGTTGATGGGCGTTGACAAAAACCAGTAGGAATTTCGGGGAAAATAGTTTTTTACCAATTGCTGTGAAATGGTGCTTCCGCCTCCCGAACTTTTGTCTCTAAGGATTACCGTTTTTACAATAACGCGCATTAAACTTTTTAAATCGACGCCAGAATGTTCGTAAAAACGAGAATCTTCTGAAGAGATAAGGGCTTCAACTAAATGTTTTGGAATAGAATCGAACGGGATGTTTAGGCGGTTTTCTTTGTCAAATCGATAAAGTAACACATTGTCTGAGGAATAAACCTCTGAAGCTTCCATATTTCTAAAAAGTTTCACTTCTTTACTGGTAGGGACTCTTCCAAATAAGCCAAAATAAATGGAAATAATAAAAATCAAAAACAAAACGCCAAGCGCTAAAATGCTTTTTATAAAAAAGCGAATCCAATTTTTTTTGGTATAATTTTTAAAACTGAAATTTCGAATTAAAAACAGTTTTATGTTGTTTAGTAGTTTCAATTGATTGGTGTTTTGTTTGTTAAAATGTATTTAAAAAACGCCTACAAAATTACCATAAATAATTACATGTGCTGTTTGTTAAATATAATAATTTATTGCGGGCCATCATATTTAACATTTTGGCGTTTAATTGATGAATTAGGCCACTCGATAAATCGTATTTGTTTATTTAATGAAAAATAAAACGATACCGCCCAATGCTATAAAAGCCCCAATAATTTCTTTTACGGTCACTTTTTCTTTGTAAAGTAAAATAGCAGGCGGAATAATTAAAACAGGAATAATTGCCATAATGGTTGAAGCAATACCAACTGTTGTGTATTTTACGGCCAACAAAGAGGCATAAACCCCTAAAAACGGACCAAATATAGAACCAATCACTATAAATCTCATGGAAATGGAATCGGTTACGGCTTGTTTCACCTTTGGCCATCTTTTAATTAATGAAATCAGGATGATAAAGCCAATAGTTCCTGCGATAATACGAATTTGGGTTGCCGCAAAAACGTTGTAATCACCCATTCCGTATTTGCTTAAAACCAGACCCAATGCTTGTCCCATAGCGCCCAAAAAGGCGAATAACATTCCTTTGGGAGAAAATGAAAATTGAATTTTTTTGTTTTTTATCCCTAATTTTTCATCATCCAGTTTCTTCTTTTCCGTAATCACCATCATAATTCCAAAAATGGTGATAAACATCGCAGCCAAAGAAAGGAGATTCATGGTTTCCCCTAAAATAAACCAGCCTAAATAGGCGGCGATTGGCGCACTTAATGACATTAATAACATGGAAATTCTTGCGCTGATTAATTCGTACGATTTAAACAGAAAATAATCTCCAAAAACAAAGCCCACCAATCCTGAAATTGACATCCAAATCCACTGATGTGCCGATGCATCAAAAGGCAAAAATAATCCTCTGGAAAAATAAGAAATTAAGGCATAAATGAAAAAAGCGATGATCAAACGCAATACGTTAACCGACAAAGAACCTGCTCTTCGGGTTGCCTGTTGAAATGATAAACTGGTGGTAGTCCAAAAAACCGCTGTCAATAAGGCAAAAAATTCGCCTAAATGGGATGTTAACATCATTAACTTTTGAGCTGCTAAAGTATTTAAACTTCATGCCAAAATGATGAAAACAGGCAAATATTTTTTATCTTTTTGTTGGAAAGGGTCTTTGGTTTTGAAAATAAAATTTCAAAAATTGCTTTTTTATAAAAATTCAAAATTAGAAGGCGTCTAATTCATATTTGATTTAACTTTATAACTTTTAAAGTTTCAACTTTCAACATAAAACATGAATTACAATAAAATATTTATAAAAATAAATAAGGAGTTAAATAAAACGGAAGATTTGGGCAAAGTTGCTACTTATATTCCTGAGTTGGGAAATGTAGATGCCACAAAATTTGGTGTTCATTTAACCACTATCAACCAACAACATTATCAGTTTGGTGATGCCGAGGAGAAGTTTTCGATTCAAAGCATTGCCAAAGTTTTTTCGTTGGTATTGGCGTACAAACAGGAAGGTGAAAAATTATGGGAAAGGGTTGGCGTGGAACCTTCAGGAACTTCTTTTAATTCGCTGTTTCAGCTCGAATTTAATTTGGGAATTCCGCGTAATCCGCTCATAAATTCGGGTGCTTTGGTGATTTGTGATATTTTGGTGAGCCATCTTAAAAATCCGAAGGATGATTTTATTGAGTTTGTAAGAAGTGTTTCGGGAAATCCGGATATCGACTATTGCCCGAGAATTGCGGAATCGGAGAAATTAACAGGGCATAGAAACGCTGCTTTGGTTAATTTAATGAAATCCTTCGGAAACATTAAAAATGATATTGATGTGGTTCTCGATTTTTATTTCAACCTATGTTCTATTGAAATGACATGCAAGGAACTTTCCCAGACATTTCTTTTTTTGGCAGATTATGGCGTTAATCCGTTCACAAAGGAAAGAGTTCTCAGCATCAGCAAATCAAAACGCGTAAATGCCATCATGCAAACCTGCGGATTTTATGACGAGGCCGGAGAATTTACATTTAAAGTTGGTTTGCCAGGAAAAAGCGGTGTTGGCGGTGGCATTGTGGCCATTCTTCCGCACAAATACAGCATCGCTGTTTGGAGTCCGAGATTGAACAAAAAGGGAAATTCGAGCAAGGGAATAAAATTTTTGGAATTGTTTACCACGGAAACTGAAATTTCCATTTTTTAGAACTATCAATAGAAAAACTTATGGAAAACAACAAACTTGGCGGAACAATCAGAAAAAATATACAACCAGGAAAAACAGTAGAAATTGTGCAGAAACACCATCAGCGAACCGGCGAATTGACCGAAGGCGTGGTAAAAAGAATCCTCACCAATGCATCAACGCATCCGCACGGTATAAAAGTGCAGTTGGAAACAGGTGAAGTTGGACGTGTTAAAAATGTATTTATTTGAAAAATTGGCGTCGGGTATTTATGGGTGAATACAGCAAACCAAATTTTATATCATCAACTTTAATTCATAATTGGCTTATTCCTCTTTTTTTGAAAATTTTTCAATAAGTTGAAACAACAATTTCCTGTCCAATGGTTTTGTTAAATAGGCGTCAAACCCAAGTCCCATTGCTCTTACTTTATCAGACTCCATAGCGAATGCGGAAAGCGCAATCACCGGCAGCGAAGGTCTTAACTTTTTAAGTTCTTTCATCGCTTGATTACCATCCATCACGGGCATTTTTATGTCCATCAACACCAATTGAATATCAGGATTGCTTTGCGCCAATTCCAATGCTTTTTTACCATTATTGGCTTCAATAATTTTAAAATTTGTTGAAGAGAATAACTCCGTGATGTACATCATGTTGTATTCTTCATCTTCAGCCACTAAAATTGTTATCTCTTTATTTTTCAATTGGATAGATGGTTTTTGTTCTTCAATTACAGAAGAAATTAAAGGTGTTTTCGAATTAACATACGGTATTATAAAATATATTATTGTTCCATTTTTACACGAATTTAACCAAATTTCTCCATTAAACAACTCAACAATTTTTTTTGTGATTACCAAACCCAGTCCTGTTCTTTTATATTGTTTGCTTAAATTCAGGTTTCCTTGGGAAAATCGGTCAAAAATTTTATTTTGTAAATTGTCATCAACGCCAAAACTTGTATCTTTTAAGCAAGTAAAATTAAAGATTATTTTTTTAATTGCCATCGTTTTGACCATATCGCTTTCTTCATTATAATGATGATGTAAAAATTGCTGGTGTCAATTATTTTATATAATTCTTTTCTTACTACAAACTGAATTCTTCTAAATTTCAGTTGACTAATGTTGCTTTCGAGATGTAATAAAGAACATTTTTTGCGCTTCTTTTTTTTGCGTTCCGTAATTTCGGAGATAACTACTTCAATAGTTAATCCATCAACATTTTTCATTAATTCAGGCAAGCGCAACTTCAGTCGAAAAACTTACCAGCAAACGTTTTGTTGGTTACATCGATATCTGTTGCTGCCATTTTATAGCTCAATTTTCAACATATCTTCCTCATTTATGAAAGAACTCTCTTCATCAGGGAACTTTTCGGGAAAAATTTTTGATGTATGTATATTGAAAAATGTTTCATTGTCTAAACCAAACATTTTTAACAACTTCCTCACAATCTACTAAAAAGCCATCTTAAAAATTAAAATCGCATCATTGGCTTTTTCTTCAAAACTTTTGAAATATAAAGTCTCATCTTCAACATAAAAGTAAGGATCTTTATGAGAATAAAGTGTTTCAGTCTATCATTTTTGGGGTTTAAGATCGTGTAAAATAAGAATTATTATTAATGTTTTATTTTAATAATTTAGATTTTAAGGGTGGGCACAAATATTTTATAAATTAAACCGAAATTACAGGAAGGGTAATTTTAAATCTGGATTCTTTTTCCAAAATGCTGTTTGCAGAAATTTTCCCATTATGTTTTTCAATAATTTTTTTGGCAATTGCCAATCCCAGGCCAATACATTTTTGTTTGTCATCAGAATACGTATTGACCACATAAAATTCTTCAAAAATATGAGGCAAATCTGTATCAGAAATTCCAATTCCTTGGTCGGTGATTGTTGTTTCAACAGTATTTTTAGTTTCTTCTACAGATACGTTTACGGTTGAATTCTCATTTGAGTATCGCAACGCGTTGTTTAAAATGGCGCTTAAAGCCTGCGTAATTTCATCCCTGTCAAGTGTTAAAAAAATCTCTTTTGAAGGGAAATTCATTTTTAAACCAATATTTTTTTCAAAAGCTTTCACCTTAAAATCATTTATAACACTGTTCACCAATTCAGAAAAATTAATACGCTCGGTTTTTAAACTATAATTTGGTGAATTCACCCTTGTATATTTTGAAATGGTATCGAGAAAAGCCAAAGAAAATGTTGCGGAATTTTTAATGATTTGCATGTGTTTTCCCAATTTCTCGGCAGAATAATCTTCAAGATCTTCCAAGATCATTTCTGAAAATGAAAAAATTACGCCAACCGGATTTTTTAAATTGTGTGTTAGTTTGCCAAGAATTTTCGAATTTGTTTCAATGGCAGCATTCAACTCATTAGATTTGCTTTTGAGCTTAAGGCTAAGATCAATTATTTTTTCTTCCAATTCTGGAATATATTTGTCTGAATTTTTTTCTTTTTTTGCCAAAAGACCCTAATTTTAAGTAAATATAATTTTAAAATAGTTAGGTTCAAATATTTATTTTGAATTTCCCAATTTGTAATTATGAATGTTGTTAATTATCAACCAAATATTTAATCAGTTATTGCGTGATAAACAGCAAAGTGTTTAAAACAACGCCTTTTTTCATTACTTTTACCTAACAAAAGTTTAAAAACAAAAAAATGTCTACAGCAAAAAAAGACTATAAGAGAATTACCACCAAAAGTGTAGTGGAAATGAAAAAAAATGGTGAAAAAATTGCCATGCTTACCGCTTATGATTATACGATGGCAAAAATTATTGACAATGCCGGAGTTGATATTATTTTGGTGGGCGATTCAGCCTCTAATGTGATGGCCGGGCACGAAACAACCTTGCCCATTACCTTAGATCAAATGATTTATCACGCAAGTTCTGTGGTAAGGGCGATTCATAGAAGTTTGGTGGTGGTCGATTTGCCTTTTGGAAGCTATCAGGGAAATTCAAGAAACGCGTTGGATTCTTCTATTAGAATTATGAAAGAATCGGGCGGACACGCAGTGAAATTGGAAGGCGGAAGCGAAATTAGCGAGTCCATCATCAGAATTTTAACTGCTGGAATTCCTGTGATGGGACATTTGGGATTGACGCCGCAATCCATTTATAAATTTGGAACTTATACCGTTAGGGCGAAGGAAGAAGAAGAAGCCGAAAAATTAATGGAAGATGCTTTATTGCTTGAAAAACTCGGTTGTTTTGCCCTAGTTTTGGAAAAAGTTCCTGCAAAATTGGCCCAAAAAATAGCCGAAAGCATTTCCATTCCCGTTATTGGAATTGGCGCTGGAAATGGTGTGGACGGACAAGTGTTGGTGACGCATGATATGTTGGGGATGACCCACGAATTTCATCCGCGGTTTTTGCGGCGCTATATGGATTTATATACAGAAATGACCACTGCGTTTGAAAGCTATATTGCTGATGTAAAAAGCAGGGATTTTCCAAGTGATGAGGAACAATATTAAATGCCTTTCGGCAGGTTAAAAGTTATAAGTTAAAAGTTGAAATATTTAATCGTTTATTTGTTTAAAACTTTAACCCCCAAATACTTATAACATATAACAAATAACTTGAAAAAAATAACAACAAATGAAAGTCCTTTTGATAGACAGCAATCACCCAATTCTTCAGTCCGGTTTGGAAAAACTGGGGTGCGTTTGCGAGGAAGATTATTTTTCAACCAAACAACAAATTGAGGAAAAAATATGGGGTTATGATGGTATTGTCATCAGAAGCAGGTTTAACATCGACCAGCAATTTTTAGATAAGGCCACAAATTTAAAATTTATTGCCCGCGTTGGTGCCGGATTGGAAAGTATTGATGTTATTTATGCCGAAGAAAAAGGAATTCAGTTAATTTCAGCACCTGAAGGCAACAGAAATGCCGTTGGCGAACACGCGCTTGGAATGATTTTGGCTTTATTTAACAATCTGAAAAGAGCCGATCTTGAAATCCGACAGGGAAAATGGCTGCGCGAAGCCAACAGGGGAATTGAACTGGAAGGAAAAACGGTTGGTATTATTGGCTATGGAAATATGGGAAAAGCCTTTGCTAAAAAGTTAAAGGGCTTTGAGGTTGAGGTGATTTGTTACGACATAAAAGAAGGCGTTGGCGATGAAAATTGCAAACAGGTGACTTTGGATGAATTGCAGCAAAAAACCGATGTGCTAAGTGTGCATACGCCGTTTAACAAACTGTCGCACCAAATGGTAAATGCGCAGTTTATCAATAATTTTAAAAAACCTTTTTACCTCATCAATACCGCCCGCGGCTCCGCCGTTGTTACCGATGATTTGGTTGAAGCCCTGAAAACAAAAAAAATATTGGGCGCTTGTTTGGATGTGCTGGAATATGAAAAATTATCTTTCGAAAATTTATTTGAAAACGATTCTTTCCCTAAAGCTTTTGATTATTTAATTCACGCTGAAAACGTCTTGCTTTCGCCGCATATTGCAGGATGGACGGTTGAATCTAACCTGAAATTGGCGCAAACAATTGTTGATAAGGTTGATGCGTTGTTTTTTTCAAAAGAAACGGTTCAAACTGAAAGCGGGTTAAAAAGGGTTACCGGTATTGGCGGACTTTTCTTTAAATCGGAAGATCCGGCCAAACTGAAAGAGTGGTATAAAAAACACCTCGATTTTAATGTTGATGATTGTGGTTCTACTTTTTGGTGGAAAGACAACAACGGAAAACCGGCTTGTACGCAATGGACTCCGTTTAAAAGCGACACCATTTATTTTTCTCCTTCAACAAAAGATTTTATGTTTAATTACAGGGTTGAAGATTTAAGCTTGATTTTAAACAAATTAAAAGAAGAAGGCGTTGCTGTAATTGGAGAAATTGAGGAATATGATTATGGAAAATTTGGTTGGATTTTAGATCCGGAAGGAAATAAAATTGAACTTTGGGAACCAAAGGATGTGGTTTTTTTGTCCTAAAAATTATGTAATTTTATAGTTATAAAAAATATATACATGGAAGTACTAGACGATAACGGGAATGTAATCCCAAAAAGCAGGGAAGAAAGCAAAAGAGTTTTGGCAGGTGTGCTGGGAATTTTATTGGGTGTTTTCGGCATCCATAAATTTGTGCTCGGCTACACAAATGAAGGCATTATTTTGCTGGCAATTACTTTGGTAACGTGTGGTATAGGCGGTGCGGTTACCAGCATTATCGGGCTTATTGAAGGCATCGTTTACCTCACAAAATCTGATGAAGAATTTGTTTACATGTACCAAACCAACAAAAAAGCCTGGTTTTAAAATTACAGGGAGTTTATAGAAGTTTCTTGTACTGAATTTTCGCTTTCAAGCGATTTTTCCAGTTCAGCTTGCAGTTCTTCCATAACTGGTTTTACGGTGCTTTCAGGGATATCAGAAATCCTTATGTACATCAAGCCATCAATGGCATTGTTAAATTTTGGATCTACGTTAAACGCCACCAATCTGGCGTTTTGTTTCACGTATTTTTTAATCAATACGGGAATTCGCAAAGAACCAGGTTCAATTTCATCAATAATTTTATCAAATTTGTTCATATCGGCCTGGGTGGCGTCAAAAACAAAATCTTTGTCGGCATCTTTTAATTTAACTTTATATTCTTTTTTTGGATGGATGTACTGCGCAACATACGGGTCGTAATAATGGGATTTCATAAACTCAATCATCAACGATTTTGAGAAATTTGAAAACTTATTGCTGATGCTTACGCCACCAATTAAATATTTATATTCCGGATATCTTAGGGTAATGTGAACAATTCCTTTCCAAAGTAAAAACAACGGCATCGGTTTTTGTTGGTATTCTTTAATCACAAAAGCGCGTCCCATTTCAATGGAATTTTCCATCATTGGGTACAATTCAGGTTCAAATTTGAACAAGGTGTGCACGTAAAAACCTTCAATGCCAAGTTTTTTATAAATATTTTTTCCCAAGCCCATTCGGTAAGCACCCGCAACTTTATTGGCTTCGTTGTCCCATAAAAATAAATGGTGATAATACCCGTCAAAGGCATCTAAATCTAAAGATTGATTGGTGCCTTCGCCAACTTCCCTAAAAGTAATTTCACGCAGGCGCCCGATTTCAAAAGTGATATTCGGAATTTGTTTGCTCAATGCAAAAAACACTTCATAATTTTTGCTTTTAAGCAAACGACCTTCGCTATTTCTTAAGGCTTCAACTTCCAAAATCATTTTGTCAATATTTTTTTGACTCACAATTATTTTGGGTGGTTTAGGCATTTTTAAGGAAGGCGCCTTTAATTTTATAGGCTCTTTCGCAAAAGGATTTGCCAGCATATATGTTTTTTTACGAATGAAATCGCAAAAATCTTGCGTATTATCATATTCTTCCTGATCCTTTACAGATATTGGATTTCCAATCCTGACTTTAATTATGCGGCCTTTTTGCGACAATACTTCGGAAGGCAATTTTGCTGTGCGCAATTTGGAATTCAGTTTAGACAGTACGTAAAAGAATTTGCTGTTTTTTGCATGAAAATAAATGGGAATAACCGGCACTTGCGCCTTTTGGATTAATTTAATGGCACTTTCCTCCCAAGGTTTGTCCACAATTAATCTTCCGTCTTTATAGGTTGAAACTTCTCCTGCAGGAAAAACACCCAAGGCATTTCCCTCTTTTAGGTGTGACAACGCATTTTTTAAACCAACGATGCTCGATCTTTTGTCTTTCCTGTCTTCAAAAGGATTTACAGGCATAATAAAAGGCTTCATCGGCTCAATTCGCTGCAGTAAGAAATTTGCGATAATTTTATAATCAGGGCGTTTTTCAATCAACAATTTTAACAATAAAATACCGTCGATGCCTCCAAGCGGATGGTTGGAAACGGTAATAAAAGCGCCAGTTTTTGGAATTCGTCTTAAATCTTCTTCAGGAATTTCAAAATTAATTTGCAAATCGTCCAGCAGTGCCGTAAAAAATTCTAAATCTTTTAAATCCTTGTGTTTGTTGTAAATTTTGTTGATGGTTGAAATGCGAAGAATCTTCATCAAAGTCCAGCCAAAAAAAGTGCCTATAAATCCGTACTTATCAAGGTTTATTACTTTTGCAACTTCTTTAGCCGTTACTAAACTCATTCAAGTATTATTGGTTAAATTAAGGAAGGTACAAAAATACGCAATTTTTTTCATTAGCCCACTTATATTAACAGTTGCCGGTGTGCTTTCCTTGGTATTAACGGTTACTTTATTGGCTGTAAACCGTTCACATTATTTCATAACCAGCTGAACAGTTCCTTTTGTTGCCTGTTTTAAAAGCGCTTCCCCTCTTCGCTCAATTTCATCAATGGCCTTTTCGCTGGAATGTCGAATGGTGTACAACGAAACATTTTCTGTAAATGATACTTTATATTTCGATTTCAGTGCTGTTAAAAAGTGATGAAAATTGTTGAATTTATCTTCAATACATACCGAAAAGCTGATGGCGGAATTCTGGATTAAGTTTACTTTAAGTTTGTTGTCGTGTAAAATGCTGAAAATGTCGCTGAGGTTCGATTCCACCATAAAAGAAAAATCTAAAGCCGAAATCGATACCAATATCTGGTCTTGTTTCAAAATAAAACAAGGTATTTCAGGAATTAAATCAGTTCCTTTACCGACGGTTGTGCCGTTTAATTCCAAGTTTAAAAAGGAGCGGACATACAACGGAATATTTTTGTTTTCGAGTGGTTTCAACGTTTTTGGATGAATGACAGAAGCGCCGTAAAATGCCATTTCGATAGCTTCGCTATAGGAAATTTGATGCAACAATTGTGCGTTTTCAAAATAACGAGGATCGGCATTTAGCACGCCGTCAACATCTTTCCAAATGGTTAAGCTTTTGGCATTTAAGCAATGTGCAAAAATGGCAGCGGTGTAATCGGAACCTTCGCGGCCCAAAGTTGTAGTATTTCCCTGCGCATCTTCGCCCAAAAATCCTTGGGTAATGTATAATTTATTTGGGTTTAAAGTTGAAATTTTTCGGGAAGTAAGTTCCCAATTTACGTAAGCATCTCTGTAACTGTCATCAGTTTTTAGGTATTCTCGCACATCAATCCATAGGTTTTCAATACCAATATTATTCAAATATGCGCTCACAATTTTGGTTGAAAGCAATTCGCCAAAACCAACAATCTGGTCGTAAATGAAGTTATAGTCGGTTGATTTGTTGGTTGTCAAAAACTTGTTTAGTTCCTCAAAAAGGTTGTCAACTTCAACAAAAACAGGATTTGATTTATTATCAAACAACGCATTCATAATTGTTAAATGATAATCCTTTACGAATTCGATATGTTGCTGTAAATCATCGGTTTTATGATGATAAGAATTGATGATTTTTTCAAAAGCATTGGTCATTTTTCCCATTGCCGAAATGACAATGAGCGTATTTTTGAATCCTTCGTTTCTTAAAACACGCACCACATTTTTTATGCCTTCAGCATCTTTTACCGAGGCACCTCCAAATTTGTAAATTTTCATCTATACAAAAATTAATAAACCATTAATTTGGTTTTGTTTATATTGGTGGATATTGGCCATTCTTTTTTAAATGCCCATTATGGGCTTTCATAAAGTTTCCAAATAGTTTTTTATGGCAAGTTCATCTATTTGAACCGTTTTCCAATCATCTAAAAGGTGCGCTCCGGTTTTTTTATAAAATTCTATGGCCGGCGTATTCCAGCCCAAAACCACCCATTCCATTCTTTTTACGCCTAAATTATGGCCGTATTCAATCACTTTTTTATACAATGCGCTTCCAATATTCAACCCTCTTTTATTTTTTTTGACGATTAAATCTTCCAAATGAATGGTTGGTCCTTTCCATGTGGAATATCTTGGATAACATAAGGCCATCCCAACAATTTCTTCATCAACTTCAGCAACAAAAGTTTTAAACAACGGGGAATTTCCAAAACCGTCTTTTTCTAAATCGGCTACCGAAATTACAACGGCATCAGCCTCTTTTTCAAAATGCGCCAACTCTTTTATCAAGTTTAATACCGACGGCATGTCTTCTATTTTTCCTTCCCTAATGCTAAAATTCATCATTAATTTTTATTTTGATTTGGCGATTGCTAATGTAAAAAATCTTTATCCAAACTATCTCAAAACAAAGGTCTTTTTAAAAATAATTTTCTCGATATTTGTGCAAACAAACAAAGCTCGCGCCAATGAAAAATAACAACCTTACCTTAGGAGAGTTTATTATTGAAAATCAGAAACATTACAAATCAACCTCCGGAGAATTTACACGCTTGTTAAGTTCTATTCGTCTGGCGGCGAAAGTTGTGAATTATAAGGTGAATAAAGCTGGATTGGTTGATATTTTGGGTGATGCCGGCGATACCAATATTCAGGGTGAAGACCAACAAAAATTGGATGTTTTTGCAAATCAGGTGTTTATGCAAACGCTCATCAACCGTGAAATTGTTTGTGGAATTGCCAGTGAAGAAGAGGATGATTTTGTAACCGTAAAAGGAAAACACGGCACCAACGAAAATAAATATATTGTATTAATGGATCCGTTGGACGGCTCTTCAAATATTGACGTAAATGTTTCGGTGGGCACAATTTTTTCCATTTACCGTCGTGTTACGCCAATTGGAACACCGGTTGAAAAAATAGATTTTCTGCAACGTGGAAATCAGCAGGTTGCCGCTGGTTACGTAGTTTACGGTACCTCAACAATGCTGGTTTACACTTCGGGACACGGCGTAAACGGTTTTACGTTAAATCCGGCAATTGGCTCTTTTTATTTATCGCATCCAAATATGAAATTCCCTGATATTGGGAAAATATATTCCATCAACGAAGGAAATTACGTGCACTTTCCACAAGGCGTAAAAGACTATTTAAAATACTGCCAGGAAGAAAAAGACGACAGACCTTACACTTCACGTTATATTGGTTCATTGGTTTCCGATTTTCACAGAAATATGATTAAAGGCGGCATTTATATTTATCCGACAAGCTCTATCGGGCCAAAAGGAAAATTGCGATTGTTGTACGAATGCAACCCAATGGCTTTTTTAGCTGAACAAGCCAACGGAAAAGCAAGCGACGGTTACACAAGAATTATGGATATTAAACCAACGGAATTGCACCAACGTGTTCCTTTTTTCTGCGGAAGTATAAAAATGGTGGAAAAAGCCGAAGAATTTATGGCGAAATATCCTAAAGATGCCAAATATTAGGCCTAATAAGATTAAACAATACAGCTATAAACACATTTGATTTTATAAAACGAAAAGGGTTTGGTACCTTTGACAATATTTAAGTTTAACTAAAACACATGATTATGGCCTTTGAATTACCGAAATTACCATACGCTTTTGACGCGTTAGAACCTAATATTGATGCAAAAACCATGGAAATTCACCACGGAAAACATCATGCAGCCTACACCAATAATTTAAACAATGCAATCGCCGGAACAGCTTTGGAAGGAAAATCTATTGAAGCTATTTTATCCGGATTAGATATGAACAATGCCGCAGTTAGAAATAACGGAGGCGGTTTTTACAACCACGAACTTTTTTGGAATGTAATGTCTCCAAACGGCGGAGGAAAACCAACAGGCGAATTGGCTGCGGCCATCGACGCTGCTTTTGGCTCATTTGAAGCTTTTAAAGATGCGCTTTCTAAAGCTGCAGTTACCCGTTTTGGATCGGGCTGGGCTTGGTTATGCGTTCACCCTGGCGGAAAAGTAGAGGTTTGCTCTACTGCAAATCAGGACAATAC
>CAZBGP010000050.1:0-15435 GCA_964491495.1 uncultured Lutibacter sp. | reverse complement strand
TCAAAAGCCAAATCTTTGATGCTGTTTTGATCCAAATCCAGCTTTACAGCCAAATAGTTAAACCCGTTAATTGGTTCAACTTGACTAATTAAATCGCCTGTTAAATTTTTGGCCTTGTCTTTTTGCAAAGCTTCCACCTGCTTTTTTAAGGTAGCATTTTCTTCCTGTAAATCAGTTATGGCTTTTACCGGATTTTTAGCGTTTTTCAATACTTCTTTCACTTCAGAAAAAACATGCGTATTTTCCAAAAAGAATTCTTTTGCGGCATCCCCCGTAATGGCTTCAATACGTCGAACTCCCGCTGCAATGGCGCCTTCCGACACAATTTTAAAATGCCAGATATCGCCCGTATTTTGAATGTGCGTGCCACCGCAAAGTTCTACGGAGTTGCCAAATTGAATGGCGCGGACCGTATCTCCGTATTTTTCCCCAAACAATGCCATAGCACCTTTTTCTAAGGCAGTTTTTATTGGGATATTCCGATATTCTTCCAGCATCAGTTTAGAATCAACGCGATCATTAACAAAATCTTCCACGGCACGCAATTCATCAGCAGTCATTTTTGCAAAATGAGAAAAGTCGAAACGCAAATTTTTAGAATGTACTGCCGATCCTTTTTGTTCCACATGCGTTCCTAAAATTTCACGCAAACCTTGGTGCAATAAATGGGTTGCAGAGTGGTTGCAGGCAGTTCTGAATCGTTGTTGTTCATCAACCACCACTTTAAAAATTTGGGTTGGATCTTTGGGCAAGCTTTTGGCAAAATGGATGATTAAATTATTTTCTTTTTTGGTGTCTACTATATAAATGACGTTTCCGTCATCTTCTTTTAAATACCCTTTATCGCCCACTTGTCCGCCACCTTCCGGATAAAATGGCGTCATATTAAACACCAATTGGTACAAGTCGCCTTCTTTTTTGGACGAAACTTTTCTGTACTGGGTTATATTAACATTGGCTTCCAACGTATCATAACCTATAAATTCTTTTTCAGCATCTTCTTCTAAAATCACCCAATCATCGGTTTCAACAACTGCTGCAGCTCTTGAGCGTGTTTTCTGTTTTTCCAGCTCCTCCTTAAATTCTTTTTCATTCAACGTCATTCCTTTTTCAGAAAGAATTAAAGCGGTTAAATCAATAGGAAATCCAAAAGTATCGAACAGTTCGAAGGCTTTTTTGCCCGAAACTTCTTTTCCTTTGGTATTTTTAATAATGCCATCCAATAAAACCAAGCCTTGGTCTAAAGTTCTCAAGAACGAATTTTCTTCTTCTTTAATAACGTTGGTCACCAATAGTTTTTGGGATTTTAGTTCCGGGAAATAGTCGCCCATTTGCTGACTTAAAGTACCTGCCAATTTGTAGATAAAAGGCTCTTTGGTGTTTAAAAAAGTAAATCCGTAGCGAATAGCACGTCGCAAAATTCTGCGAATTACATAACCAGCACCAGTATTTGAAGGCAATTGTCCGTCAGCAATCGCAAAAGCAACCGCACGAACGTGGTCGGCAATGACGCGAATCGCGATATCGGTTTCTTCATTTTTGCCATATTCGCTGTTGGTGATGGCTTCAATTTCCCTGATCAGCGGCGTAAAAACATCGGTATCGTAATTGGATTGTTTATGCTGAAGCACCATACACAAACGTTCAAAACCCATTCCGGTATCCACATGTTTTGCAGGTAATTTTTCTAAGGAACCATCGGCTTTTCGGTTAAATTCCATAAAAACAAGGTTCCAAATTTCCACCACTTGCGGATGGTCATTGTTCACCAAACTTCTGCCTGAAATTTTTGCTTTTTCTGCCGCAGACCTGATATCTACATGAATTTCGGAACAAGGTCCGCAAGGTCCTTGCGCGCCCATTTCCCAGAAGTTATCTTTTTTATTTCCGTTGATAATTCGATCTTCTGCAACGTATTTTTTCCATAAATCGTATGCTTCCTGGTCGTATTCCAAGCCATCATCCTCCGATCCTTCAAAAACAGAAACGTACAAACAATCTTTGTCAATTTTATAAACTTCAGTCAGCAATTCCCAAGCCCAGTCAATGGCTTCTTTTTTAAAATAGTCGCCAAAACTCCAGTTTCCCAACATTTCAAACATGGTATGGTGGTAAGTATCTTTGCCTACCTCTTCCAAATCGTTGTGTTTTCCTGAAACCCTTAAACATTTTTGCGTATCGGCAATTCGTTTTTCAGTGGCGGTTTTTTGTCCCAAAAAATACTCTTTAAATGGCACCATACCCGCATTGGTAAACATAAGCGTAGGGTCGTTTTTCAAAACCATCGGGGATGATGGCACGATTGCGTGTTTTTTTGAAGCGAAAAAATCTAAAAATTGTTGACGTACAAGTTGTGATTTCATAATTGATTTAATATTTTTTGAACGTCATAGACTAATATCTAATAAGTTCATTTTTAGCGATTTAATTTTTTTTAAAATGCAAATCCCCTGTTAATTATATGCTAAAAAATAGCGGGTTTGCCAATTGTATAAAACATTTTGTAAATTTGTCGTTATTGCTTCAAATATGAGCCAATATTTGAGACAAAAATAATATAATTTTTATACAATGGCGAAGGTAAAATATTATTACGATTCAGAATCATTATCCTATCAAAAGATACGACCAAAAAAGGGTGAAAATGTAAAAAAGCTGATATTAACATTGGCATCTGCCACCGTTTTTATGATTTTGGGTTTCGTTGTTTTTACCAATATTTTCGAATCTCCCAAAGAGAAAGAATTAAGACGCCAGTTAGAGTTTGTAAAATTAAATGAAGAATTGCACGCCAAAAAAATTGTTCAGTTATCAGAAGTTTTAGCAGATATCCAAGAAAGAGACAATAACATTTACAGGTTGTATTTTGAAGTGAATCCGATTCCCGATGAGCAGCGAAAAGCTGGTTTTGGCGGCGTAAACCGTTATAAAGCTTTGGAAGGTTTCGACAATTCTGAAATGATTATTGACGTAACCAAAAACATGGATATTTTGGCGAAGCAGCTGTATGTGCAGTCAAAATCTTTGGATGAAATTGTAAAATTGGCAGAAAACAAAGAAAAATTGTTGGCAGCAATTCCGGCCATTCAACCTGTTGAAAATCAAGATTTAACACGTATGGCTTCCGGATACGGATGGCGATCGGATCCTTTTACAAAAGCGAGAAAAAAACATTTGGGAATGGATTTTTCTGCGCCTGTCGGAACGCCGGTTTATGCTTCGGGTGATGGTTATGTGGAACGCGCCGACCAAAATTCTGCAGGTTACGGAAAGCATATCAGAATTGAACACGGTTTTGGCTATGTTTCCTTGTATGCGCATTTAAGCAATTACAATGTTCGAAAAGGCCAAAAAGTGAAAAGAGGCGATTTAATTGGTTTTGTAGGCAATACCGGCCGTTCGCAAGGCCCGCATTTACATTATGAAATTTATAAAAACCGAACAGCGATAAATCCTATTAACTTTTATTACGGAAACTTGTCGCCGGATGAATTTGAAGCTATGCAAAAAGCGGCTCAAATTGAAGGACAATCTCTTGACTAATGCACATAGATTTACCTGAAAAACGATATTATAAAATTGGCGAAGTCGCCACTGCATTTGGCGTTAATACGTCCCACATTCGATTTTGGGAAAATGAATTCGATATTTTAAAGCCAAAAAAAAACAAAAAAGGCAATCGGCTTTTTACCCAAGAAGATATCAAAAATTTGAAGCTTATTTATCATTTGGTTAAAGAAAAAGGTTTTACCTTAGATGGGGCAAAAAACAAACTGAAAGAGCAGCCAAAAGTGGTAAAAAACAACCAGGAAATCATCACGCGACTGGAAGCCATCAAACAAGAACTGATTAAAATTAAAAGCCAAATTGATTAATTGCAATAAAAATAATATTTTGGGCGTTACCGCAAGGGTCGGGTTTTATGTTCCAAACTTTTTTCGCTAAAAAAGCTCAAAAAAGGTTTTCCACTGCAACCCCTAACGCAAATTGAATAAATAATTAAAATTGTATCTTTAAAAATTATCAAAAAACTGTAACATAATTATCTTTTAGGAAACTAATAAAACAAAATTATAAACAATTAAAAATCGTAAAAAATGAAAAAGTGGTTAATACCTGTAATTATAGTAGCAGTCCTGGCTTTCGCCGGTTATAGCTGGGTAAAAGGATTTTATAACACAGCAGTTCAACTGAATGAAAATGTTTCTGAAAGTTGGGGAAATGTAGAAACAGCCTACCAACGCAGAAATGATTTAATTGGAAATTTGGTAAACACTGTAAAAGGCGCTGCCGATTTTGAAAGAGAAACACTGACTTCAGTAATTGAAGCGCGTGCAAAAGCAACTTCTGTACAAATTGATCCAACAAACATTACGCCAGAGCAATTGGCGCAATTTAACCAAGTTCAGGGTGGTTTAAGCGGTGCTTTAAAAAGCTTGTTGGTAACGGTTGAACGTTATCCCGATTTAAAGGCAAACCAAAATTTTCTAAAATTACAGGATGAATTGGCAAGCACGGAAAATCAGATTTTAACGGCCCGCACACGTTTTAACGAAGCAACCAAGCCATTTAACAATCACGTTAAAAGATTTCCAAATTCAATTTTGGCCGGAATGTTTAATTTTGACGGCAAACCATATTTTGATGCTGAAGCCGGTGCAGAAAATGCGCCAGATGTACAATTTGATTTTGGTAAAAAAGAATAATGTCAAAAATTGAAGAATTTTTAACCGTCGCGCAAGAGCAAGCCATTATAAAAGCGATTGAAGTGGCAGAAAAAAACACTTCAGGAGAAATCCGTGTCCATTTAGAAAAAATTACAGATTTACCTCCATTGGAAAGAGCTTTGGAGGTTTTTCATTTGTTGGAAATGGACAAAACCGATTTAAGAAACGGCGTACTGATTTATGTGGCCATTGAAAGCAGAAAATTCGCCATTTTAGGCGATGAAGGAATCCACGCAAAAGTGACCGAAAATTTTTGGGCTGCAGAAAAAGAATTGATGCTTTCTTATTTTAAAAAAGAAGAGTTTTCAAAAGGAATTGAACTTGCCATTATCGAGGTTGGGAAAAAACTAAAAGAATTTTTTCCTTATCATTCAAGTGATACAGACGAATTATCAAATGAAGTTTCAAGAGGATAAAACCAATGATGTACAAATCAATAAAAATAAATATTGCATTTTTTATAACCATTTTGCTGGCACAAGTTGCTTTTTCGCAATTCACCATTCCCGTAAAGCCAAAACTGCAAACCAGTGTTTATGATTATGCAAATCTATTAACCAGCGAACAAAAATCGGCCCTAGAAAGCAAATTAATTCAATATTCCGATTCCACTTCTACGCAAATTGTAGTGGTAACCGTTGAAACCATCAACGGCGAAGATATTGGAATTTTAACGCCAAAATGGGCGCATGAATGGGGAATTGGACAGGCCAAAGAGGACAATGGTGTGTTAATGTTGTTGGCCAATAAAGAGCGCAAAATTTGGATTGCGCCCGGTTATGGCGTAGAGCATAAATTAACAGCCGGAATTACGGGTGAATTGGTAAGAAACATCATCATTCCCGAATTTAAAAAAGGCGATTTTTATGGCGGTTTGGATAAAGGAAGCGATGCCATTTTTAAAGTTTTAAAAGGGACTTACAAAAACAAGAAAACACCAAAAAGCGAAAGTGGCGGCGTTCCAACCTTTGTCATTATAATAATTATCTTCTTCATCTTAATGGTTATTTTTAATAAAAAAGATAAAGGAAGCGGAAATGATAAAGGCAAAGGATTCAGAAACAATTCAAACGGAATGGATATTTTAACGGCCATACTTTTAAGCAGTGCCGGCAGAGGCGGATTTGGCGGCGGCAGTTTTGGCGGCGGTTTAAGCGGTGGCGGATTCGGCGGATTCGGCGGCGGATTCGGCGGTGGTGGATTTAGTGGCGGCGGCGCAGGTGGCGGCTGGTAAATTTTGTTATTTAATATTTTATTTTTTTAATTTTTGATGAACGCATACGTTGAATTTGTAATCGCCTACCCAATTTATAGCGCCATGATACAATTTGCCATATTGGGCACTTTGGGCGATCTTCTCTCCAAATGGATGCAACAAGGCAAAGTATTCTTGCCTTATAAATTACCGATTATTTTATTAAAAATGCTGGAATGGGCAATCATCGCCATCACCGTAAAATATGCATTTGTTGGCTATCAGGGTTTTTTAACCAATTTGGTTGAGCATCATTTTGTGCCTGAAATGGGATTGTTCGGAAGCGCATTTGCCTTGTCGGTTTTTATGAATTTGCAATACGGTTTATTTCTGGTTATTTTTCATCGTTTTCTGGATAATTTGATTGCCAAACAAAACAACTGGAAAAATATTGACAAAGGAATGCTTTCTTTAATTTGGTTTTGGATTCCTGCCCACACGATTACGTTTATGTTAGACAAGCCTTATCAAATTGGCTTGGCCGCAATTTGGTCGCTTGTTTTAGGTTTTATTTTGGGTTATTACAACCGGGAAAGTAAATAGTCAATTTTTCCTAAGGTAAATTTGACATACAGCATCAACTTTTTAGCTTTCAGAGTCTTTGACTTTTCAATTTTTGACTACAATAATATCTTTTTTCCAATTTTTTTCTTTTATCAACAAAGAATATACTATAATAAAACACTCTGGAATCTTTCAGATTTTTAGAAAAACCTATACAATCTTAATTAAACTATTGTAAATTAAGTTTATAAGATAAAATAAAACACTCTTACTTTAGGGTATCACTACTCAAACTGATATATATCATTCTAAAACATTATTTCGCTTAATAACTTTACTAAAAAGTAATCGAAATGATAAAAATATTTAAAACTTCAAAAGATGTTATTATAAATATTGATGAATATTTTGATACCATAGAGCTTGGAATACTCAATTTTAAAGAAGGGGTTAACAATTATTTAGACGGGAATACGGCTGATTTTGAAACTAATTTAAAAATAATCGACAAGCTTGAGGAAAAAGCGGATGCCATCATCAGAAAAATTGAAAACGATTTTTATGTGTATTCATTATTGCCGAATTATGCCAGTGAGATCTTAAATCTGTTGGAAAAAGTTGATGATATTATAGATCAGACAAAAAACACTTTAAGTCAGTTTGATGTAGAAAGCCCTTTCATTCCTGAAGAAATTAAAACTGATTTTTCTAGATTGGTTAACATTTCCGTAAAAACAGCAGAGAATGTGATTCCTGCGGCGCGCGTATTTTTTACTGATCCAAATTTGGTGAAGGATAAAATACAAAAGGTCGTTTTTTACGAGCGTGAAACTGAAAAATTGGCAAATAAAATTAAGCGACGGGCATTTAAAGAAATGGATCAACTTAAGCTAAGTGAAAAGACGCACTTACGTTATTTTACCTTGCATATAGAGGAAATAGCTGATGCTGCAAAGGTTGTTGCTAAACTACTTTCATCCTTGTTAATTAAAATAAAAATGTAACCACTAATAAAAGCAAATGTTTATACTCTTTTTAACTAGCGGTTTGTTTTTGGGTTGGTCATTGGGCGCTAATGATGCTGCAAATATATTTGGTTCGGCAGTTGGTTCTAAAATGGTTAAATTTAGTGTTGCTGTTTTTATAGCGTCCATATTTGTTATACTGGGATCTTTCATACAAGGTTCCGGTGCATCAGACACATTAGGAGAATTGGGATCCGTAAATGCTATTGGTGGCGCTTTTACGGTAGCGCTTTGTGCTGGACTAACAGTGTTTTGGATGACAAAATTGCAATTGCCTGTTTCAAGTTCTCAAGGAATTATTGGTGCTATTATAGGTTGGAATTTCTATTCCGGAAATCCGACTGATATGAATGTGCTAGGAAAAATTGTTGGTGCCTGGGTAGCCGGACCAATTTTGGGTGCTGTTTTTGCAATTTTGTTGTACCTGCTTTTGAAATTTGTACTTAATAAAAGTAAAATTCATCTTATAAAATTAGACGCTTATTTAAAATATTCCCTTTTAATTGTGGGGGCTTTTGGAGCCTATAGTTTAGGCGCCAATAATGTGGCGAATGTAGTGGGTGTTTTTATTCCTTCAGTTCCTGAAATTACATTGAATTTTGGAATCTTTATGTTGGATGGAAAACAACTTCTATTTTTGATTGGCGGTATTGCAATTGCATCCGGAATTATTACCTATTCTAAAAAAGTAATGATGACTGTGGGTAATAATTTGATGAAGCTTTCTGCGGAATCTGCCTTGGTTATTGTGCTTGCTCATTCTTTGGTGTTGTTTATTTTTTCTTCTACCACGTTGTCCAATTTATTTCAAAGCGTTGGATTGCCTGCAATTCCTTTGGTTCCGGTTTCAAGTTCACAAGCAGTTGTGGGTGCAATTATGGGTGTTGGCTTATTAAAAGGGGGAAGAAACATTAAATTTAATATTCTTGGAAAAATAACACTTGGCTGGATTGCAACACCAATACTTGCTGGTTTAACAACATTTGTCTCCTTATTTTTTATGAACAATGTTTTTAAATTGACTGTTGTCCAAAATGAAAGTTTGGTGGTGAGTCAAAAAATAAATGCAATAATCTCCTCACCAAAAATAAGTGATTCAGTGGCGTCGGTTAATTTATACCAACCATTATTATTTGCTATTATAGGATTTTTGCTGTTGTTAATTTTTGGGTTGATTATTTTTTTGACGCGTAAATCATCACATGCAAAAGCGGAAGAATCTTCGGACATATTACTAAAATATGAATCGCAGGAAAAATTATTGCAAACCGAATTACAAAAAGTAAATAATGAAAATGCCATTCTTGAAAAAGAGATCGAATTTAAGCGAAAAGAACAAATGGGTATCGCCATAAGCATTATTCAAAAAAATCAATTTCTTGAAAAATTAAAAGCCAAAATCGATAAAATTATTCTCAAGCCAGAAACAACCACAGAGGAACTTATTCAATTAAAAAAATTGATTATAGACAATTTAAGTCTTGATAAGGAACGAGAAAAATTCAACATTTTTATCAATGAATTAAACACCGATTTTTATTTGCGATTGGCTAAAAGATATCCGGGATTGTCGGAAAATGAACAACGATTATCGGCCTTGATCCGACTTAATTTAAGCTCAAAAGAAATTGCTTCAATTTTGAACATATCTACAAAAAGTGTTGAGGTAAACCGACATCGCCTTCGAAAAAAAATGCATTTAAAACGGGAGGAAAATTTAACGGAGTTAATAAGTAAACTTTAAATATAACATGAATAATAATAATAAAAATGATGAAAAATAAAATTTACACATTGGCAGTGGCATTGGTGATTTATAGTATTGGATCATCTGCCCAGGAAATTAAAAAAAGCGACACTATTCGGCTAAATCAGTACGGCCAGGAAGTTAATTTCAAAAGTTTAAACGCTGAATCACAAGAAGGCATCTTGAGGTTCACGTCTGACGACAAGAGTTATTCAATTTGGATGGATAACCGGGTTCAATTTGATGGAGCGTTTTTTTCAAATGACGTGTATAACCCAATTGGAAACGGTGCATCAATAAGAAGAGCGCGATTTGGCATAAAAGCCATTTTCTGGACCAATTGGTATGGAGAAATCGATTTGGATTTTGCCGGCTCTGCGGTTGAATTAAAAGATGCTTACGTAAAATATACGGTTGATGCCGACAATTTCAGCATTAAAGCGGGACATTTTAAAGAAGGTTTTGGGATGGAAACAACCACAACATCCAGATACCTCACTTTTATTGAACGCGCTTTGTCATCTAAACTAGATCCATCGCGTCATTTAGGAGTGCAAGTGAATCACTGGACAGACAAATACAATTTAATTGGCGGCCTTCATTTTAATACCATTGGAGATTTGGAAGAAGTTACTTTTTCTCAAGATGCCAATAAAGATTTTGGGGTAGACGAAGGCTATTCTTTTACGGGAAGGGCTGTTTTTAGACCAATTTTTGATGATGAAAAAGTGCTTCATTTGGGTGTTGCAGGTTCTTACAGAACACCAAAAACTACCGAAGAAGTTATTGGAGCTTATCGGTTTAGCACACGTTCAATAAGTACAATTAACAGAAGAAAATATATAGATACCGATGATATTTTAAATGTTGATCATAATACCATGTTGGGTTTAGAATTGGCTGGAGCATATAAAGGATTTATGTTTCAAAGTGAATATAAAACAGTGGATGTTAATAGAGAAGGGGATTTGGCAACTATGAACATCAATGGTTATTATGTGCAGGCAGGCTATTTGCTTTTCGGAGGGAAATATAATTATAACAGTGCTGACGCTGAATTCACAAGAATTGAAAGAGGAAAAGATTATGGAGATTTGGAAATTGCATTAAAATATGACTTTGTGGATGCAAATGATGCTAAAGCCGAAATTTATGGAGGTTCTGCAGAAGCTTATACGGTTGGATTAAACTATCACTTTAACCCGAATGTGAAATTTATGGTGAACTATGTTTATAACAATCTTGACCGTTATGCAAACGGAAAAGGAAAATTATTTGTGGGTCATGATATTGATGGAAACTTAACAAAAGATCCTGTAAAAGTTGTGGAAACCAAAGGCAATGCCGGAGATGATTTTGGTATGCTGGCATTTAGAATAGAAGTTGATTTTTAATCATTAAAAGTAAATCAAAATGAAAAATTTAAAATATTTATTAGCAATAACCCTGGTCACATTTATTGGCTGTGTTGAAGACGAGGTGATGGAAACCGAGGGGCCAATAATTTCAGAAGCAGTTAAATTGAATGAAATTATGTCGACCGGTGAACCGGATTGGATCGAATTATACAACGGCAGCGATGCAAGTGTTAACTTATCTGGGTATAAATTATCAGATACCAGCCAGGAATGGACTATTACCAATCTAAACATTCCCGCAGGCGGATTTGTGACTTTTAATTGTGACGATTCAAATGTGCCTAATGTGTCTACCAATTTCAAAATATCTTCAGCCGGAGAAAAGATTACCTTAAAAAATGCTGTTGGAGAAATTATTGATGAAATTTCAACACCGGATATGTCTTCACAAATAGGTTTAGCCTACGGAAGAGCTATTGATGGTGGCGTTAATTGGGTTGTAATGGGATCAACAAAAGGTGCTGCAAACAGCACTGTAAGTGAGTCACCATTACTTACTGCAAGTTTAATTGCCGATGTTAATGACAACACTTACTATGATTTTAAAGTAATTGCTTCTGATGCTGATGGCATAAGAGATGTAAAAATGTATTTGGAAATTGGAAGCGGCATCTCATTTGTTGAAATGGCACCGATTGGCGGCGGAGAATATATTTACAGGATTCCGCAATTAAATGCGGGAACCGTTGTAAAATATTATGTGGTCGCCACCGATGAAAGCGGAGCCAAAAGTTATTTTCCTGCAAATGCGCCTATTGGTAATGCCAGTTTTACGATAGCTAACGGGAAACCGATATTTGTTTCAGTTGCACCATCCAATGAAAATCCAAGCGAAGATGAAGCCATTAATTTTACCGTAACAACTTATGATAAAACCGGTGTTAAAGAAGTAAGATTGTATTATGTGTTAAATAACGCGTTGGCAACAACAAAATCAACCATAATCTTAACAACAACTGATAATATTACCTTTACCGGCACAGTTCCAGGACAAGTTGATGGCGCAAAAATCGCTTATTATTTAAGGGTTGAAGACATTGCCGGTTTAAGAACTTACTATCCTGAAGAGGTTGTTGTTGATGGTGTGGTTACCAGTGCATTTAATCATGATGTGGCTTCAACCTGGCCGTTTATAACCGTGGCACCTTTGGCTATTTTGAACCAATTGGTGATTAATGAAATAAATGCATCGGGCGCTCCTTATGATTTTATTGAATTGTACAATGCCACTAACGCTGCCATAAATATTAGCGGTTTTAAGGTTTATGATGCTGGAGGAATTGGCGCTGCTTATGTAATTCCTGCCGGAACCAACATTGCATCAAAGGGGTTTTATTTGATTGAAACCGGCAGCGGATCTCCTCAAGGACAATTTGGAATTTCTTCTTCAGGAGAAGACATTACTTTGGTGAATGCCACTGATCAAGTTGTTGACCAATTGTTAAAAGCAAACTGGCCGGGAGTTCCGTTGGTTGCACGTAAATTGGATGGCGCAGCCAAATGGATTGTTCCTGTTGCCGAAACAAAAGGAACTTCAAATAATTAGATAGAAAGTTTAAAAGTTCGATAAATATTATTTTTAACCACAAAGTTCGCCAAGAAAATGCTTAGCGACCGTTTTGCAAACCTTTGTGAACTTTGCGGTTAGAAATTATTAATATGAAATGCGTTAGGGATTACTTTACCTTTTTATTATTTTGTATTGGTGTTCAGTGAACCTTGTTTGAAGCGGAAATACTGGCATTGCGATTTCGTAAGCTGAGGTGAAGATTGCTTCGTTCCTCGCAATGACTGATTGCAGCGAAAAGCCCGACCCGCAGGGGAACGCCCAAAATTGTAATAAGGAATTTACTTTAAAAACAAATAACATAAAAATATGACTACAAAGCCAACAATGAAAATAGGCGAAATATCAAAGCCTCGTTTCGAATATAGAACATTTGGACAAAATTTTGATGAACAAGCCAGGTTTATGGCGCGTTTGTCTGTCCCAATTCCTCAAAGTGTTTGGGAACGAACATCCGATGAAATTTACATTCTTTCAAAAACAAATGATATTAACAACACCAAAATTAGAGACGGTAAAATGGACATCAAAACGTATGTGCAAACTGTTGATGGTTTGGAACAATGGAATCCATTAATGAAAGGCGAGTTTCCAATGGCCAAAGAAATTTTGGCTAAAGAAGTTTTCCCGGCATTTAAAGTAAAAATGCCAACCTTAACTAAAGACATTTATACATTTGATGAGTTTATGGCAATTGTTGATGCGCATCCTGACCTTCAAGGCGTAAAGGTGCACAAACAAAGATTTGGTTATATGGTAAATAACACCATTTGTGAAGTTGGAAATGTGCTTATAAACGGCGCAAAAGTGGTGACCATAAATTCTGAATCAACAGAAATTGAGGACATTAAAAAAACAATTACAGATGTGGGTTTACAAGGTGTTGAAAACATCAATTATTTACAGGCAATAAAACGAGTAATAGGCTGGATTAATAAACCATTAGCTAATTAAAATGGCACAAGAAATAGAAAGAAAGTTTTTAGTGAAAAGCGACGCTTTTAAGGCAGAAGCTGCAACAAAAACAAGAATAACCCAAGGGTATTTATCATCAATACCTGAAAGAACTGTTAGGGTTCGGGTAAAAGGTGACAAAGGATTTTTAACCATTAAAGGCATTGGAAATGAATCGGGCGCTTCAAGATATGAATGGGAAAAGGAAATTCCGGTAGCCGATGTAAATCAGTTATTAAAAATTTGTGAACCCGGCGTTATTGATAAAACCCGTTTTAATGTAAAAATTGGTGAACATACTTTTGAAGTGGATGAATTTTATGGTGATAATGAAGGTTTGGTGGTAGCCGAAGTTGAGTTGGCTGCTGAAGATGAAAACTTTAAAAAACCAAATTGGCTGGGAGAAGAAGTTACCGGACAAGTAAAATATTACAATTCTATGTTGATGAAAGATCCTTTCAAAAACTGGTAGAAATTAACTCAGCTTAAACCCTGAGAGCTTTAAAGTTCTTAGGGTTTTTAAACTTTTTAGCTATAAAAATTATGTATAAGAATGTATTAGATATGAGTAATTACCGAATGGAAAAACTTCCTGTTCGGAAATTAACCAAGGTAGAAAAAATATTCGCGATTATTGGCGGACCTTTGGCCATTATTTCCTATATACTCATCATGTTTGTTTTTGAGATTCCGTTTTTGAAACAATTTGAGGTGGAAAGTTTAAGCAAAAGCGCGCTTAAAAATTTTAATGAAATTGGTTTGGTCGATTTTGTTCATTCAAACAGAGCGATGTTGGCTATTTTTGTGGCTTCCCTTATTTTGTGGATTACCGAGGCAATCCCCAATTATTTAACGTCTTTAATTTTAATTATCGCATTGGTTTTAACCGGTGTTTTACCCGAAAAAGTTGCTTATGCCCAATTGGGACACGAAGTAATGTGGTTGAATATTTTGTCGTTTGTTTTAGCAAGTATGCTCGTTGTAACGGGTGTTGCCAAAAGATTTGCACTGTGGTTTATATTAAAATTCGGAAAAAACGCATCTTCTATTTTTTTAAGCTTTATCGTCATAAATCTTGTGTTGTCTATTTTTATTTCTGCCACTACCGCAAAAGCAGCTATTTTATTGCCAATATTTATGGTGATTGCAGCAGT
Source organism: uncultured Lutibacter sp. (assembly GCA_964491495.1). Taxonomy (GTDB): domain Bacteria; phylum Bacteroidota; class Bacteroidia; order Flavobacteriales; family Flavobacteriaceae; genus Lutibacter. The sequence goes on along the minus strand of CAZBGP010000050.1, from coordinate 1,084 downwards.
TTATGGGGCTTCAAACGGGAATAGAAATAATTTTGGCCGAAACATTATTCTGCAAAATTTATTTCAAATCAATATGGGTGCCAGTTCATTTTTAACGGGTTCAGGTGCCAATTTGTTGGCGGCTTCGTTAATTGCGGGTGCCATAGGAAGTGATATATTCTTTTCTGACTGGATGATAGCCGCTTTTCCCGGAGCCATGATTTTAATGATTTTAGGCTGGATTGTTGGGTCTAAAATTATTTTCCCTATTGAAAAGGAAAACAGAAAACCTTCTATTGAAGGAGGAATGGATACTTTAAGAGTAGAATTAAAAAATATGGGTAAAGTTTCATTCAATGAAATAAAATCCATTTTTATATTTGTTTCAATCTTGGCTTTATGGGTAACAGACAGGTATCACGGCATAAGTCCGACAGCCGTTGCTTTTATGGGTGCGATTGTTGCTTTAATGCCAAAAATTGGCATTGTTTCCTGGAATGAGGTCGACATTCCTTGGCATTTATTGTTATTTTCAGCCGGTGCGTATACATTGGGCGCAGGTTTTAACGTTACAGATTTGCCAAGCATTGCTGTTAATTCTTTGTTTGACGGATTGGGAATTAGTGACAACACACCATTTTGGGTATTGTATTTAATTTTGACTTTTGGAATGATTTATAGCGCTTTGATTTTTCAAAGTAAAACAATGCGTGCCATGATTTTTATTCCAATAGCGATTGGAATTGCGACCCGATTTGGTTTTGAAGTCATTAGTTTGGCATTACCGCTGGCTTTTTTAATTGAGCACGTTTATGTTTTACCTTTTAACAGCAAGCCTGCTTTGTTATTATATTCAACAAACCATTACAGTTGGACGGATACTTTTAAGTTTGGGATAACGATGCAAACATTGGCTTGGTTGCTTTCCATTATTATGGCAATGACCTATTTTAAATGGCTGGACATAACGCCAAACGGATTGTTTTAATTTCTAATATTTAAAAATGATAAAGGATAGTGTAAAAATTCATGACAATTTTTCATTGGAGGTAAAGTCGATTTACGAAAACAACTCAAAAAAAAAGAAAACCAACTACGATACAAT
>CAZBGP010000049.1:0-15709 GCA_964491495.1 uncultured Lutibacter sp. | reverse complement strand
CCAAACCAAATCGGCTTGCAGGATTGCTATTTTTAAATGTTGCATAATATTTCTGCTGCTTTTTTTAAGGTTTCATCTGTTTTCGCAAAGCAAAAACGCAATACTTTGGTGTCTAAACCGGCTTCATTGAATACCGAAATTGGTATGGAAGCTATTTTCTTTTCTTTGGTCAATTTGATGGCAAAATCAACATCGCTTTCCTCTGTTATTTTCGAAAAGTTCAACAATTGGAAATAGGTTCCTTTTGAAGGTTTGAAATTGAAACGGGAATCTTTCAGCAGACTTAAAAACAAATCTCTTTTTTGCTGATAAAAACTGCCCAATTCAAGATAATTATTCGGATTCTTTAAATATTCAGCCAGCGCAATTTGCACAGGATGGTTTACGCTAAATACATTAAACTGATGCACTTTTCTGAATTCTTCAGTCAGTTGCGCCGGAGCAATACAATAACCCACTTTCCATCCGGTATTGTGAAATGTTTTTCCGAAGGAAGCCACAATAAAAGCCCTTTCAGCCAAAGCTGGAAACAACGCTGCCGACTGATGTTTTTCGCCGTCAAAAATAATGTGCTCATACACCTCATCACTCAGCAATAATATATTGGTGTTTTTCAACAACGCTTCCAATTGCTGCATATCGCTTTTTGACAAAATTCTGCCGGATGGATTGTGCGGCGAATTAATGATGATCATCTTGGTTTTATCGGAAATCAATCCTTTTACTTTTTGCCAGTCAATGCTGAAATTCTCCGGATTTAATTGAACCGAAATTGCTTTTCCGCCAAAAAGTTCGATGGTTGGCTCGTAACAGTCGTATGCAGGTTTAAAAATAATGACTTCATCATCTTTATGAACGACATCCGCAATGGCTGTAAAAATTGCCTGAGTGGCACCTGCCGTAATGGTTATTTCCGATTCCGGATTGTAAGAAATACCATATAAATTAAACATTTTTTCGGCAATGGCTTCTCTCAAACTTAAAATTCCTGGCATTGGCGCATACTGATTTTTACCATGAACCATCGCTTTATTCACCAAGTCAATCAGTTTTAAATCACTTTCAAAATTTGGAAATCCTTGGGATAAGTTCAGTGCATTTTCTTCGGCCGCCAAACCGCTCATCACACTAAAAATACTGGTTTTAACAGCGGGAAGTTTTGAAGCTACAGAAACTTTAAAGTTGGGCATATTTTATTGTTGATTTATTTAATCTTTTAAAGTTACTAAAATTAAAGTTCTGGTGAAAATTCTAAAATATCGGATGGTTGGCAATCCAATGCTTCACAAATTGCTTCTAAGGTTGAAAAACGGATGGCTTTGGCTTTTCCCGACTTTAAAACAGAAAGATTGGCCGTGGTAATTCCAATTTTTTCAGCCAAATCTTTGCTTCTCATTTTTCTGGTGGCAAGCATAATATCTAAATTTACAATGATTGGCATAGTTATATTGTTAGTTCATTTTCTTCCTTCATTTTTCTTGATATTTTAAATATTTCACTTAAAATCATAAAGAAAAAACCTAGGCAAAGTAAAAAAATAAAAGGGCTAATACCCAACTCAAACCTGATATTTTCAGTATAATATATTTTGTATAAAATAGAAGGAATTCCAATTAAAAAGGAAGATAACACCAATAGATTCCCGATTTTATTAAAGTTAGTAATAACCGCTTCATCAAATATTTTAACCCGTATAAAACAAGTGAGTATTTTTCTAAAAAGATAAATGCAATAAATTAACAGTAAATACGAAAGCAGCATAACTGTTAAAATAATTTTCGTCCCCAAATCGAAAGTTTCAATCTCAACTCCATTTATTTTGAAAGGAAAATAATTAAAATCAGCCGTAATAAAGCTAATAGGAATAAAAATGAGGATAAGAGGAACAATTGGTAAGGATAAAATCCAAAATAAATCAACAATCGATTTTAAAATAATTAGCTTTCTCATAATAAACTTTTTTATGAAGCTAATATAATTAATAATTATCGTTAAACAATAATTAATTGCCTTTTTTAAACAATAAATTTATTTTCTTCAAAATAAAAATTGCTGTTATTTTATTGAATCTTCTCAAAATTTAACCAAATGCAAATTCAAATTTTAAAGATGAACTATTTTAAAAACTTTTGGAAAACGTACGCGCCTTATTTAACCGATGTTTGGCAATATTTAATCATTATAGTCATTTTTATAATTGCCGGCATTGTTTATTTAATCATCAATTAAGTTTAAAGCGAAATTCCCGGCAATTTTAGCAAAAATCCTTTTAGTTCCTGCGTTACCTTACTACTATTCTTACCTATTTGCAAATGGGTGTTTAGTGGAATTGTTATTTGAAAGCCATGCTTCCTTTGTCAACTTGTACACATAATTTAACTTGGGTTGTTCCCCAAAATAAGTTACTTCTTGCTCATCAATTTTTGTAACACCCAAACGGTTAATAGCAATTTGAGAGCGAAAGTTTGTGGCTCCGATATGAAAATAAACGTTTGAAACAAATTGAAAAATATAATTCAACATTAATATTTTAACGGAATGATTAAACCCTTTTCCCCAACAATTTGCTGCATAAAATGTATATCCAATAAGAATGCTGTTATCTCGTTCTTCAAAATCATAAAATCTAGTGCAACCAATGATACTGCCGTTAGTTTTGTCCAGGATTTTAAATGCTCCTTTACTTTGCATGGCGCCATCAAAAAAAACTTTGAACACATCTTTCTTCCAACGGTCTTTGTTAGGGTGCTGTTCCCAAATTTTTGGATCTGATGCAACAGCGTACAAAGCTTCAAAGTCTTGCTCCTGTAATGGGCAAAGAACTGCTTTTTCATTCTCTAATGTAGGTTGAATATTTAAGTCCATGTTAATTTTATTAGTGGTTTTTTGTACTGTGTATTATTGTATCTATTTGCAAGCAAATTTTTATAATCAATGTTATCCTTTTTTAATCCTCATTAAAAAACCCAAAAGAAGAGTCTTTTGGGTTTTAATTTAAAAATTAAAGCTTTATTTATATTAAACAGATGCCGCTAAATATTCGCGATTTAAACGGGCAATATTTTCAATTGATATTCCTTTTGGACATTCAATTTCGCAAGCTCCTGTATTGGTACAGTTTCCAAATCCCTCCAAATCCATTTGCATCACCATATTTTTAACACGGTCTTTTGCCTCTATTTTTCCTTGTGGCAACAACGCATATTGTGATACTTTAGCCGCAACAAATAACATAGCACTTGAGTTTTTACAACTGGCAACGCAAGCTCCGCAACCAATACAAGAAGCAGCATCCATGGATAAATCTGCATTTTGTTTTGAAATTGGAATTGAATTTGCATCTTGTGTATTTCCCGATGTGTTTACCGAAATATAACCACCAGCTTGTTGTATGCGCTCAAAAGCCATACGGTCTACCACCAAATCTTTAATTACCGGAAAAGCATTTGCTCTAAAAGGTTCTATAAAAATAGTGTCGCCATCTTTAAACATACGCATATGCAATTGGCAAGTGGTAATTCCTCTGTCTGGTCCGTGCGCTTCTCCATTGATTTGTAACGAACACATTCCGCAAATACCTTCTCTGCAGTCGTGATCAAAAGCTATCGGTTCTTCATCTTTTGCAACCAGACTTTCATTTAAAACGTCCATCATTTCCAAAAATGACATATGTTCTGAAATATCAGTTACTTTATATTCGACCATTCGACCTTTGTCTTGTGGTCCTTTTTGTCTCCAAATTTTTAACGTTAAATTCATAATGTCTTCTTATTTGTATGAACGAGTTTTTAATTCGATATCTTTAAATTGTAATTCTTCTTTATGCAAAATAGCTTCACTAGGTTTTCCTGTATATTCCCAAGCGGCAACATAAGCGAAATTAACATCGTCTCTTTTTGCTTCTCCATCCTCGGTTGTGTGTTCTTCACGGAAATGACCTCCACAAGATTCTTCACGTTCCAAAGCATCTTTTGCAAACAATTCACCCAATTCTAAGAAATCGGCTACCCTGCCGGCTTTTTCAAGCTCTTGGTTAAATTCGTTTAAACTTCCCGGAACTTTTACGTTTTTCCAGAAGTCTTCCCTAATTTCCTGAATTTCAGCAATGGCTTCTTTTAATCCTTTTTCATTTCGGGCCATTCCAACTTTATTCCACATTACCAAACCAAGTTTTTTGTGATAATAATCTACGGTGTTTGTTCCTTTATTGTTGATAAAGAAATCTAACTGATCCTTAACCGATTTTTCAGCTTCATCAAACTCAGGTGAATCTGTTTTTATTTTTCCGGTTCTGATATCATCAGCCAAATAATCACCAATGGTATAAGGCAATACAAAATAACCATCAGCCAATCCTTGCATCAATGCAGAAGCGCCCAACCTGTTTGCGCCGTGATCAGAGAAATTTGCTTCTCCAATACAATACAAACCAGGAACGGTCGTCATTAAATTATAATCAACCCAAACGCCACCCATCGTATAATGCGTTGCAGGATAAATCATCATCGGAGTTTTGTATGGATTTTCATCAATGATTTTCTCATACATCTGGAATAAGTTTCCATATTTTTCTTCAATAACAGCTTCACCTAATTGGGTAATTTTCTCAGTTGTAGGATTGGTTATGTTATGTATTTTAGCTTGTTCAGTTCCATACCGTTTTATCGCTGCGGCAAAATCCAAATAAACAGCTTCGCCTGTGGCGTTTACGCCAAAACCGGCATCGCAACGTTCTTTTGCTGCTCTTGAAGCCACATCACGAGGAACCAGGTTACCAAATGCAGGGTATCTTCTTTCCAAGAAATAATCTCTGTTTTCTTCGGCAATTTGAATTGGTTTTAATTTCTTTTGTTGAATGGCTTTTGCATCATCTAATTTTGCAGGAACCCAAATTCGACCATCATTTCGCAATGATTCAGACATCAACGTTAATTTTGACTGATAATCACCCGATCTTGGAATACAAGTTGGATGAATTTGCGTGAAACAAGGATTAGCAAAAAAAGCGCCTTTTTTATGAATTTTCCAGGCAGCGGTTGCGTTAGATCCCATTGCGTTGGTTGATAAGAAATAAACGTTTCCGTAACCACCCGTTGCAATAACAACAGCGTGGGCAGAATGACGTTCAATTTCGCCGGTAATTAAGTTACGGGCTATAATGCCTCTTGCTTTTCCATCAATTTTCACCACGTCAAGCATTTCATGGCGGTTGAACATTTCTATTTTTCCGCGGGCAATTTGGCGATTCATTGCTGAATAAGCGCCCAATAATAATTGTTGGCCAGTTTGTCCTTTCGCATAAAAAGTACGGGAAACCAACACACCACCAAATGAACGGTTGTCTAACAATCCGCCGTAATCACGTGCAAAAGGTACGCCTTGCGCCACACATTGGTCAATAATATTTCCTGAAACTTCGGCCAAACGGTACACATTCGCTTCGCGCGAACGGTAATCACCACCTTTTACGGTATCATAAAATAAGCGATAGTTTGAATCACCATCACCCATATAATTTTTTGAAGCATTGATTCCGCCTTGTGCAGCAATTGAGTGCGCGCGTCGTGGGGAATCCTGGTAGGCGAATGCTTTTACGCTATAGCCCAACTCGGCCAATGAAGCGGCAGCAGAACCTCCTGCCAAACCTGTTCCAACAACAATAATATCTATATTACGCTTGTTGGCCGGGTTCACCAAGTTTATTTTATCTTTATATAATGTCCATTTATCTTTTATTGGACCTTCTGGTATTCTTGAATTTAAAGTCGTCATAATTTTATAAGATTAATGGTTTAATTGACTGAAATAATGAAACAATGCGATGATAATAAATCCTAAAGGAATTACTATTGCGTAAATATTGCCCAATGTTTTTATACATTTTGCATACCTGTTTAGGCCCAAAGATTGAAATGCCGACTGAAAACCATGCAATAAATGCAATGCCAATAGTATAAAGGCAATTACATAAGCGCCAACTCTTAAAGGGTTGGTGAATTTGTGTTGCAGTTCCGTAAAATACCTAGTTGGATTTTCTGGCAAAAACTCGATGTATTTGTAGTTCATTTCGGGAAACCAGAAATCAATAAAATGCAACACAAGAAAAGCTAAAATAACGCCACCGCTTATTGCCATATTTCTTGACATCCAAGAGGCATTTGCAGCGCCATTGTATTTTACATATTTAACTGTTCTCGATTTTTTATTCTTTAACTCTAGAACAAATCCCATCACAAAGTGAAAAACAACGCCAAAAATTAAAATGGGCTGCATTAAAAATTGCACTAAAAAATTAGTTCCCATAAAATGAGACAATTCATTAAATACATTTTCACTGAATAATGAAGTTATGTTTACCGTTAAATGAATAAGTAAGAAAATAATAAGGAAAAGTGCAGATAAAGCCATCGCTACTTTCCTTGCGATTGATGAAGATAAAAATCCGCTCATTTTTAATATAAATTTTTAGAAAGTAACAAAGATACCAATTCATTTTTTGTAAGGAAACATCTGGAAAATTAATTTATGTTTAATTCTTTATTTAGAATGATTATAAGAAAAAATAATTTAAAAAAATGATAACTTCGTAAAATCATTGTCTAAACCAAACCTAATTCTTATGAAAAAAATCACTTTTCTGTTTTTGTTGATTTCAACAATTTTAAACGCACAGCAATTTGACACCAAGAAATTTGAAAACATAAAAACGCGCTCCATCGGTCCGGCAGGAATGAGCGGAAGGGTCACCTCCATTGACGCAGTAACCAGCAATCCAGATATTATTTATGTAGGAACGGCTTCCGGCGGTTTATGGAAATCTGAAAGCGGCGGCATTGACTGGATGCCAATTTTCGACCAAGAAGCTGTGGCATCTATCGGTGCTGTTGCTGTTCAACAAAGCAATCCTGATGTGATTTGGGCGGGAACCGGTGAAGGAAATCCGAGAAACAGTTTAAATGGCGGATATGGTATCTACAAAAGTTTAGATGCCGGGAAAACCTGGAAATTAATGGGTTTGGAAAAAACCAGAAATATTCATAAAATCATTGTTGATAAAGACAATCCCAATACGGTTTATGTTGGCGCAATAGGCTCTCCTTGGGGAGAACATCCTGAACGCGGGGTTTTTAAAACTACCGATGGCGGAAAAACTTGGACTAAGTCGCTGTTTGTGAACAACAAAACCGGTTGTGCAGATTTGGTGGTTGACCCAAGCAATCCGAATAAATTAATCGCCGCAATGTGGGAACACGAACGCAAACCTTGGACTTTTAATTCGGGTGGCGAAGGCTCGGGTTTATACATTACTTACGACGGTGGTGAAAACTGGAAAAAATTAACAGACAAAGAAGGTTTGCCTGAGGGAAATTTAGGAAGAATAGGTTTGGCAATTGCACCAAGCAACCCGAAATTTGTGTATGCTTTGATTGAAGCCAAAAAAAATGCCTTGTACAAATCTGAAGATGGTGGAATTAAATGGAAAATGGTCAATGACCAATCGAGCGGAAGAGGTGCTGACGGCATTGGAAACCGTCCTTTTTATTACGCGGATATTTTTGTGGATCCCTTAAACGAAAACAGAATTTACTCCCTTTTTACCTATGTAAACGTAAGTGAAGACGGCGGAAAATCGTTTCAGCAATTAATGCCAGCCTACGGATCTGCGGCAGGTGTGCATCCCGATCACCACGCCTGGTATATTCATCCCACAAAACCAAATTTTATGATGGACGGAAATGACGGTGGCTTGTACATTACCAGAGATCGCGGAAAAACCTGGCGTTTTGCAGAAAACTTGCCGATTGCACAATTTTACCATATCAATGTAGATATGGAATTTCCTTACAACGTATATGGCGGAATGCAGGATAACGGCTCTTGGGTTGGCCCGGCTTATGTATTAAAATCACAGGGAATCAGAAATTCCTATTGGCAGGAAATTATGTTTGGCGATGGTTTTGATGCGGTTCCCGACCCGAAAGATTCGCGTTTTGGCTACGCGATGTCGCAACAGGGAAATGTTGGTAGGTATGATAGGGTTACCGGAAATACAAAAAATATAAAACCTACACATCCCAATCCCGACCTAAAACTTCGGTTTAACTGGAATTCAGCAATAGCCATCAATCCAGCAGATCAAGAAACCATTTATTTTGGCAGCCAGTTTGTACATAAATCTGCCGATAAAGGACATACCTGGGAAATCATTTCACCCGATTTGACCACAAACAACAAAGAAAAACAAAAACAACACGAAAGCGGCGGAATTACCATGGATGCCACCGGAGCCGAAAATCACTGTACTATTTTGGCTATTGAACCGAGTGTCTTGGATGAAAATATGCTTTGGGTTGGCACCGACGACGGAAATATTCAACTGACTTTAGACAGCGGAACAACCTGGACAAATGTTTCAAAAAACATTAAAGACATGCCAAAAGAAAGTTGGGTGGCGCAAATAAGAGCCTCGAAATTTAATAAAGGCGAGGCGTATGCGGTGGTGAACAATTACCGACAATTCGATTTTAAACCTTATTTGTTCAGAACCCGGGATTATGGGAAAACCTGGGAAAACCTGCTTGCCGGAAAGGATGAAATTTTTGGCTATTCTCTTTCATTGGCACAAGATTTAGAAGTTCAAGATTTGCTTTTTTTGGGAACCGAAAACGGATTGTACATCAGCCTGGATGAAGGTAAAACCTGGACAAAATGGACCAGCAATTATCCGACGGTTTCAACCATGGATTTGGCGATTCATCCGCGAGAACACGATTTGGTAATCGGTACTTTTGGAAGAGCCGCTTATGTTTTGGATGATATCAGGCCTTTTAGGGCGATGGCAAAAGAAGGAAAAGCGATTTTGGACAAACCTTTACATTTGTTTACGCCGCCAACCGCTTATATTACCCAAAATCAGGAACCTTCCGGAACACGATTTGGCGCCAATGCCATTTTTAATGGCGAAAATAAGCCACGAGGCGCTATGATTACTTACAGTATCAACAGACCTGAAATCAAAAAATCCGAAGTAATTTCTGACAAAAAGAAAAAGGATGCTAAAATTATTGCCCCTGCTGATCCTGTTAAATCTGAAAAACCTTTGGTGAAATTCGATTCCATTTTCTTTCAGGTTTTTAATGATAAAAACGAACTGATACGAAGCATTTATACAGCAGCGCCAAAGGAAAACGGCGCACACAGATTCTTTTGGAATTTAGATGAAAAAGGAAAAAACGGTCCGTCAAGAAATAAAGCAAAACCAAATGCGGCCGAACCAAGCGGACTTACTGTTTTGCCGGGAACTTATGCTATAAAAATTCATTTCGGAAATCAAACAGCCTCAGAAAACATAAAAGTCGAATTTGATCCAAGAGTTGAAATGCCATTGGAAGTTTTAAAAAGCAAGTACGATTTACTGAAACAACTTGAAGCCAAAAAAGGAGTTGCCGGTGAAGCCACACAACGTTTATTGGCTTCAAAAGAAATTGTTGAAGATTATCAAAAACGCATCAAAGCCCAAAATAAAGATGCCAAAGAAAAACTAAGCAAAAAAGACACCGTAAACGTACATTCGGAAATTTCAAAAAAAATAGAAGGCTTGTTAGATGCTATGTTGGGCAAGGAAGATAAGCGACAAGGAATTACTGCCACCGAATTTCCAAGCACAATTTCTTATTTATACACTGCCGCCAATTACATAGATGACTTATTGCAAGAACCCGGAAAAACAGAAATTACCTTGGTAAAAAATGCCGATGAAAAAGTGAGCAAGGTTATTGCCGGTATTAATGCATTCTACAAAACCGATTGGGTAAATTACAAAAATGCCGTGGAAAAACTGAACCTTTCCCCTTTCAAAGAATTGGAGGAATTAAAATATTAAATAAAGCAAAACGCCCAATAAAATTGGGCGTTTAAATTTAAATTGTTCAATCTATTATTTCTTTGAAGGAATTACGCACTTTTTGTTTAGCCAGGAATTTCCTAATGCCGACGAAGGTATTAATGCGCCATCGCAAGTTAAATAATTTCCCAAAGTGTCCTTTTTAATCACTTTTAAATCACCCATCAAAATTGCATCAACAATATTTTGGGTAAGCTCATTTTGAGACGCAGGAATTCCTTTTTGCGTAAAACGCAATCCAACCTTGTTGTTGAATAAATCCATTTCTTTAGAAGCTTGATCTGGCACAATGCCGTCTTCTGTTCGATGCTTTTTAAATGTTCGGTAATTGTCCCTTTCGTGGGCTTTTCCCAAAGAAATGGCTGCCCGCTTTCCAATTTCCTGTTGTAACCTTGCCGTCCAATAGGCGTGCCTAAATGCATCTACTTGTCCGCCGGTAATATCTTTATCCAACAAATCGGTTTTGGCAACAGAATCGGAGACCTTGGTGGCTTCCATAGATATTTCTGAAGCTTTTTTGGCTTTAAAAGGATGAAAAACCACCCATGTTTTATGTGTACAGGATAACTTCCGAAATTTTTCCCAATTTGATTGCGCACTTATTTGACTGCTCAAAAAAATCAATACAATAATAAATACGCGTTTTTTCATTTTTTTTATTTCACCTCAAAAGCTTTTTTGGCTTCGCCAATTTGAACAAAGTATTTCCCTTTGATCAAATAGAATTTTTCATTTTTCGCTTTTTTAATTTCGGCTGATTTGTATTTTTTCAGATAAGCGGCTTTTCCTTTTTCGGAATAAGTCAAATTGTAATCGGTAAAATTAAAACCTTTATCGGCCTGAACTGAAAATCTATTTAATTCAATGCCGTCTTCAGCGGTGATGATGACTTCAACAGTTCCTTCGTTTGAAACATAAAAAGGAATGCTTATTTTAGGCTCGCTAACTTCATTCCATTCGCCCCATGAAGTTCCCCAGCGCGTCGAATGCCTTACTTCCGGAATTTCCAAAATGGCAACAGACTTGTCTTTTATGGTGTTAAATTGTTGTAACTCCGTAATATTTGCTTTATAAATTGAGCGTCCGTGCGTTCCAATTACCAAGTCTTTTGCTTCAAGTTGAATGACCAAATCATGAACCGCCACTTTTGGCAATCCGTTAGAAAATGGCTGCCAATTTTCACCTTTATCAAAACTCACATACACGCCATTATCGGTTCCCGCATATAAAATGGCTTCCTCATTTGGATCTTCTTTGATTACATTTACTGGAGAATTCGGTAAATTTCCGTTGATACTTTTCCAGGTGCTTCCGCCGTTTTCACTTAAAAAAATATAAGGTTTAAAATCATCGCTTCGGTAACCGTTTAATGCAACATAAACGCGCTCTTTTTCGTGTTGTGACGCAACAATGCGCGAAACCCAAAGTTCTTGCGGCAATTTATCTGAAATTCTGGTCCAGCTTCCGCCGCTGTTGGTGGTAACATTTACATAACCATCATCGCTTCCAACATAAATATAGCCAAATTGAAACGGACTTTCAGCAATGGTTGTGGTGGTTCCAAAAGGTACATTTCCTTTTTTTCCACCAGTGGTTAAATCATCTGAAATTACGTCAAAAGTTGCGCCTTTATCCATAGAACGCAACAATTTATTGGCCCCCATATATAAAATATCCTGATTGTGTTTTGACAATAAAATGGGTGCCTGCCAATTGTAACGATAAGGCGAATCGCCCAATTCGTGCATTGGATGAATGGTAATACGCTCTTTTGTTTTTAAATTTAAACGGTAATAATAGCCAAATTGTGAACCAGCATATACAATATTATTGTCCCTGCTATCAATTTGAACCTGCATTCCGTCACCACCGCCAATACTTTTATAAGGATAATCTCCGCTGGCTTCCCATCTTTTTGAAGCCTTGTAATTACTTGGGCCGTACCAAACGCCATTGTCCTGCAAACCGCCAAATACGTTATAAGGTTTCTGATTGTCAACATTTACGGAATAAAACTGCCCAACTGCAGGATCGTTATTTTTGATCCAGTTTTTGCCGTCATCATAAGTGATGTTAACGCCGCCGTCATTTCCGTTAACGATATGGCCATTTAATTTTGGATTTATCCACAATGCCTGATGATCTGCATGAAGATTTTCCTGATCCATAGAGGTAAAAGTTTTTCCGCCATCATTAGATTTTAAAAGGGGAACGCCGCCAATGTAAATTTTATTTTCGTTTGACGTATTTACCGCCATAATGCCAAAATAATAGCCGTAAGAACTGTAAACATCATCTAAATAATTTTCATGCGTTTTTTTCCAGGTTTTTCCGCCATCTTCCGATTTGTAAACTTCGGCGCCAATAACTTCCGAATTCAACAATACAAAATTTGCGTCTTCTAAATAAATTTTTAAATCACTTGGTTTAATTTTTCCTTTTTTAACCATCGATTTTACGATTTTTGAAGTGTATTTTTTGTCAAAATTGTTGTCTTTTAAATAAGTGTCCAGATTTTTATCATCCAATTTTAAAAATTCTTCAACGCTCATTTCTTTAAAATCATCTTTTTTCAAACCTTTCCCTTCCTCCTTTTTTACTTCCGGTCTTCTGTTTTGATTGTCGAGCAATGCATAAACAATCGCATCATTAAAAGTTGCCAGCCCAATACGGCCAACGCCGCTTCCTGTTGGAAAACCACTTTTTTCGTCGGTTAATTTTGTCCATGTTGAACCTGCATCATTGCTTTTATAAATAGCCGAATTTTCTCCGTCGCCATCAAAATCCCAGGCTTTTCTTCCCCGTTCCCAAGAAGCTGCATATAAAATATTGGCGTTTGTTGGTGAGGCGCTGATGTCAATAATTCCTGTGTTCTCGTTGATAAATAATACGTTTTTCCAGGTTTTTCCGCCATCAAAGGTTTTGAAAATACCTCGTTCGGCATTGGGCGAATATAAATGGCCGATGGCGCCAACAACCACCTCATCCGGATTGTTTTTATTGATGATTATTCTGCCTGTATGATGTGAATCAATTAAGCCTACATTTTCCCAAGTTTTTCCTTTATCGGTACTTTTCAATATGCCAATTCCAGAATAGGAAGAACGCGAAGAGTTGCTTTCACCGGTTCCAATCCATATGGTTCCATTGTTCCAATCAACCGCAATATCGCCCATATTTTGTGTTGGCGCATTATCGGCAACCGAAGTAAATGAGGTGCCGTTATTATCTGTATACCACAATCCGCCGGAAGCGTAGGCCACATAAAATTCTGTTGGCTGGTTTGGATTTACGTCAATATCAACAACACGACCGCTCATAATCGAAGGTCCGATATTGGTAAATGGAACATTTTTAACTAAAGAGTTTTGGGCATTAATTCCAATGAAAAGGAATAAAAAACAAAAGAAAGTGGTAAGTTTTTTCATTTTTGATGATTATGATTTTTTTATTTTACATTGTTTAAAATTTCAGCTTTGAACTTTTTAATGCGTTTTAGTCATTGTTTCTGACACTACGATAATAAAATCGGCTTTTCCTTTTTTTTCTTTATCGAATTTTTTTACGTCATCGGCCTCCAAAACACTAACGGTTACAATGTTTAAACTCGGATTTCCCTGTTTCAAATACCAATAAATTCCTTCAAAATCATCGGAATGGTATGAGCCGTTATAGTGAATAAACAACTTATCATTTTCCCTGTTTTTAAGAATGAAATGAGCCATTGTGGCATCTTTAATTGCTTGTGATTTTGGTAAATTATCGCCGCCGTGGCCGCCCATCATCTCTTTTATTTTAACATATCCCGGCAAATCGGCATCGTATATTATAGGCAATGGCGCCATCCACGATTTTTCTTCATCAGTAAGTGAATCCAAACTTTCAAATCCGCCTTTATATACTTTACTTGCATAGCTTCTTGGAATGTTGGTTGCAATAAATTTCAATTTATTCTTTTGCGCAAAATCCACCAAAGGTTTATAGTCTGTTGGGTAATTTTTCCACAACCTCGCAACGGTGTCAAACACTTTTTGGGTAATTTTTCCCGATAAATAATCGTTTAATCCTTGTTGATTATCGGCTTCAAACATTTCCGCGCCCAAGGTTAGTTTTCTTGAGGTGTTTAAATCGGTTGTTGCTTCCATTTGCAGCCAGTGAACAATGGGATTTGTATGGTGTTCTCCAAATAAAACAACATCGGCCTTACCCATTTTGTCAATCATTTTTTTGTAGGAAACTTCTCTTCCGTTGGCGTTGTATAATTTGTATGCAGGTTTATTTTGAGAAAAAATTAGGGTGCTAAAAAGCAGAAAAAGCGACAATGTGATTGATATTCGCATAAATAATATTAAATTTAAAAGGATTCGTTGTCAACAAATTTATAACTTTGTTGTCAATTAATATAATTAAATCATTTTTAATGAACTCAAATAATTTATGCTTATACTAGCATATATTCATTATAATTTTTTAATTTAAAACCTTATCAGATGAAATACCTTCCTATTAATAATAAGCTTTTTACAAAAAACAGGGCGAAATTTACCGCGCAAATGAAACCGAAATCAATAGCGGTTTTTAACTCTAACGATATTTTTACCACGGGTGCCGACAGCACTTTGCCGTTTGAACAACACAGCGATATTTTATATTTAAGCGGTGCCGACCAGGAAGAAAGTATTTTATTGTTGTTTCCTGATGCCCTCAATAAAAATCATCGGGAAATTCTTTTCCTTACAGAAACCAATGAACATATTGCCATTTGGTATGGCGCAAAATATTCTAAAGAAGAAGCCAAAGAAGTTTCTGGAATTCAAACCATTTATTGGCTTTCGGAGTTTAAAAAAATATTTTTCGATTTAATGACTGAAGCCGAAACCATATATTTTAATACGAATGAACATTACCGTCAGGCTGTTGAATTGGAGTCGCGCGAAGACCGCTTCATTAAAAAATGCAAAGCCGATTTTCCCGCGCACAAATGGGAAAAAAGCAATCAAATTTTGCAGGAAATTCGCGGCACAAAAGAGCCTGAAGAAATTGCAATCATTCAAACTGCCTGCGACATTACCGAAAAAGGCTTCCGCAGAATTTTGCCTTTCGTAAAACCGGGAATTATGGAATATGAAGTTGAAGCTGAATTTATGCACGAATTTCTGAGAAATCGTTCTAAAAATTTCGCCTACACGCCAATTATTGCCTCAGGTTACAGCGCTTGTGTGTTGCATTATATCGATAACAACAAAGAATGTAAAGATGGCGATATGCTGTTGTTGGATGTTGGTGCCGAATACGCAAATTATTCAAGCGATATGACAAGAACGATTCCGGTAAACGGACGTTTTACCGACCGACAAAAAGCGGTTTACAGTGCTGTTTTAAGGGTTAAAAATGAAGCAACAAAAATGTTGGCACCCGGAGTTCTTTGGGCGGAATACCAAAAAGAAGTTGGGCGTATAATGTCTTCTGAATTGTTGGGCTTGGGATTAATTGACAAAAATGACGTAAAAAATGAAAATCCGGATTGGCCAGCCTACAAAAAATATTTCATGCACGGAACATCGCATCATATGGGATTGGACACGCACGATTATGGAGCGCTAAAAACCCCGATGACAGCCGGAATGGTTTTTACCGTTGAACCCGGAATTTACATTCCTGAAGAAAAAATGGGCATCAGAATTGAAGATGATGTGGTGGTTAATCAATCCGGGGAACCTTTTAATTTAATGCGCAATATTCCTATTGAAATTGAAGAAATTGAGGAATTGATGAACAAATAATTTTTAAGCAACTAAATCAAAA
>CAZBGP010000048.1:0-15830 GCA_964491495.1 uncultured Lutibacter sp. | reverse complement strand
TTTGAATTATTTTTTTGATTAAATATTTTAAGTTTGCCAATTCTATTGAACAGTCAATAAATGCGTAAAAAAAAGTCATCAGAATCTGCCTTGCATGAGGTTGAAGGCATCAAACAGCCTGCTTCTGTCAATGACAATTCTATAAAAAATATATTATTAAAAAGAAGCGTGCAACCTTCTGATTCAGTGTTTATTGAAAAAATACTGGAAGGCGATATTTCCTATTTAAGTCGCGCCATCACTTTAATAGAAAGCACAAATCCCAAACATCAGGAAAAAGCAACCGCCATTATTGAGCGCTGTTTGCCTTATGCAAATAAATCGGTAAGGATAGGAATTACAGGTGTTCCGGGTGTCGGAAAAAGCACTTTTATTGAAGTGTTTGCAAAACAGTTCACCAATAAAGGAAAAAAAGTGGCCGTTTTGGCCATTGACCCAAGCAGTTCCATCAACAAAGGAAGTATTTTGGGCGATAAAACCCGAATGGAAGAACTGGTGAAAGATCCAAATGCTTATATCCGTCCTTCCCCAAGCGGTGAATCTTTGGGCGGTGTAGCGCAAAAAACCCGCGAAACGATTATTTTATGTGAAGCTGCAGGATTTGATACCATCCTTATTGAAACTGTGGGTGTCGGCCAAAGTGAAATTGCCGTACATTCCATGGTAGATTTCTTTTTGTTATTAAAATTGGCCGGAGCCGGTGACGAATTGCAGGGAATAAAACGCGGAATTATTGAAATGGCCGATGCCATTGTGATTAACAAAGCCGATCAGGACAATATAAAACGCGCCAATTTGGCAAAGGCAGAATTTTCCCGAGCCTTGCATTTGTTTCCTTTGAAAGAAAGCAGCTGGCAGCCAAAAGTTACAACCTGCAGCGCTTTTTACAATGAAGGAATTAACGCCATTTATGAAATAATTCAGGACTATTTGAGTTTAACCATGTCGATTGGCTATTTTGAAAAAAGAAGAAATGAACAAAACAAGTATTGGCTGCTGGAAACCATCAACCAACAATTAAAAAACAATTTTTATAACAAACCTGCAGTGAAAGAAGCCCTGAAAAAATATTTGGAAGACATCCAAAAATTAAAAACAACACCATTTAAAGCTGCCGAAGAATTACTGAAATTGGCTCAAAAATAATGAAATACGAATTTACCATTATTGTTCCGGTATACAATGAGAAGGATAATTTAAAACGCGTGGAAAAGGAACTTTCCAACTATCTGAAAATTGCATCAAAAAAAACAAACATCCTTTTTGTAAATGACGGAAACAAGGACAACAGCCACTTATTGATAGAGGAAATTTGCGCCAACAAATTTGCGGTACCCATTTTGCAATGGCATCATCCCATTTCATTTTTAACAGGTACACTATTACTTGTGTTTATTTCATCAAACAGGAAATGGGAAATCTATGAATTGGCTTTCAGCGTCATTTTCCTGCTGATTTTTATAAAACTGTTCAACAAAGAAATTTATACAGCTAATGCATAAACTTTTTCAAAAAGATTTTAAAAAAAGTATAAACTAGAACAGCAAAAATAAATCCGAACAATATTCCCGTCATCACATCCAAAGGAAAATGAACGCCTAAATAAATACGGCTGTACGAAACCAATATTGCCCAAAAAATAAGAATGGGAAATAAATAGTTTAGTTTACTTCTCAACAGCAATCCGAAAAATACGGCAATCGCCATAGAATTGGCTGCGTGTGCTGAAAAATATCCGTACAAACCACCACAACGGTTGCCCACCAACCGAATTAAATGGGAAATATTTTCATTGTGACATGGTCGCAATCTTTTAAATCCATATTTAAATAAATTACTAGTTTGATCTGATAAGGCTATTAAAAAAACCACAAACAATACCGCAACAAAAGTTTTCTTTAAGCCAAACTGTTTGTAGGTAACATAAAGCAACAACAAATACAATGGAATGGCGCTGAACTTATTTGACATAAATAGCCAAAAAACATCCCATTGTGTTGTGCCTAAATTGTTTAGGTAAATGAGCAATTCAATGTCTTTATCAATAAGTTGGTCTATCATTGGATTGCGCTAATTTTTTATCAATTAATTGGCCATTTCTACCAATTCCAATTCAAATACTAAATCGGTATTAGGCGGAATCACATTTCCTGCGCCTTGCGCTCCGTAACCCAAATGAAATGGCACAAACAATATCGCTTTGTCGCCAATTTTCATTTTTTGCAAACCTTCCTTAAAACCTCCTATCAATCGGGCGTCCGGACCGTAAATGGTGGTGAAAGGCACATAGCTGTTTTGTTTGTCTCTTGTTTCATCATAAATTCCGAATGCCTTTGCAACTTCTTTATAACTGGTATCAAACAATCTTCCATCCGTAAAATAGCCTGCATAATTCACTTTTACATTGCTGCCTTTAGCAGGAAACGTGCCATTTTTTGTTTCTGTAATTACCATTTTTAATCCGGAAGGCAACACTTGTGCTTCGCTTAAATACGTATTTATTTTTGCCAATATTGTAGCTTTAGCCTGTTGAATTTTTTCTCGTTTCTCTTTTAAATATTTTTGATTCTTATCATAGTACGAAGAAAATTCTTTCTGGGAATCAAATTTTTTGGCAACTTTTCCAATGGATATAATTTCAATATTTCTGATGGTGTCATTTTGCACAATGGAATCCGCAACGGCCTGTCCTTTAACAACATTTCCAAAAACGGTATGCTTACCGTCTAGCCAGGAAGTTTCTTTATGTGTGATAAAAAACTGACTTCCGTTTGTGGCAGGACCAGAATTTGCCATCGATAAAATACCGGGTTTGTCATGTTTCAACAAAAGATTTCCCAGACTGTCTTTAGGGAATTCATCGTCAAATTTATAGCCAGGATCTCCTTCTCCCGTGCCCAATGGATCGCCGCTTTGAATCATAAAATCCTTAATGACCCTATGAAAAACAATGCCATTGTAATACTTTTTTCCTTTTTTTGCGCCAACAACATAGGAATTTGTGCCCATTGCCAAAGAAACAAAGTTGGCCACTGTTACGGGTGTTTTTTCAAATTCAAGTTTCAACAAAATTTCCCCTTTATTGGTTTCCATATTTGCATACAAACCGTCATCTAAATCGGCATATTTGGTTGGTTTACAAGAAAAAACCAGCATTAACAAAACGATTATAATTAGTTTGGCTTTCATTTTTAATCTTATTTATTTGGTTATACAAGAACGAAATATATGGTGTTTTATCAAAAATTCGTAAGGTATCGTTGGCATTGACAACCACCTTTCGATTGTTTATTTCCAAATGTAAATATAATTTGTTTGGTCAAATTAACACTATATAAAAAAATTAATTACAATTTTTTGGCTGCAAATAAATAAAATGCCCTTTTAAACATTTCTGTTTAAAGGGCATTTTATCAATTTTTGTTTTACAAATCAACAATGCAAAACGAATAAGTTATTATTTTTTTATTTCTAACAATTCAACTTCAAAAATTAAAGTCGCAAATGGTTTAATTGGTCCGCCTTCACGTGGAGTTGCACCATAAGCCAATTCTTGAGGAATAAAAAACTTGTATTTTGAACCAACACTCATTAATTGTAATCCTTCAGTCCAACCTTTAATTACGCCGTTTAACGGAAACTCAATTGGCTCTTTTCTGTCAACTGAACTGTCAAATACGGTACCGTCTATTAACGTTCCGTGGTAATGAACTTTTACGGTTGAAGTCTCACTAGGTTTGTCACCTTTGCCTTCTTTCAAAACAATATATTGCAAACCGCTTGGAGTCACCTGAACGCCACTTGCGGTTTTATTTGCTTCTAAAAACTTAACGCCTTCCGCTTTTACGCCGGCAAATTCAGTTTCCATTTGTTTTTCCATATCTTCTTGTTGTTTTTTCATTGCTTCTTCTTGCTTTTTCTGAAAAAACGCTCTTAAGATTGGTTCTGTATTTTCAACAGTAATTAGAATATTTGTAGAATCCAATCCGTTCATAACACCCTGAATAAATAAATCTTTGCTGATTTCAGGGAAATTTGCTTTTAATTTAGACGCGATGTCTATTCCTAATGAATAACTTACCGTATCCACTTCGGTTTTTAAAGATTTTTGTGCAGTCCCTTTATTATTGCAGGACATCATCATTGAAATTACTGTAATTACTCCTAAAATTTTAATTGCTTTCATTTTTCTTTCTATTGATTTTAATTAATTGAACTTTATATATTAATGGTTGATTTATTTCTATTTTTTTGTCATCGCCTATATATCCATAAACTTTATGCGAAGGAAACAGAAAAGTTGCAACATCACCTTCTCTCATCAGTTTTAATCCGTTTCTAAGACCTTCAATAATTTCTTGTTTGTCAATAATATAGGTTTTTTGCCCTATTTCTTCAGCACTGTAAATTACTGTATTGTTAATATCATATACTGCAAAAGTATAAAAAACCTGGTCTCCAAATTGAGGCAAATAGGAATTAGATTTTTTTTGATTAAAAGTATACCAAAATCCGTTTGGTGAAGCTATGTATTGGGTAAGCGAATCTTTTTTCATAAAGGCGGCAAAAGCCTTTTCTTCATTTTCGTTCATCGTTTTATTAAATTTGACAGATTCATCTAAAAAAGTGCTCGTTTTTCTTAAAATAGGCTTGCGCGGAACCGGGTTTCCGCAGGAAACCAAGAAAAATATAAAAATATAAAGAAAATAATTATTCTTCATAAGAGGCTAGCAATTCCTTTTGATAATTTGGCAGCAATTTTAAAAATTTTTCAACGGTTTCACCCAATGATATTTTGGATTTTCCTCCGGCAGCATTGTCGTGCCCGCCACCGTCAAAATGTTCTCGTGCAAATTTATTTACTGAAAAACTTCCTTTCGACCTGAAAGAAATTTTAATAATTTTTTGTTCAATATCTTCTATAAAAATAGCGGCAAAAATAACGCCTTCAACCGACAATCCGTAATTCACAATTCCTTCCGTATCACCTTTTTGAAAATCAAATTCGTCTAATTCTGCTTGAGATAAGGTAATAAAAGATGTTTTTAGTTCGGGTTTAACCACCAAATTTGTTAATGCGCGACCCAAAAGTTGTAAACTGCCATACGAATTGGTGTCGTAAACATTGTTGTAAATTTTAGCGTTATCAGCACCTTTATCAATTAAATCGGCAACAATTCTGTGTGTTTCGCTTGTGGTCGAAGGAAATCGAAATGACCCTGTGTCGGTCATAATTCCAGTGTAAATACAGGTCGCAATATCGGCATCAATCACTTCAACATCATCTAACTTTTCTAAATAATGATATACCATCTGGCAAGTTGAACAAATAGAAGTATCTGAAAATAAGTATTTTGCGATATCTTCTGGTTGCTGATGGTGGTCTATCATCATATAAATACCTTTAAATTCCTGCAAGGTATTTTGCATATCATCTCCAACCCTGTTTAAAGCGTTAAAATCCAATATAAAAATAACGGAAGCTTCGTCGATGGCTTTTTTTGATTGCCTGTTTTGCATATCAAATTTCAAGGCTTCTTTTGAACCAGGCAACCATTTTAAAAAATTAGGATAATCATTTGGAGAAACTACCGTTGGATGATGCCCCATTTTTTTCAGATAATGATACATAGCCAAACAAGCGCCAATAGCATCACCATCGGGGTTTTTATGAGGCACGATAACCACATTTTGAGATGCAGAAAACAACTCCTTTATTTCCTTAATATCACTTCTGTTCATAAGGGTGCAAATATACAAAAATATAGTATATTTCATTTCATTAACAAATGTACATTTGTTGAAAATGTGCTTTCACAGATTTTAGTGACAAGTATTGCGTATTTAGATTAAAAATCTATAAATAAATACCTATAATACAATTACTTAAATATCTTATAAAATAAAAGTTTAATGATTCTTTCTAAAATTATAATGCAAAAATGAACTATTTCAAATCTTTCTTCATCCTTTTTTTACTCATTTTATCTTGTAAAACAAATGAGAATCCCAAAAATAATTCGCTGGTTTTAGAGAAAACCACCACTGACTTTGTGATTGCTTTCGGGTCGTGCAATAACCAGACATTGGCCAATCCGCTGTGGCCGGCCATTGAAAAAAACAAGCCAACTATTTGGATTTGGGGCGGTGATATTATTTATACCGATACTTATGACATGGCATATATGGCAGAAAATTACCAAAAACAAAAAAACAATGCTGATTATGCAGCTTTTACGAAAAAAGTGGAAGTACTTGGCACCTGGGACGATCACGATTATGGTTTAAACGACGGCGGCGTTGAATATTCCAAAAAAGCGGAAGCGCAACAATTGTTTTTAGACTTTTTGAATGTAGCCAAAAATGATGCCCGCAGAAAACAAGAAGGTGTTTATTTTGCGAAAGATTATAGCGTTAACAACAAAATAATTAAAATTATTCTGTTGGATACCCGGTATTTCAGAACCGCGTTAACTGCGGATCATGAAACCGAAAAACGGTTCAAGCCAAATCCATATGGAGAAGGAACAATGTTGGGTGAAACACAGTGGGAATGGCTTAAAAGTGAACTCCAAAACTCAAAAGCAGCCTACAACATCATTGTGAGCAGCATTCAGTTTTTATCGGGTGAACACGGATTTGAAACCTGGGCTAATATGCCGCACGAAGTTGATAAATTGGAAAACCTCCTTAAATCCAGCGGCGCAAAAAATGCCATTATACTTTCCGGTGACCGACATATTTCTGAAATTTCAAAAAAGGAAATTGACGGATTGATGTATCCGATCATCGATTTTACTTCGAGCGGACTTACGCACTCCTACAGCGATTTTAAAGGCGAGTCCAACAAATACCGATTGGGAAATGTGGTATCAAAAAAGAGTTTTGGGATATTAAATTTCAATTTTAAAACGAATACCGTCACAATGGAAATTAAGGGCGAAAATAATGTGGTTTTTGAAACCTACACGCAAAATTATCAGTAACTTGGCTATTTTATATAGAAAATAGTATCTTTGCGCCGATTTATAAAATTAAAGATAATTAAAAATGGCAACAAACAGAACGTTTACCATGTTGAAACCTGATTCCGTTGAAAAAGGATATATTGGGGCAATATTGGAAAAAATTAATGCTGCAGGATTTAGGATTGCAGCCATGAAAATGACACAAATGACCGTCGCCGATGCGCAAGCATTTTATGCGGTTCACAGCGAACGTCCATTTTTTGGAGAATTGGTTGAATTTATGTCGAGCGGACCAATTGTAGCCGCTATTTTAGAAAAAAACAACGCTGTTGAAGATTTTCGCGTATTGATTGGCGCTACAAATCCGGCTGATGCTGCAGAAGGCACCATCCGTAAATTATACGCTTCTTCTATGGGAGAAAATGCAGTTCACGGTTCAGACAGCGATGAAAATGCGGCCATTGAAGGCACTTTTCATTTCGCCGGAAGAGAAATATTTTAAATAGAATTGGGTAATAAATATTGAAACTTTCAATATTTAATATTTAACTTTTAATATCAAAAAAAATCCATTGTTTTACATAATGGATTTTTTTTATCAGCTCAGCATAATTTTTGAAATCAGGTTTTCACCCAGTTCTTCGTTCATCATTTTAATGATTTTTTCTTTTCCGTAGCTCAATTCTTCGCGCAACACGGAAGATTTTAATTTCACCACCAATGTTTTTCCGTTTAATTCAACTTTGCTGGTATAAGAAACAACGCCGTTTCCCATCAATTTTGCCCAGGCTTCTTCTACAGAAATCTGGTTCATTCCTTTGGTCAGTTTATTTTCTTTGATCACATCTTTCATCAAATCTTCCATTGACTGAAATTCATTTAAACGTTTGGCCATTACAGTTGAAATATTTTATAAGGTTGATTTGTTTTTTTTACCACGTCTTCCGTGCGCTGTTTGTGCGTATCGCTGATAAATAGTTGTCCGAACTCATCATTGTTCACCAATTTAATCAATTGTTCCACCCTTAAATCGTCCAATTTATCAAAAATATCATCCAGCAATAAAATAGGTTTTATATTAGACTGCGATTTTATAAAATCGAATTGCGCCAGCTTTAAGGCAATTAAATAGGATTTCTGCTGTCCTTGCGATCCGAATTTTTTAATTGGATAGCCATCAATTTCAAACGCCAGATCATCTTTGTGAATTCCGGCACTCGTGTACTGAAGTACCCTGTCACGTTCCACATTTTGCGCAAACAATTCTGTAAAACTGCCTTCATCCAACTGCGTTTTATAAACCAAATTCACCTGTTCTTTGCTTGAGGAAATGGCCGCATAGCGTTCTCTTAATATTGGGATAAAAGCTTCAAGAAATTCTGTTCTCTTTTTAAAAATAATTGTTCCGTACGATTCCAGTTGCTCGTTATACACTTTTAAATTGAGTGCATCAAAAGTGCGGTTTGCCGCAAAATATTTCAGCAAGGAATTTCGTTGTGTAAGTACTTTATTATATTTAATAACGGACTGCAAATACAATTTATCGGATTGCGAAATCACATTGTCCATAAATTTGCGCCGCGTATCACTTCCTTCAACAATTAAATCGCTGTCGCCCGGAGAAATAATCACCAAAGGCAAATAGCCAATATGCTCCGAAAATTTTTCATATGCTTTCCCATTTCGTTTTACAACTTTTTTATTTCCGCGTTTCAAACTGCAAACAACACTTTCAATTTTATCATTAATCTGATAGTCACCTTCTATCATAAAAAAGTCTTCAGAATGCTTGATATTTTGCGTTGCCGCCGGATTGAAGTAGCTTTTGGCAAAAGACAGGTAATAAATGGCATCTAAAACAGTTGTTTTTCCAACACCGTTATTCCCCACAAAACAATTAATTTTTTCCTGAAAATCAAAGGTTTGAGAATCGAAATTTTTAAAATTTACCAGTGTTATTTTTTGTAAATGCATCTATTTTTATTGAAAGTGGAAAATTATTGAAAATAAATGAAAATTTAGGCACAATTGCATTTTTACTTTCCAATTAAAAATTCTATTTTTGCGCCTACAAATTTCTAAGAAATGGCAACATACAAAAAGACAGGGAGTAAAGTTAAAGATGCTCAAAAAAATATTGAAGACAATTCAACCACGGCTGAAGTATTTAATACTCTAGACCAAACTGCTTCAAAATCGGAGCAATTCATACAAAAAAACCAAAACATCATTTTTATTGTTTTAGGCGTTGTTGTAGCTTCAATTTTAGGTTATTTGGCTTATCAAAAATTCGTGAAAGCGCCTAAAGAAAAAGAAGCTGCCAATGAACTGGCTTTTCCTAAAGCCTATTTTGAAAATGCAATTAATAATACTGTAGCGGCCGACTCATTATTTACGCTGGCGTTAAAAGGTGCCGACGGAAAATATGGATTTGTGGATATCGCAGACGAATACAGCGGAACAAAAGCAGGAAATTTAGCCAATTATTATGCCGGTATTTCTTACTTAAGATTAAAACAATATAAAGAAGCTATTGATTATTTGGAAGATTTTTCTTCAAAAGATGAATTGTTAGGGCCTGTTGCAAAAGGCGCTATCGGTGATGCTTTTGCCGATATCAACCAGCCACAAGATGCTTTTGACTATTATATTAAAGCGGCTGAATTAAAAGACAACAATTTTTCAACGCCCTTATTTCTTTTCAAAGCAGGAAATACAGCGATGGAATTGGAAAACTATTCGAAAGCCCAAGAATTGTTTGAAAGAATCAAGAACGATTATCCAAATGCTACCGAGGCCCAAAACATTGACATTTATATCAATAAAGCTGCCTTTGCATCAAAAAAATAAGGTAAATGGCTACAACTAATTTATCTGATTACGATAAAACAGCAATCCCAAACTCGAAGGACTTTCGGTTTGGGATTGTTGTTTCTGAATGGAATCCAGATATTACCGAAAATTTGTATTTGGGCGCCGAGCAAGCCTTGCTGGAAAACGGAACGCTGAAAGAAAACATCGTTCGCTATAATGTTCCCGGGAGTTTTGAACTTATTTTTGGCTGTAAATATATGCTGGAAACCGAAGATGTAAATGCCGTAATTGCCATTGGAAATGTCATTCAGGGCGAAACAAAGCATTTCGATTTTGTTTGTGAAGGCGTTACGCAAGGCATTAAAGACCTGAATATTAAATACAATGTTCCTGTTATTTTTTGTTTGCTTACCGACAACAATAAACAGCAATCTATTGACCGCTCTGGCGGAATACATGGCAACAAAGGTGTAGAATGTGCCATTGCTGCCATAAAAATGGCCGCATTAACAGCGTTTTAACACGCTAATTATCCACAAAACTTGACCACAACTTTTTAATTCAGTAATTTTGATTTTTACTGATTAATTCAATTTTATGTTTGGTAAATTATTTAAACCACAATCGCATTTTGTTTATAATTACAAACCTCGTTATTATGATGAGCGGAAGGAACGTTTGCGAAATTTAGAAAAGAAATATCACAATCCTGACGGAACAGATACCGAATTTTCCAAAATTAGTCTGACTAAAAATAATTTAAAAAGCGATTGGATAAAAAATAAAAGAAGTGCAACAGACCGGTCAACAAATTTAAGACTGGCCTTAATTATCGCTATTTTAGTGGGCATTGCCGCCTATATTTTAGGATTACATACCTTATTTTAATGCCCGATATCATACAGTTATTACCCGATCACGTTGCAAATCAAATTGCGGCAGGTGAAGTCGTACAAAGACCCGCATCTGTTGTAAAAGAGCTGATGGAAAACGCTATTGATGCAGAAGCCACCAGCATAAAACTGATTGTGAGGGAAGCCGGAAAAACGCTTATTCAGGTGATAGACAACGGCAAAGGCATGAGCCAGACCGATGCGCGTCTGAGTTTTGAGCGCCACGCCACCTCGAAAATAAAAAAGGCTGAAGATTTATTCAATTTGCACACAAAAGGATTTCGGGGCGAAGCCCTGGCTTCCATCGCTGCTATTGCGCATGTGGAATTGCGGACAAAACAGGAAGACCAGCAGTTGGGTTCCTGTTTAAAAATTGAGGGAAGCACATTGATTTCACAGGAAAATATTTCAACGCCCACAGGAACTTTCGTTGCCGTTAAAAATTTGTTTTACAACATTCCTGCACGAAGAAATTTTTTAAAATCGAACACCATTGAAACACGTCATATTGTAAACGAGTTTCAGCGTGTGGCCTTGGCGCATCCTAACATTGCATTTTCATTTTACCACAATGAAAATGAAGTCTACAATTTAAGCACCGGTAATTTACGCCAGCGCATTGTGGCAATTTTGGGCAAAAAAACAAATGAAAAATTGGTGCCGATTCACGAAATCACCGATTTGGTTGAAATTAAAGGTTTTGTTACCAAACCTGAATTTGCCAAAAGAAAAAGAGACGAGCAATTCTTTTTTGTGAATGACCGTTTCATAAAAAACGCCTATTTAAATCACGCCGTTTCAAGTGCTTTTGAAAATTTACTGTCGGGAGGCCATTATCCTACCTACTTTTTGTATTTGACCGTGCCAACAAACAGTATCGACATCAATATTCATCCCACCAAAACGGAAATTAAATTTGATGACGAGAAAACATTGTATGCCATTTTGCGTTCGGCCGTAAAACATAGTCTGGGACAATACAATGTTGGTCCTATCCTCGATTTTGACCGCGATGCAACACTTGATACGCCGTATAATTTAAAAGGCACAACTTCCCCAAACCCAAGGGTAACGGTAAATCACGATTTTAATCCGTTTAAATCTGAAGAACAAAAATCCATTCAATTTCCGTATCATAGGGAAAGAAATATGGAATGGGAAAGTTTGTATAACGGACTTGACAGCACCAACATCGATTTTAAATCGGAAACCGTTGATTCCGGGTTGTTTTCAGAAGAAAAATCGAACAGCAAAACCTATCAGGTTCATAAAAAATACATCGTAAGCAGCATCAAATCGGGTATTGTTTACATCAATCAGCAATTGGCGCATCAACGGATTTTGTATGAAGAATTTTTGGGAAATATTACTGTTAAAGATGCTATGAGCCAGCAATTGCTGTTTCCTTTGGAATTGTCGTTCAACACCACAGATATTGCCCTCATTAAAGAAATAAAAGACGAACTGGAAAGCATCGGATTTTTGTTTGGAGAAATTTCAAACGACACCTTGGTAGTTGTGGGAATGCCGGTGAATATAATTGAGAGCCAAATAAATACCATTATTGAAAACTTGCTGGAAGACATTAAAAATGACATTCCCAACACAAGTTTTAGCCAGGTGGACATTATGGCAAAAAGTCTGTCGAAAAGTTTGGCAATTAAAACAGGCACAAAACTTGATCTAAAAGAGCAAGAAGATATTGTAAATAAACTATTTTTGTGCAAACAACCGGACAGTTCCCCTTTTGGAAAGAGGACGTTTGTTACAGTAAATATTGATGAAATTGATAAAAAATTTAACAATTAACCGTTGTTAACGAGATAATTATGGGAAGAATGACTGAAGCCGTTAAACATATAATAATTTTAAATGTTATATTATTTTTAGCGCCACAATTAATGCCAGCTTTAAATTTACAAAATTTATTTGCACTTTATTTTCCCGAAAACGAGAAATTTGGTTTTTGGCAATTTTTAACGCACATGTTTATGCACGGCGGATTTGCCCACATCTTGTTTAACATGTATGGTTTATGGGCTTTTGGAACACCTTTGGAGCAAATGTGGGGCAGAAACAAATTTATATTTTTCTATCTTTCTGCCGGTTTAGGCGCAGGCGCCATTTACACTTTGGTGAATTACTACCAATTCAATTCGGTCTATGACCAATTGGTAGGTATTGGTTTAACGGGTGCTGATATTCAAAGTATTTTAAATACAGGCAGTTACAATCCGCAGATACTGGAAACCATCTCGGGCGATAAACTATCGGAATTTTATGCCACTTACCATACGCCTGCCGTTGGTGCATCTGGCGCGGTTTACGGAATTTTGGTGGCATTTGGCATGGCATTCCCAAACGCAAAATTGGCATTGATATTTTTTCCGGTGCCCATCGCAGCAAAATATTTTATACCGGTGATTATTTTGGGAGATTTATTCTTCGGAATCACAAAATATTCAGTCGGAAATGTGGCGCACTTCGCCCACGTTGGCGGCGCATTGATCGGATTTATAATCGCTTGGTATTGGAAACAAAACCAATTTAAACAGTGGAACTAAATTGAGCTTCATAAACGACATAAAACAAGCCTTTAACAAAGCCAATATTGTTGAAAAAATAATATACATCAACGTATTGTTGTTTTTGATCACGGCCTTGTTCCAAAATTTCTTCATTAATTGGTTGGCGCTTCCTGCCAGTTTTGATGAGTTTTTATTCAAACCATGGACGTTGGTTTCCTACTCTTTTATACATCAGGGATTTTTCCATGTGTTGTCTAACTTACTGGTTTTATATTATCTCGGAAACTTATTTTTGGATTTTTACACAAAAAAACAACTGCTGAACTGTTACTTTTCAGGAGGTGTTTTTGGAGGAATTATTTTTTTAGGGTATTATTATTTCATTGATAAAACCGAAGCTGGTGCTTTGGCGGGCGCTTCTGCCGCCGTTACAGCCATTTTTATTGCCGTTGCAACAAGAATACCGCGTTATGCACTGCATTTGCGTTTTATTGGCAGTGTTGAATTATGGGTGATGGCAGCAATTTGGGTGGTGTTAAGCATTTTGCAAATTGCAAATCCTGAAAAAGGCAGCGCAATCGCACATTTAAGCGGTGCTGTTTTTGGTTTTTTGTATGCCAAGCAATTGGAAAAAGGAAACGATATAGGAAAATGGTTCGAAAGTATGGTCAATTTTTTCACCAATGCCTTCGGAACAAAAAAATCTGGACCCTTAAAAACTGTTTATAAATCGGGTAAAAAAAGTTCATCAGAAGAGGTTTCAAAAACCAAACAACGAAAAATAAATGATATCTTAGATAAGATTAGCAAATCGGGATATGAAAGCTTGTCTCAAGAAGAAAAAGACTTTTTATTTCGATCCGGAAAAGAATAACTATGAAACGAGCATTACAAATTTTGATACACACAGAAATGATTAATAGCGAACTGCATCTGTACCAATAAAAAATAAAATATAAACAGATGAAAAATTTAGCTCTTATCGATAAATTTATTTTTATCCTGAATTCACTTTTTGCCACATTGCTGCTTTTATCTTACCTAAATTACTATGTTTCACCGGTTACCATTTCATTTTTTTCATTGATAAGTTTGATAATTCCTGTTTTAATTGTCATAAACATCATTTTTGTAATCTATTGGCTTATCCGGTTAAAAAAACAAATTTTTCTATCTCTTTTCGTCTTGGCAATTGGTTATCAATATCTTACCGTATTTTACACTTTTACGGAAAAAGAAGCCGTCGCGACCGATGATGTCAAGATTATGAGTTATAATGTGAGAATGTTCAATCTTTACAACTGGATTGACGAAAAAAATGTGGATGAAAAAATTTATGATTTCATCAATTCCAAAGAACCGGATATTTTATGCATTCAGGAATTTCATCCATCCTTAAAAAAGGGATTAGACTATCCGTATGAGTATATAAAAATAAGCAATGAGAACAACCATTTTGGCCATGGTATTTTTTCGAAATTTAAAATCATCAATTCGGGTTCACTAAATTTTTCCAATTCCGGAAACAATGCCATTTTTGTTGATATTATTAGAAACCGCGATACCGTTCGCGTCTATAACATCCATCTTGAAAGTTTAAATTTAAGTCCGAAGGAAGATTATTTCACACAAAAAAATTCAGAAAAATTTAAAAGAAGGGTTGAAAAAGCATTTAAAATTCAGACCCATCAAGCCAAATTGATTGCTGACCATATAGAAAAAACAAATTTAAAATCTATCATTTGCGGAGATTTTAACAATACGGCTTTTTCCTATGTTTACCATCAATTAAGAAAAGGCAAAAATGATGCTTTTGAAGTGGCCGGCAAAGGTTTCGGACAAACTTACGATTATAAACTCCCAGTTCGGATAGATTATATTTTAACCGATAAGCGCATAGAAGTGAATGATTTCAAGACTTTCAACGTAAAATTTTCGGATCATTTTCCTGTTATGGCCCGATTAAATTTTTAGGGCAAACTGATAAGTGTCAGCATCCAAAGAATTAAAATTGCGTATTTTTCCAATCCATTAATAAAACAATCCCTTTCATGAAAAAAATATTTTTATTGCTATTTTTAGGAACGTTCCTATCAGGATTTGCGCAACAAGCATCACTAAGCCTTGAAGATGCCGTCTTGGGCTACCAAAAAGGATTGAATCCTTCTTCATTAAACGACCTTAAATGGGTGAATAATTCCAATACTTATATTTTTCAAAAAGAAAACACATTGATTTTTACCGATGCCGTTTCAAACAATGTTACCAAAAAGATTCCGTTTTCAGATCTTCAAAAAAGTTATCCCGGGCTAAGCAGATTCCCACGAATTATGGAAATATCGGCCAACGAGCTGGTTTTCTCTTATAAAAATTTCATTGAAACATTTAATTACGGCAACCTTTCAAAAAGCGCTACCATTTCTTTTGATGAAGCGGCTGAAAATAAGGAATACAATGCCAAAGCAAAAGCGATTGCTTATACCTTAAACAACAATTTATACATTGGAACTGCGGCGAACCCAAAAATTGCAGTAACCGCCATTGAAGATAAAAATATTGTGTCCGGACAAGCCATTCACAGAAGTGAGTTTGGAATTGTAAAAGGAACTTTTTGGAGTACGGCAGGA
>CAZBGP010000047.1:10410-16452 GCA_964491495.1 uncultured Lutibacter sp. | reverse complement strand
ACTTTTAACTTTTAACTTTTAACTTTTAACTTTTAACTTTTAACTTTTAACTTTTTAATGTTAACTGCCATTTCCACGCCGAAAGCAAGGCCTCATCCAACGAAAGTTCGGCTTTCCATCCAAGTTCTTTGTTGGCGATGGTGGTATCTGCATATGCGGAAACAATGTCGCCTTCCCGTCGGTCAACAAATTTATAGTTCAGTTTTTTGCCGCTGACTTTTTCAAAAGTCTGGATCACTTCCAACACAGAATTTCCCTTTCCGGTACCCAGATTAAATACCTCAAAAGCCACTTTGTTTTTATTTTCCAGAAGTCTTTTCAAGGCAATGATATGCGCTTTTGCCAAATCCACCACGTGAATATAATCTCTTACGGCAGTGCCGTCGGGGGTCGGATAGTCATTGCCGTAAACAGACAATTCTTCCCGGATGCCCGCTGCGGTTTGGGTGACAAACGGAATTAAATTTTGCGGAACACCAATAGGCAATTCTCCAATTTTTGCCGATTCGTGAGCGCCAATCGGATTGAAATAACGCAGGGCAATGGCTTTTAAATTTGAAATTTTCGTAGTGTCCTTTATGATTTCCTCCCCAATTTGTTTTGTGTTTCCATAAGGTGATTCTGCCGGTTTTATGGGTGCATTTTCGGTGATAGGAAGTTCATCTGCCTGTCCGTACACCGTGCATGAAGAACTGAAAATAAAATTATTGATGTTGTTGGCGGTCAATTCCTGCAGCACATACACCAGGGAACTGATATTATTTTCATAATATTCCAGGGGTATTTGAACGCTTTCGCCCACTGCTTTTGAAGCCGCAAAATGAATGACACCGTCAATGGTATTGCTGGCAAAAAAGGCTTTAACCACCCTTTTATCGCGCAAATCGATGTTGTGATATTCCGGTTTCAGGTTGGTGATGGATGTTATTTTATCCAGCACATCAATGGTAGAATTTGACAAGTTATCGATAATGACCACGTCAAATCCTTCCTGCTGCAATGCAACAACGGTATGGGATCCTATAAAACCCAATCCGCCGGTAACGAGTATTTTTTTCATAATGCTACGATTTCTCTTCCGACCGATTCATAATGAAAACCACTGGCTTTCATCAACTCCAGGTCGAAAATGTTTCTTCCGTCAAAAATAACCGGATTTTTCATCAGGCTTTTCATTTTGGCAAAGTCGGGCGAATAAAATTCACGCCATTCGGTATTGATTAAAAGACAATCCACCTGTTCCAATACTTCATAAGCGTTTTTGCAAAAGGTAATTTGATTGCCGTAAAGTTTTTTCATATTGGGCATGGCTTCTGCATCATAGGCGGTAATTTTAACGCCTGCAAGCAACAATTCGTTGATAATGTCCAGTGCCGGCGCTTCTCTGATGTCGTCGGTATTCGGTTTAAATGCCAATCCCCACAAGCCAATTTTTTTGCCTTCAATCTGGTTGTTGAAATAGCGGTTGACTTTTGGAATCAATGATTTTTTCTGAACTTTGTTAACGGCCAAAACGGATTTCAAGATTTGAAAATCGTAACCTGCCGAGTCGCTCGAATGCACCAAAGCATTCACGTCTTTTGGAAAACAAGACCCGCCAAAACCGATTCCGGGGAATAAAAATTTATTGCCGATTCTTGAATCTGAACCGATGCCTTTTCGCACATCATCTACGTTGGCGCCAATGATTTCGCACAAATTTGCAACCTCATTCATAAAAGTGATTTTGGTGGCCAAAAAGGTATTTGCGGCATACTTGGTCAGCTCGGCCGATTTCTCGTCCATCAAAATGACCGGACGGTTCACTGCGGTAAACGGACTGTATAATTTTTCTAAAATGTCGATGGCTTTTTCGCTTTTCGACCCGATAACGATACGCTCCGGATTCATAAAATCCTGCACGGCAAATCCTTCACGCAAAAATTCAGGATTCGAAACCACATCAAAAGGAACTTTGGTATGCTGGGTAATAATATCCTTCACAATTTTTGAAGTACCCACAGGAACCGTGCTTTTGTTGATAATAATTTTATAATCTGTGATCAATTCTCCCAATTGATGCGCCACGGATTCCACATACTTTAAATCGGCCGAGCCATCCTCATCCTGTGGCGTAGGTAAAGCCAGAAACACAATTTGAGAAATATCAAGCGCACTTTTTAAATCGGTGGTGAAATGCAGGCGGTCTGCATTGATGTTTTTAAGAAAAAGTTCTTCCAGATTTGGCTCATATATGGGCACAATTCCTTTTTTAAGCTGGGCGACTTTTTCTTTGTCGATGTCAACGCAAATTACGTTATTGCCGACTTCTGCCAGACAGGTTCCTGAAACGAGGCCCACATAACCAGTGCCAATGACTGCAATATTCATTACTTATTAATGAATTTTATGATTGTTGTAGTGATGAATTCAATTTGGTCATCATCCAGTTCGGTATGCATTGGCAATGAAATTACTTCTTTCACCAACTGATTGGTAATAGGGAAATCAGCTTCATCATATCTTGTATCGGCATAGGCTTTTTGAGCGTGCAGCGGAATCGGATAATAAACGCCGCAAGGAATGCCGTTTTCATTTAAATGATTTACCAAAGCGTCTCTGTCTGTATGCAACACCCTTAAGGTATATTGATGAAATACGTGGCAATCACAATTTTCGCAAATTACCGGCGTGATGATGTTTTTCTCAGTGGCAAAAGCAAGGTTGTATTTTCTGGCGGCGGCTTGTCGTGCTTTGTTGTAAGCATCCAAATGCGGAAGTTTCACATTTAAAATCGCTGCCTGGATGCTGTCTAAACGGGAATTTACGCCAACCACATCGTGGTGGTAACGCACATACATGCCGTGATTTACGATACCCCTGATTTTATGGGCCAAGTCATCATCATTGGTGAAAATTGCCCCGCCGTCTCCGTAACAGCCTAAGTTTTTTGAAGGGAAAAATGAAGTTGAAGCCGCATGTCCTATGGTTCCCGCTTTCTTTTTGCTGCCGTCTTTAAAGGTATAAGTCGCGCCAATGGCCTGAGCATTGTCCTCAATCACAAACAAATTGTGTTCTCTGGCAATTTCCATAATGGCTTCCATATTGGCCACTTTTCCAAACAAATGGACAGGCACGATGGCTTTTGTTTTTGGCGTAATTGCTTTTTTGATGGCTTCTATAGAAATGTTGAAATCCACCACATCCACATCCACCAACACCGGCGTTAATTGCAATAAGGCAATTACTTCCACAGTGGCGGCGAAGGTAAAATCGGCCGTAATTACCTCATCACCGGGTTTTAAGCCCAATCCCATCATCGCGATTTGAAGCGCGTCGGTGCCGTTGGCACAAGGAATCACATTTTTTGAGCCCAGGTAATTTTCCAGTCCTTTTTGAAAGGAATGCACTTCGGGTCCGTTGATATAAGCTGCGGATTTTAATACTTCCGCTATTTTTGAATCTATTTGATCTTGAATATTTGCGTACTGACTTTGTAAGTCAACCATTTGAATTTTTTTCATGCGTAGAAATTAGAGTTTTCTGAGGTGCAAAAATACAATAAAAGGCCCTTACAAACAATCATAAAAAGGAATAAATACCTTGGTTATTCAAATAAATCTGAAGACAAATAACGGTCGCCGCGGTCGCAAATAATGGCCACAATAACGCCGTTTTCAAGGGTTTCTGCCAATTTTAGCGCTGCGGTCACCGATCCGCCACTGCTCATTCCCGCAAACACGCCTTCTTCTTTTGCCAGTCTTTTGGTCATAGTGCGCGCTTCGGCCTCGCTGACTTCAATCACCTGATCGACTTTTTTGGCATCAAATATTTTTGGAACAAATGCCGGAGACCATTTTCTGATGCCCGGTATTTTCGAATGGTCATCGGGTTGTGCACCCACAATTTGGATGGCTGCATTTTTTTCTTTTAAATAGGTAGAGGTGCCCATAATGGTACCGGTTGTGCCCATCGCCGAGACAAAATGGGTGATTTCCCCTTGGGTGTCGCGCCAAATTTCCGGACCTGTGGTTTTATAATGCGCCTTCCAATTGTCGGGATTCGCAAACTGATCCAGCATATAATAGCCTTTTTCGGCAACCTGTTTTTCGGCATAGATTCTGGATCCTTCAATGCCTTCTGCGGCGGGCGTTAAGGTTACTTTTGCGCCGAAGGCTTCCATCGTTTGCACGCGTTCTTTGGTGGAGTTTTCGGGCATCACCAGTTCTATTTGCAGTTCAAATTGCTGTGCAATCATTGCCAGGGCAATTCCGGTATTTCCGCTGGTGGCTTCAATTAAATAATCTCCTTTTTTGATGTCGTTTCGCTCAAAAGCAGCAAGGATCATATTATAAGCAGGCCGGTCTTTTACGCTTCCGCCCGGATTGTTTCCTTCCAGTTTAAGGTACAAAGAAACGCCTTCCTTGACCAGTATTTTGTTCGCTTTAATGAGCGGTGTATTTCCTATAAAATCTAACAGACATAGCTCTTTTATCATCTTCTTTTTGGTTTTAACTTTATTTCGTGGGTGTGGTAAACGATGGAATTTTTTGGAATTGATGCCGTGATCCACACGTTTCCGCCAATGGTGCTGTTTTCGCCGATTACCGTGTTGCCGCCCAAAATGGTGGCATTCGCGTAAATGGTGACATGGTCTTCAACGGTGGGATGACGTTTGGTGTCTTTCAAATTTTTATCCACCTGCAAAGCACCCAGGGTAACACCCTGATAAATTTTCACATAGTTTTTAATCACGCAGGTTTCTCCAATAACGGTTCCCGTGGCGTGGTCTATAAAAAAGCTTTTGCCAATTTGTGCGCCCGGATGAATGTCGGTTCCCGTTTTGCTGTGCGCATATTCGCTCATCAACCTTGGAATTAAAGGGGTTTTTAGCAAGAAAAGTTCGTGGCTGAAGCGGTAAATGGCAATGGCGTAAAAGCCGGGATAGGCCAAATAAATTTCTTCAAGGTTGTTTGACGCCGGATCATTTTCATAGAGTTCCAGCGCATCTAAATTTAAATTTTCTAAAATTACGGGCAATTTGGATAAGAAACTGTTCCAGATTTCCTTGCACGATCCATCCTGAGCCAGATTTGCCAATTTGTAGACTTCTTTGAAATCAATTTCGAGCTGTTCAATATTTTTTGAAACGCAGGCTTTTGCATCAAACAAGGTATAAAAAAGGTTGTCTGTGAATTTTTCGGTTTGGTGTTTCAGACTGAAATTTAAATGGGGCCTGTTTTTGTTTGAGATAATTTGCTGAATAATTTCTTCTGTTGTCATAGGGTTGGTTTGACGGGTTATTTTTGAACATACTTACCAATGTTTGTAGACTTCTTCAAAAGGAATCCGGAAACGTTCTCCGTAAACGCCTTCAGGTTTTCTGATGCCGCAGGAAATCACCATATTAATCTCGCTGCTTAAAGGCAAGTTCAATATTTTTTTTATCCGAAGGGTGTCTGATCCTTCCATCGGACAGGTGTCGTAACCTTCCGCAGCCATACCCAGCATAAAGGTTTGTGACGCCAACGCCGCACTTTTGTGGGCCACAATGCGCATATCCGATTGTCGCAGCTGGCGATAGGTTGGCCTGAAAAGTCCGGTTACCCACGAGATGAGAAATTTGAAGTAGCCAAACAAGCCAAGGAACTCTCCATATACAAAAGGCATCAGTTTTCCGTAATAATTGCGGGCAAATTTTTCCCGGGAACTTTGTTTTTCTTTCGGGTTCTTTGCAAATAGTTGCTGAATATTGTGGAGGTTACTTTTGGCGCGGAGTTTCCACAAATCCTTCCGAACCACCACCACAACTAGTTGTTTTGCGGTGGTTGCGGCAGGCTGTCCCAAACAGGCAATGGCCAGTTTTTTTATCAAATCTTCTGAAGTCACATGGTGAAATTCCCACAACTGCATATTGCTGCTGTTGGGCGACAAAGTGGCTTGCTGAATGCATTTCTTTACGATGTCATTGTCGACTTCCTTCGCATCGTCATAAACCCTTACCGATCGGCGGTAGTTTAGGGCATCAATAAAACTTTCATGTTTTTCCATAATGCAAAATTA
>CAZBGP010000047.1:0-10310 GCA_964491495.1 uncultured Lutibacter sp. | reverse complement strand
TAAATGATGGTCGACTGCCCCAAATTTATATTGTGTTTGTTGTAAAAAGTGTTTTCGTCATCCAAAATAAAATCGCTGATAAAATTGCCGACACTGGTGGTCGAAAAATGGTTTGTGGCATTTAAATCGGGTGTGGAGATGTTGAGTTCAACCGATTTTTCAACGGCAACCCGGATGTTTTCTGCTTCATCATACAACTTAAAATGATCCAGTAACATGGCTGCAGCCAAGATTGCCGCCAGAGGATTGGCGATATTTTTACCTTTCAATTCCGGATAATAGCCGTGAACCGGCTCAAACAATGCGTGATGTTCCCCAACAGATGCGGAAGCCAGCAAGCCAACAGAACCCGAAATAACGCTGGCTTCATCGGTTAAAATGTCGCCAAACATATTTTCGGTTAAAATAACGTCAAATTGCCTTGGGTTTAAAATCAGCTGCGTTGCGGCGTGGTCAACAAACAAAAATTCCACTTTTACGTCGGGATAGATTTTTGAAATCTCCAGGATTCTTTTGCGCCAAAGACGCGAGGTTTCCAGTACATTGGCCTTGTCAACCAAAGTCAGTTTTTTTCTTCTGATGTGTGCCGCCTTAAAGGCCAGGTGGGCGATTCTGTCAATTTCTTCGGAAGTATAGGTGCAATTGTCGGAAGCGGTATTCCCGTCCTCGCTTAATTTTTTCTCCCCGTAATAAATACCGCTGGTCAGTTCCCGATAAATTACAAAATCGGCGCCTTTTATCACGTCTTTCTTCAAATTTGACCGATGGATTAAGGAATTGTAGGTAATTAATGGGTGAATATTGGCGAACAATCCCAGACTTTTTCGGAGTTTGATCAAACCTTGTTCCGGACGAATTTTCGCATTCGGATTGCTGTCATATTTTGGGTCGCCAACGGTGCCGAATAAAATAGCATCGGAATTGGCACAAATTTTCAGGGTTTCCTCAGGCAGCGGATTGCCGTATTCTTCAATGGCTTTGGCGCCAACAAGGGCTTTTTCAAAATCGAACTTGTGGTCGTATTTTTCAGCAATCGCATTTAAAACTTTGATGGCTTGCTGGGTAACTTCCGGACCAATTCCATCACCCGAAAGAACGGCTATTTTTATTTTCATGGGTCGTATTTCATTTTTTAAGGGTCATTATGGAAGCACCTTCCACGACCTGATAAATCATCACGTTAAAATAATAATTATTTTGTTATGAACGATTGATTGTCGTTGGGATTTTATATAAATTTTAACAAAAAATTAAATAGCGATACTTGTTTTATGAATGTGGTTCAATTCCATCAAATGATGAAGGTCGTTGTCGTTCACTTCTTTATGATGGTCGGCAAATTGCAGAAATTGCGGATAAATATCGTCCAGTTCATCTTTGGTAAGGTCGTAACCCACATTTTTTGATCGGTAAGCCAGGGCCGCCCTGCCGCTTCTGGCAGTTAAGATGATGGAAGATTCGTTGACGCCAACATCGGCCGGATTGATAATTTCGTAGGTTTCCCTGTTTTTGATTACGCCGTCCTGATGGATTCCCGAACTGTGGGCAAAAGCATTTTCACCAATAATGGCTTTGTTTGGCTGTACAATCATGCCCATACTTTGTTGCACCAACTGGCTGGTTTCGTACAATAATTTTGTGTTGATATTGGTGTCTAAATTTAAATAGGGATGCTGTTTTAAAATCATGACGACTTCTTCCAAGGCGGTGTTTCCGGCACGTTCTCCAATACCGTTAATGGTGCATTCAATTTGTCTTGCGCCGTTTTGAACGCCGGCAATTGCATTTGCGGTGGCCAAGCCCAAATCGTTGTGGCAATGGCAGGAAATGATGACATTATGGATGCCCTTCACATTTTCCTTCAAAAATTTAATTTTTGCGCCGTATTCGTCGGGCAAACAATAGCCTGTGGTATCGGGAATATTCAAAACGGTGGCACCGGCCTTAATCACCTGTTCACATATTTTGGCCAGGAATTCATTGCTGGTTCTTCCCGCATCTTCGGCATAAAACTCAACATCTTCCACAAATTTTTTGGCGTACGAAACGGCCTGAATGGCCCGTTCGATTATTTGATCCTGGGTAGAATTGAATTTGTATAAAATATGGGAATCGGAAGTGCCGATTCCGGTGTGAATTCTCGGACGTTTGGCGTATTGTAAAGCCGCAGCGGCCACCTCAATATCTTTTTGATTGGCACGTGTCAATGCGCAAACAGTGGCGTTTTTAATAATTTTTGAAATTTCCAGAACCGAATTGTAATCGCCCGGACTGGAAACAGGAAATCCGGCCTCAATCACGTCAACGCCTAAAATGTCAAGTCGGTTTGCAATGATGAGTTTTTGTTCAGTATTTAACTTACAGCCAGGCACTTGCTCCCCATCTCTTAAGGTTGTGTCAAAAATTTGAACGTTATTTATACTCATTTTCAGTTTATTTTTATCACTTTTGGTTGTCAAAAATAGGGGTATGGATTTTTTATGTACTTTTATAATTCGGATAGTTTACTATATTCAAACCTAAAATAGAATAGTTAAAATACTGATATCCAGTATCATAAAAATAATTTGGTTACAATGGCTATAGATCAAAAAGATGCGCTTTTTATGTTGGTGAAGTCCCTTTCTAAATCGGAAAAGCGGCAATTTAAACTGTATGCAGGCAGGTTGGGAGGAAATGCAGAGGCCAACTTTATGGGATTGTTCAATTTATTGGACAAAGTCGCAGCGTATGATGATGAATTGATTTTAAGTAAAACCAACATCAAAAAGCAACAAATATCGAACACCAAAGCGCATTTGTACAAACAAATCTTGGTGAGTTTGCGTTTTAATCCGGTTCACCAAAATGTGCGCGCCCATATTCGGGAGCAATTTGATTTTGCTTCAATTTTATACAACAAAGGCTTGTACAAGCAGAGTTTGAAAATTTTGGATAAGGCAAAAGAGCTTTCGTTAAACACCGGCGAAAACAATCTGGCCTATGAAATTGTGGAGTTTGAAAAAGTGATAGAATCTCAGTACATCACCCGAAGTATGAGCAACAGGGCCGATGAATTGGCGATTCAGGCAAAAGAATTGAGTTTAAAAAATGTGCGCATCAGCAAATTGTCGAACCTTTCCCTGCAATTGTACAGCTTGTTTTTGAAAGAGGGTTATGTAAAAGACGATGCTGGATTGAAAAAAGTAACGGCCTATTTTGAAAAGAAATTGCCAAAATACAAATTTTCTGAATTGGGTTTCAGGGAAAAGTTGTTTTTGTACCAGGCGAATTTATGGCACAGCTTTATTTTGCAGGATTTTGTGCTGAGTTACCGATATTCCCAAAAATGGGTCGATTTGTTTGAGGAAAACCCTGAAATGAAAATCCAGAATCCGGTATTCTATCTAAAAGGCGTCAATTATTTATTGGAATCCCTTTATTTGATCAAGCACAAAACCAAATACAACATTGTGCTGAAACATTTAACTTCCGACATCAAAAACGAAAATATTACGCTGAATGAAAACACCAAAACCTTGGCGTTTTTATACTTCAACCAAAATAAATTGAATTATTATTTTCTCGAGGGAAAATTTACCGAAGGCTTGGGTTTTGTGGCTACTTTATTGAAGGAAATTCCAAAATATGAAAGCAATATTGATGCGCATCACAGTATGGTTTTTTATTATAAAATTGCCTGTATGTATTTTGGCGCCGGCAAAAACGAGGAATGTATTTTTTACCTGGAAAAAATTATCGAGAACAAAGAACTGAAAATGCGTGAAGATCTCTTGTGCTTTTCACGCGTATTGAATTTAGTGGCGCACTATGATGCCGGTTTGGATGACAATATTGATAAATTAATTGTGTCAACTTATCAGTTTTTGATCAAAATGAACGATTTGCATCAGGTACAGCGCAAAATGATCCAGTTCCTGAAAAACCTAAAAAATATTTATCCGCAGGAATTGCACAAAGCATTTGTCAATTTGCACGAAGAATTGCTGCAATATGAAAATCACCCTTACGAAAAACGCGCATTTTTATATCTGGATATTTTGTCGTGGCTGGAAAGCAAAATTCAGCACGTTTCCGTAGAAGAAATCATTCGTCAAAAGGCCGGGAAACTGGTGAAATAAAAAAATTAGTTTCATCCCAATAATTGTAACAATATATATTTAGTTGTTTTGGGCGTTACCCTGCGGGTCGGGCTATTCGTTACAATCTTTTTAACGGTAAAAACCATTAAAAAGGATTTTCACTACAGGCCCTAACGCAAATTGATTTATGATTTATGATTTTAGATTTACGATTATTTTTACAAAATTTTAGCGCTCCTTGCGTTTTTTCTTTGCGCCATTTGCGGTTAAATGCAAATTTCAAATGAATTGGTTTTTATGATTTTTTAATAGGTTTTTATTATAAGAACCAAAAAAATTAAACATTTTGTATAGGTTTTAAAAATTATTTCCCATATTTGCCTCAAATGAACCAAGTAATTCTAAATATCATCGCTATTCGTGTCACTGTGATTATTTCGCAGGGAGGTTAGGGATATGTTTTAGTTTCATAAAAAATGATAAAAAAACCTTT
The DNA here is from genome assembly GCA_964491495.1 of uncultured Lutibacter sp. Classification (GTDB taxonomy): domain Bacteria; phylum Bacteroidota; class Bacteroidia; order Flavobacteriales; family Flavobacteriaceae; genus Lutibacter. Next base: position 5,735 of record CAZBGP010000047.1, on the reverse strand, counting down.
CCAATCACCATTGGGAAGGTTTTTTTATGGGATAATCATTGTAAAAACAATAGCGTTAACTATATGAAAAACAGAATTATAACTAAAATTAATAACAAGTGGATACTGTAAAATAAGCAAATGCCAACTGCTTAAAACAAATGACAGGTTTAAATTTGCCGTTTATTTTTAAACGGCGATTAAAACCCAGGTTTTATCAATAAATTTTAACAGAATTAAATAAGAATTACCCTAAATGCAACTAAATAAATACAGCAAAAGAGTTACCCAAGATGAAACGCAGCCCGCTGCCCAAGCCATGTTATACGGCGTTGGTTTGACGGATGAAGATATGAAAAAGCCACAAGTAGGCATTGCAAGCACCGGTTTCGACGGAAATCCGTGCAATATGCACCTGAACAATCTGGCCTATAAAATTAAGGCCGAAGTCAATAAAAAAAATCAGGTTGGACTCGTTTTTAACACCATTGGCGTTAGCGACGGAATTTCTATGGGAACATCGGGAATGAATTATTCCCTGCCTTCGCGCGATATTATTGCCGATTCTATTGAAGTGGTGATGAATGCCCAAAGTTATGATGCTTTGGTGACCGTGGTTGGCTGTGATAAAAATATGCCCGGCGCCATCATGGCGATGTTGCGGTTGAATCGTCCATCGTTAATGGTATATGGCGGAACCATTGCTTCGGGAAGATACCAGGGAAAAAAATTAAATATTGTTTCTGCTTTTGAGGCACTCGGACAAAAAATTGCTGGAGTCATTTCAGAAGAGGATTTTAGAGAAATCATAAAAAATGCCATTCCGGGCGCAGGAGCCTGCGGCGGCATGTACACAGCCAATACCATGTCTTCTTCCATAGAAGCCTTGGGTTTTGCATTGCCTTACAATTCCTCCATTCCTGCGGTAAATGAGGAAAAAGAAACGGAAACCGAAAGAATCGCTGCTGCCATTAAAAATTTATTGGAACTCGATTTAAAGCCATTGGATATTATTACCAAAAAATCCTTGGAAAATGCGGTGGCTTTGGTAAATGCCTTAGGCGGATCAACCAATGCGGTATTGCATTATCTGGCGATTGCGCATGCGGCGGACATAGAATTTACCCTGGAAGATTTTCAGCGGGTGAGCGACAGAACGCCGGTGATTGCCGATTTAAAACCGAGTGGCGAATATTTAATGGAAGATGTTCACGGCGTTGGCGGAACGCCTGCTGTGATGAAATATTTGCTCGAAAAAGGCTTGTTGCACGGCGATTGTATGACCATTACCGGAAAAACAATTGCGGAAAATCTGGCCAATGTTAAAGCATTGAGTTTTGAAAATGACCAGCACGTTATTCATCCAACCGAAAAAGCCTTAAAATCGTCAGGCAACATTCAAATTTTATATGGAAACCTGGCCACGGAAGGATCTGTGGCTAAAATAAGCGGAAATGAAGGCGATTTGTTCGAAGGGAAAGCAGTTGTTTTTGATGGCGAACAAAATGCAAACGATGGCATTGGTGCAGGAAAAGTGTCGAAAGGCGATGTGGTGGTGATTCGTTATGTCGGTCCGAGAGGCGGTCCTGGAATGCCGGAAATGTTGAAGCCTACTTCCATGATTATGGGTGCAGGTTTAGGGAAATCGGTCGCTTTGGTGACGGACGGACGTTTTTCTGGTGGCACGCACGGATTTGTGGTTGGCCATATTACGCCTGAAGCACAGTCTGGAGGAACAATTGCATTGGTAAAAGATGGCGATATCATTGTGATTGATGCCAAAAATAAAACCATCAATGTAAAATTATCTCAGGAGGAGCTGGCTTTGAGAAAAGCAGCATGGACAGCGCCTGAGCCAAAACACAAAAAAGGAATATTGTACAAATATGCAAAAATCGTTTCAACAGCTTCGGAAGGCTGTGTAACGGATAAATTTTAAAGCGATGGAAACATTAAAAAAGGAAGTTCAGGAAATAAATACGGTAAAATCGGTAAAGATGTCGGGGGCTGAAGCAGTCATCAGATGTTTGCTGGAAGAAGGATCAACCTTGGCTTACGGCTATCCGGGCGGCGCCATTATGCCGGTTTATGATGAATTGTACAAATACCGTGAACAATTTCACCACGTATTGTCGCGCCACGAACAAGGCGCCATTCATTCGGCACAAGGTTTTGCCCGTGTAACGGGTAAAGTTGGGGTTGTTTTTGCAACTTCGGGACCCGGAGCAACCAATTTGGTGACCGGAATTGCCGATGCACAAATAGATTCAACGCCTTTGATTTGCATCACCGGTCAGGTAGGTTCTCATTTGTTGGGTTCGGATGCATTTCAGGAAACGGATATTATCGGGATTTCAACGCCGGTGACAAAATGGAATTATCAAATCACCAAGGCCAGTGAAATTCCCGCGGTTTTTGCGAAAGCATTTTATATCGCAAAATCGGGCCGCCCAGGTCCGGTATTGATTGACATCACCAAAGATGCCCAATTTGGAGAACTCGACTTTTTATATAAAAAATGTGAAAAAGTAAGAAGTTACAAGGCAATTCCAACGTTGAACATAGAGAAAGTAAAAGAAGCCGCGGCTTTAATAAACCAGGCTAAAAAGCCATTGATTGTTTTTGGGCAAGGCGTGATACTTGGCAGTGCTGAAAATGAATTTAAAAACTTTATAGAAAAAACCGGTATTCCGTCGGCCTGTACAGGCTTAGGCTTGTCGGCGCTTGAAACCGACCATCCATTGCATGTGGGCATGGTTGGAATGCACGGAAATTATGCGCCCAATGTATTGACAAATCAATGCGATGTGTTGATTGCCATCGGAATGCGGTTTGATGACCGTGTGACCGGAAATTTAAACACCTACGCCAAACAGGCAAAAATTATCCATTTTGAAATTGACCCTTCAGAAGTGGATAAAAACGTAAAAACCGATGTGGCTGTTTTGGGAACCGTAAAAGAATCTTTGGTGGAGATTATGCAATTTGTGAACAAAGGAAACCATCAGGAATGGATGAAGGAATTTCATAAATTGTATGAAATTGAAAAGGAAACAGTGATTAACGACCAATTAAATCCAACGAAAGAAGGCCTGACGATGAGTGAGGTTTTGGCCGGAATCAATAAAGAAACCAAAGGCGAAGCGGTGATTGTTTCCGATGTGGGCCAGCACCAAATGATTGCTTGGCGTTATGCGAAATTTAATAAAACAAGAAGTAACATTACCTCTGGCGGATTGGGAACGATGGGATTTGCTTTGCCGGCAGCCATCGGCGCAAAAATGGGCGCTCCAGATCGTGAAGTGATTGCCATTATTGGTGACGGCGGTTATCAAATGACCATTCAGGAATTGGGAACCATTCTTCAAACCAAAGCTGCCGTAAAAATTGTGGTACTGAATAACAGCTTTTTAGGGATGGTGCGACAGTGGCAGGAATTATTTTTTGACCGACGTTATGCCTCAACGGTGATGACAAATCCCGATTTTGTGAAAATTGCGGAAGGATACAGCATTGAAGCCAACAGGGTCTCAAAACGTGAAGATTTGGCGGCTGCCATCAAAAAGATGACGGATTCAAAGGAAGCTTATTTTTTGGAAGTGGTGATTGAACCGGAAAGCAATGTGTTTCCAATGATACCAACAGGAGCAAGTGTTTCAGATATAAGATTGAAATAGTTATGGAAGAAAAAAAAGTTTATACCGTATCGGTTTATACCGAAAATAATATAGGAATTCTGAACCGGTTGTCGGCCATATTTTTAAAACGACATATCAATATCGAAAGTATGACCGTTTCCGAATCGGAAATTGACCATGTGCACCGATTTACTTTTGTGGTGATTGTGACAGAAACTCTCATCAGGAAAGTGGTGCTGCAACTGGAAAAGCAAATAGAAGTGATTGGCGCTTTTTTTCATACAGAAGAGGAAATTATTTACCACGAAACGGCCTTGTTTAAAATTTCATCGGAACATTTATATGATGAAAATATTCAGAATAAATTAAAATTCAGAAGAGCGCATATCATCGCCATCACTGAACGTTATTTTGTGATTGAAGCTTCCGGATTGAAAGAAGATATCGACAATATGTATCAAAAATTGAAGCCTTATAAATTGCTGCAATTTGTCCGTTCCGGACGCATCGCAATCTCAAGGCCAAGAATGGCAATCTCAGAAGTATTGAAAGAAAAAAGTTAAAAGCCTGCCTATCGGCAGGTTAAATGTTAGATGTTAAAAGTTAAACGTCTAACATATAACAAATAACATTTAACAAATAACGAATAACATAAACTAAAATGGCAAATTATTTCAACACGCTTCCGTTGCGTTTAAAATTACAACAATTGGGAATTTGTGAATTTATGGATTCCTCAGAATTTGAAGACGGCGTAAAAAAACTGGAAGGAAAACAAATAGTAATTGTGGGTTGTGGCGCTCAAGGTCTTAACCAAGGATTAAACATGAGAGATTCCGGATTGGATGTTTCTTACACCTTGCGTCCGGAAGCGATCAAAGAACAACGTCAGTCCTACAAAAATACGGCGGACAATAAATTTAAGGTGGGAACTTATGAAGAAATGATTCCTGCTGCCGATCTGGTGATCAACTTAACGCCCGACAAACAACATACAAGCGTGGTTTCGGCCATTATGCCTTTAATGAAAAAAGGTGCGATTCTTTCTTACTCCCACGGATTCAATATTGTGGAAGAAGGTATGCAAATCCGCAAAGACATTACGGTAATTATGGTGGCACCAAAATCGCCCGGGTCTGAAGTTCGCGAAGAATACAAACGTGGATTCGGTGTTCCGACATTGATTGCGGTGCATCCCGAAAACGACCCTAACGGCGACGGATTCGAGTATGCAAAAGCGTATTGCGCGGCTACGGGCGGACATAAAGCAGGGGTGTTGCATTCCTCTTTTGTGGCTGAGGTGAAATCGGATTTAATGGGAGAACAAACCATTTTATGCGGATTGTTGCAAACAGGTTCTATTTTGTCCTTCAATAAAATGACAGAAAAAGGAATTGATGCGGGTTATGCTTCAAAACTGATTCAATATGGCTGGGAAGTGATTACCGAAGCGTTGAAATATGGCGGAATCACCAATATGATGGACCGCTTGTCGAATCCGGCAAAAGTGAAAGCATTCAAACTTTCAGAGGAATTGAAAGAAATTATGCGTCCGCTGTTCCAAAAACATATGGATGATATTATGAGCGGCGAATTTTCCAAAACAATGATGGAAGATTGGGCAAATGACGATAAAAATTTATTGGCCTGGAGAGCCGCAACAGGAGAAACCGCTTTCGAAAAAACGCCTGCAGGAGTGATGAAAATTACGGAACAGGAATTTTTTGACAATGCCGTTTTAATGGTGGCATTTGTGAAATCGGGCGTGGAACTGGCTTTTGAAACCATGACCGAATCCGGCATCAAAGAAGAATCGGCCTATTATGAATCGCTTCACGAAACGCCTTTAATCGCCAATACCATCGCGCGCAAAAAATTGTTTGAAATGAACAGGATTATTTCCGACACTGCCGAATATGGATGCTATTTATTTGACCACGCCTGCAAACCTTTATTGGCCGATTTTATGAAGAAAATTGATACCGACGTAATTGGCAAAAAATACGGAGAAGGAAAAGACAATGGCGTTGACAATAAGGAATTGATAGAAATTAATGAAGCCATCAGGTTTCATGCCATAGAATTGGTTGGTTATGATTTACGTGAATCGATGACCGC
>CAZBGP010000046.1:0-18386 GCA_964491495.1 uncultured Lutibacter sp. | reverse complement strand
GCGTTAGTGATTACTTCACCTTTTTATTATTTTGAATTGGTGTTCAGTGAACCATGTTTGCAGCGGAAATACTTTTTTGAGGTTTTTGCCGAAAAAAAGATTGCAGCGAAAAGCACGACCCGAAGGGGAACGCCCAAAACAGAATGCTCATTAATTTTAAGTCATAATTTGGCCAAAACAATAAGTTTTTATTTTGCAGTTTAACTATTAAGAACCATAATTCCCTGTTTATGTCCTTTTTCAAAAAAATCATTTATATATTGTTGGTTTCCATTTTAACCATTCATTGCGCCAAAAAGGACGAATTTTTAATTGAAAAAGGCAAAGTTGGTCCGTTAACCAAAGAAACCGAGATTAAGAATTTAAGTTCGATTTTCTCCAAAGATTCCATTGTTGCCAACTTGTACGCCGATAAAGAAATTGATAAAAGATTGTTTACGGTTGAAAATGATGTGTACCTTATTTACGCAAAAAAGGGAAAATTATTGTTGGAAATTGTGCCCACAAACCTTAACGATAAGTCGTCGGGGATTAAAAGTATCCAAATATTTGACAATAGCTACAAAACGTCGAAAGGCATTTCCCTTCAATCTACGTTCAAAGATATTAAGGCGCATTACAAGGTAAATAAGATTGAAACCACCTTAACATCGGCCACGCTTTTTATTGATGAATTGAACGCCACCATTTCTATCGATAAAAAAGATTTGGGTATGAACAGTTTTAGCCGTGAAGAAGTGGCTTTAGATAAAATTCCTGATACCGCAAAAATCAAATATTTTACCATTTGGTTTAATTAATGATCATTCGGTAATTTTTTGGACCAGCTTGCATTTTTGTTGGGTGTTCCCGCCGAAAAGGCGGTCGGGCTTTCCGCTGCAAGTCCTCGCTGCGCTTTTGAGCGTGGCTGTGGGCTTTTCGCCTCAATCCCTAACGCAACTTGATTTACGTCCCGATAGCTATCGGGATTATGATTTACGATTTACGATTTCGAAAATGTTGAATAAATTGTTAACCAAAACAAAATTGCGCACTTTACGTTTTTCCTTTGCGTCTTTGCGTTTAAAAGAGGAATTTTTTACAACCTAAAACTTCCGTCTTCTGTCTTCCAACTTTATAAATCTCAATCCAAATAATAGGCATTGTTCGGTTTTGCAACTGTGCAATTCCAATTTAAAACCGTTTTAATTTTTGTTTTAAACGCCTGGCTTTGGTGCGGTTCTCCATGATTGATAATGGTGAGTGTTGGTGGTTCCTTAAAATGTTTAAGCCAATCCAACAGTTCACTTTGATCCGCATGCCCAGAAAATTCATTAATCTTAAAAATTTCGGCATTCACTTTATGGTATTCTCCAAAAAACTTGATTTCATCATCGCCAGCAAGCAAAGCCCTTCCACGGGTTCCTTCCGCCTGATAACCCACAATTAACACGCTGTTTTTCTGATCCGAAATTAGCTTGTCCAAATAATGCAATACACGTCCGCCTGTAATCATGCCGCTTCCGGCCAATACAATTTTGGGATCTTTATTGTTGACGATTATCTTGGAAGCATTAATTTCAGTAATCAAATGAACGGTTGACAGCATACTTTTAATATCTGCATCCAATAATTTATGCCGGTCTCTGTATTTAAAATAAACTTCCGTGGCGTTTACGCCCATCGGGCTGTCTAGAAAAATTGGAATATTTGGCAATTTATGATCTCGTTTCAAAAGGCTTAACAAATAAATAATTTCTTGCGCCCTTTCCACAGAAAATGTGGGAATTACTAAAATGCCGCCTTTGTTGTATGTATGCATTATGTGTTTCAGCAACAAATCGTTAACTGAAAAATCCGTATGGTTTCTGTTACCGTAGGTAGATTCAACAACCAGATAATCGGCTTTTTCAAGATATTCGAACGGGTATAAAAGAATCGGTTTTTTTCTTCCTATATCACCCGAGAAAACAATTACTTTTCCGTCAACGTCCAAAACCACAAACGCGCTTCCCAAAATATGGCCGCTGTTCACAAATTTGAATTTTATATGGTCGTCAATCACATTCCAGGTATCCAAATCAAAAGTTACAAAGTGGGTCATCGTAAGTTTGGCATCATCAACTTCATACAAAGGTTTTGCGGGATTGTGCTTGGTATAATGGTGTTCATTGGCTCTTCGGGCATCTTCCTCTTGTATTTTAGCGCTGTCCAGTAAAATGATTTCCGTTAAATCTTTGGTGGGTTTGGTGCAATAAATCTTCCCAGAATACCCATTTTTAACCAAAATGGGAAGATAGCCTGTGTGGTCTAAATGCGCATGGGTCAAAATTACCAAATCCAATTCCTTAAATTCCGGCGGTACGTTTTCCCAGTTTTTTACGCGCAATTCTTTCAATCCCTGAAACAAGCCACAATCAATCATTATTTTTTTATAATTAACTTCCAATAAAATTTTGGAACCGGTTACGGTTCCTGCGCCACCAAAAAATGTAAGTTTCATAATAAGTGGATTTAGGATTACTGCATTAAAATTAGTCTTCAAATTTTAATCACAAAATGATATGCATCAGTTGTCCAAACGCCAGTCAAAATTAAACTTGAAGCAAAAAACGACCATTTAGCAGCATTTTTTTGCGAGCTATTAAATAATTTTTGTATAATTGTAAAGTTTAATTTTATTTAATGAGTGCCAAACCCAATAAATGCGAAATCAACGCGTTAGAAAAAGGGAAATTAAGGACTATAATTTTCTCAAAATTTATATCTAAAAAAAATAAGAGAAAGCTAAAAAGAATGAATAAACCCTATATAATATACATTTTGTTATTTGTGTCAATGTTTTTTTTCGTTGTTACAAATAGCGCTGACAGAGATTCCCAATTCAATCGTTTAAGCAAGATAGGCGATATTCACAATTACACAAATTTAGCTTCAAACCGCAGCGCTCAAAATGAATTGGATAATTCAATTTTAATGGCGGCCTACAAGGTTCCCTTAGAAAATATCCGAAATTACACAAGTGAGTTAAGCCAAAAGTTCGGATTTAACGGCAGTATTTTGATTGCCAAAAACGGAAAAATATTGTTTGAAGAACATTTAGGTTATAAAGACTTAAGGCAAAAAAATCCTATTGACAGCACAAGCATTTACCAACTTGCCTCCGTTTCTAAGCAATTTACTGCTGCAGCAATTTTGTTGTTGTATCAAGAAGGCAAACTGGATTTGGATGACTTTGCTTCAAAATATTTAACCGATTTTCCTTACAAAAACATTAAAATTCGACATTTGTTAAACCATACATCAGGACTTCCTAACTATATGTATGCGGCTGAAAAGAACTGGAAAAGTAAAACACCGCCAGACAATGCTGCGATGTTAAACCTTATGGCCAAATTAAAAATGTATCCCTATTTTAAACCTGGCGAAAGATTTGATTACAGTAATACAGGTTATTTTGTGCTTGCTTCCATAGTTTCAAAAGTAAGCAATCAAAGTTTAAGCGATTTTCTCGACAGCCGTTTTTTTAAGCCATTAAATTTAAAGAATACGTATGTCCACAATCCAAATGAAGCAAGCAAAAAAGAGGAATTAATTGGTTTTAGGAGATATGGAAAGTCGTACATCGCTATTCCGTTTACGGTTAATGATGGCGTTGTGGGAGATAAAGGCATATATTCTACAGCAAGTGATTTGTTTAAATGGAATCAATCTTTAAACGAGCGCACCATTTTAAATGACAGTATTTTATCAAAAGCATTTTTGCCCGGCAAAACCAACAGCGGAAAAATTGTGCCTTATGGATTTGGCTTCAGATTGAAGCAGGAAGCCGACACTGAATTGGTGTATCATAATGGCGTATGGAATGGATTTAGCACCACATTAAGAAGGTATAAGGCCGATGACATTACCATTATTATATTAAGCAACAACAGTTTTAGTTCCATTACGCCTGTATCTGAGAAACTGCGTGAACTTAGTAAAGAATTTTCAAAATATGACCCTTTTATGTCTTTTTTAGAAAATACCAATATTTATGACATCAGTAAACTAAAAACTAGCTTGAAATATTTCACCAATATTCCAAAAGCTGAATCTGTAGCTATCATTGAAAAAATAGCCAACATTTACAACAAGCAAAATGTACAGTTTGTTTCGCATAAATATCCAGAAGTTTCAAGTCCTAATTTTGTAAATCAGCAATATCAAACTTTGTTGAATTAAAGGGAAATTATAAACTAACCCGACCATTTTGCTCGTATCCAAAATTTTATTTTGTTGGCTCTGTTTTTATTAATAATATGAGCTTATCTTAAATTTTTTTCAAAAATAACGGCTGTACTTAAAACGGTGACCCTAGTTTCCTAAATTATCTTTAAATTTGGATGAAATAAAATGTAACCCATGAAAAAATACACGATACAAAAATCGCCATTTGTAATTCCGACTACAGATGGAAAATTAATAGAAGAACATTTTGGACACACCACCCAACAAGGGGAATTAAGTTTGGCGCATATGATAGCGCCGCCACATTGGAAAGAAGCTTTTCAAACACCTCTATTTGATGAATACACCTATATAATTAAAGGGAAAAAGCAATTTAATATTGAAGGGGAACTCGTTGTTTTGGAAGCTGGGCAATCCATTAAAATAAGTAAAGGTGTCCGCGTTCAGTATTCAAATCCGTTTGAGGCGGAATGTGAATATTTAGCGATTTGTTTGCCTACTTTTTCTGTTGCCTTGGTAAATAGGGAAGGGCAGTGATTAAATAATAAACCGCAAAACCTGCAAAATATTTTTGCGGGTTTTGCGGTTTAGCTTATGAGTTTTTTTTGTTTTACTTTCTTTCGCAGGCCAACAAAGTGTTTTTCATTAGCATGGCAATGGTCATTGGGCCAACACCACCGGGAACCGGCGTAATAAAAGCCGCTTTTTTGCTCACGCTTTCAAAATGTACGTCACCTGCCAAGCGGTAGCCGCTTTTTTTAGTTTCGTCATCAACCCTTGTAATTCCAACGTCGATAATGGTTACGCCATCTTTCACCATATCACCGGTTAAAAATTCGGGAATCCCAAGGGCGGCAACAATAATATCGGCTTGTAGCGTAAATTCTTTTAAATTTTTAGTTCTGCTGTGCGCAATGGTTACGGTTGCGTCACCTGCTTTGCGTTTTTGGCTCATCAAAATACTCATTGGACGGCCCACAATGTGGCTTCTTCCAATAACAACAACGTGTTTTCTTGAAGTTTCCACTTTGTAACGTTCCAGCAATTCTAAAATTCCGAAAGGCGTTGCAGGCAAAAAACATGGCATATCCAAAGCCATCCTTCCCACATTTGTTGGATGAAATCCGTCAACATCTTTATCTGGATTTACGGCATTGAGCACTTTTTGTTCGTCGATATGTTTTGGCAACGGCAATTGAACGATAAATCCGTCGATATCATCGTTGGTGTTTAATTTTTCAATTTCGTGTAATAAGGTTGCTTCGGTGGTTTCGCTTGGAAGTTCAATTAAGGTTGAATTAAATCCTACTGCATGACAGGCTTTTACTTTGCTACTTACATAAGTCATGCTGGCGCCATCGGTTCCAACCAAAATTGCTGCCAAATGCGGCGTTTTTTTTCCTTGGGCTTTTAATTGTTTTACCGATTCGGCAATTTCAACTTTTAAGTCTTCCGATGTTTTTTTTCCGTCGAGTAAAATCATTTCTTCTAAGTTTTCAGTATTCAGTTTCAGTTTTCAGTATTTTTCCTCAAACTTATTCAACTACGATACTTTTTATTATTAAATTTTTTATTGTTTTTCACCTAAAGCATTAAATATAACCGATGACCGATAATTGAAATCCTATTTCCCCATTCCTTTCATCATTTGCATCATTTGTTTACCGCCGCCGCCTTGCATCATTTTCATCATTTTGCTCATTTGGGTAAATTGTTTCAACAATTGATTCACTTCTTGTATGGTGGTTCCCGATCCTTTTGCAATCCGTTTTTTTCTGACAGCGTCAATAATGATAGGTTCACTTCTTTCAGCAGGAGTCATAGAATGAATAATGGCTTCAATGCCTTTAAAAGCATCGTCATCAATATCAACATCTTTCATCATTTTTCCTGCACCGGGAATCATTCCCATCAAATCTTTCATATTTCCCATTTTTTTGATTTGCTGAATTTGTTTCAGGAAATCATCAAAACCGAACTGATCTTTTGCAATTTTCTTTTGTATTTTACGAGCTTCTTCTTCATCATATTGTTCCTGGGCGCGTTCAACCAACGAAACAACGTCACCCATTCCCAAAATTCTTTCTGCCATACGGTTTGGATAGAAAACATCAATCGCTTCCATCTTTTCACCCGTACCAACAAATTTAATGGGTTTATTTACGACAGACTTAATGGATAAAGCCGCACCACCACGCGTATCACCATCTAATTTGGTTAATACAACTCCGTCAAAATTTAATATATCGTTAAAAGCTTTTGCAGTATTTACGGCATCCTGACCAGTCATGGAATCCACCACAAAAAGCGTTTCCTGAGGACTAACAGCCTTGTGGATGTTCGAAATTTCGGCCATCATCGCTTCGTCAACAGCCAAACGACCTGCAGTATCTATAATCACCACATTTTTGCCGGTGGCTTTTGCATGTTTAATGGCATTTTTGGAAATTTCTACCGGATTCTGATTGCCTTCTTCCGCATAAACTTCAACGCCGATTTGTTCTCCAACAACCTTTAACTGGTTGATAGCCGCAGGACGATAAACGTCGCAACCCACCAATAAAACCTGTTTGCTCTTTTTGGTTTTTAAATAATTTGCCAGTTTTCCGGAAAAAGTTGTTTTACCCGATCCCTGTAAACCCGACATTAATATCACAGTTGGCGTGCCAGATAAATTGATTCCGACAGTTTCGCCGCCCATTAATTCGGTTAGTTCGTCTTTTACGATTTTCACCATCAATTGGCCAGGATTTAACGTTGTTAAAACGTTTTGCCCCAAGGCTTTTACTTTTACGGTGTCGGTAAAGTTTTTGGCTATTTTAAAGTTAACGTCGGCATCCAAAAGCGCTCTTCGAACTTCTTTCAGCGTTTCCGCAACATTTATTTCTGTAATTTTTCCGTGTCCTTTCAGGGTGTGAAAGGCCTTATCTAATTTATCGCTTAAATTATTGAACATAGTCGTTTACCTCGTTTTTTAGAATTGACAAAGATACTAAAATGAACTTAAATACTTCAAATCATTTTCAGCAAAAAATGCTACCATAGAGTCATTATTTATCAATGAAAAATCAGTTGGCGTCGGGAGTTTGATTGCTTAATTTAAAATTATTCATTGTTAATTGAACCCGCGTTAGGGACAGCAGCGTAAATATTTTTTGATTTGCCTTTTCGGCGGAGCAAAAAAGATTGCAGCGAATTGCCCGACCGCCTTTTCGGCGGGAACGCCCAAAATATTTTTGTTAGAAGAATGCTGATATTTTTAGTTTTCACATCTGATACAAACTACAGAAACGTTAACGTAATAATAATTACATAACACTCTATAAAATTGGTCGAAATTTGCACAAAAATTTAATAAAAGCAGATTGATGGACAGAATCATAATTATAGGCGGATTGTCTGCAGGCCCTTCGGCAGCAGCAAAAGCGCGCAGAGAAAATGAAAATGCGGAAATAATATTGTTTGAAAAAGGAGAAAATATAAGTTATGCCACCTGCGGAATGCCTTATGCATTTTCGGGAATTATAGAAAACAGAAGCGATTTAATCGTGGTAAAACCCGATTTGATGCGGACGCGTTTTAATATTGATGTGAAAATGAATGAGGAAATTGTTTCTATTGACACCGATAAAAAAATAGTTCATTCAGATAAAGGCGTTTACAGTTATGACAAGCTTGTTTTTGCCACTGGTGCAAAATCAATCGTACCACCCATTAAAAACATAAAAAAAGCCACAAATTGGTCAACTTGCCGTTCCATGGCCGATTTCGATAAAATTACCAAGGAAGGTTTAACATCCAAGTCAAAACACATCACCATTATTGGAGCCGGATTGATTGGCGTTGAAGTGGCTGAAAATTTGCGGGAAGCCGGAAAAGAAGTTACTTTGATTGAAGGCGCTGACCAAATTTTAGCCATGTGGAATCCTAAATTTGCCACTTTTGCGGAAACGGTTTTGAAAAATAACGGTATAAAAGTGATTACTTCCGGGATTGTTTCTGAATTTGAACTGGATGAAAAAGGAAAAATCGCAGGAGTAATTATTGCTGGCCACGAAGTTGTAAAAACAGATTTCGTAATTTTAAGCGTGGGCATTATGCCCAATACCGATTTGCTGGTTAAATTAGGGGCGAACCATATTAAAAATGGCGCATTGAAAGTGAATGAAAGAATGGAAACATCTTTAAAAGATGTTTATGCAGCCGGCGACAATGTTTCCATTAAAAATTTACAAACCAATGAATTTGACTATTTTCCGTTGGGAACGCATTCAAATAAAGGCGGAAGGGCAGCAGGAGCAAATGCTGCTGGAAAAAATATTGTTTTTAAAGGCGCTTATAAAACAGCCATTGTAAAAGTGTTTGATTACACTTTGGCAAGAACCGGACTTAATCCGAAAGCGTTGACTGAGTTGGCAATTCCGTTCGAAACCGTGCTGACCATTGCCGGATCAACACCAAGTTATTATCCGGGCCAAAAAGATTTGATTACGGAAATTTATTACAATCCTATCAATGAGGAGATTTTAGGTGCCGAATTTTTTGGCGAAGTGGGTGTGGACAAACGTGTGGACGTTTTGAGCACCGCAATTTATGCAAAGCTTAAAATCAGCGATTTGTCACAATTGGATTTGGCTTATGCACCTCCATTTTCACCGGCAAAAGACCCGGTGGTGGTCACAGGTTTTGTGGCCGAAAATATGCTTGGTGATAAAGCAATTCAAATATCGGTGGAAGAATTGGAAGTGTATTTGTCTAAAACCGATCCTAATAAATTTTTGCTGCTTGATGTAAGATCCCAAAAGGAATATGAAGAAGGCACCATACAAAATGCCGTTAATATTCCGTTGGATGAAATTAGAAATCACATCGATTTTATAAAAAATCAAAACAAGCCCATTATTCTTTTTTGCAGAAGAGGATTGAGAGGTTATTTGGCTGAATTGATTTTGAAACACCATCACATAAAAAATATGGTGAATGTGGCCGGTGGCATCACTGTGTGGCAAATGTATGGTGGGCTTGTTTCAAAAGCCAAGGAAGTTAAAGTTTAAATAAGCTTGTATAAAACTAAAAAAACCATTTGTTGTAAAACAGCAAATGGTTTTTTTTGAAATTTAATCTTCGGTCCCGATGGCTATCGGGATTGGTCTTCGGTCTTTACTCTTTCACAAATTTAATGGAAGTGGTGTTGACGCAATATCTTTTTCCGGTGGTATCTTTTGGCCCGTCATCAAAAAGATGTCCCAAATGTCCGCCGCAAGAAGCGCAAACGATCTCTGTGCGTATCATTCCGTGGCTTCTGTCCGAAACATAATTTACGGTTCCTTCAATGGCATCATCAAAAGAGGGCCAGCCACAATGCGATTCAAATTTACTGCCCGATTCAAAAAGTTGCAAATCACAGGCCGCGCAATGGTAAGTTCCTTTTTCAAAATGGGCTGTATAACCGCCTTCGCTAGGCCGGTCTGTGCCTTTTTCCCTTAAAATAGTAAAAGCTTCAGGAGACAATATTTTTTTCCATTCTGCCTCAGTTTTAATCACTTTTTTAACCATAACTTTTTTGTTTTTTTCTTGAGAATAACCATTGCATCCAAATAGCGTTATCAATATGAATGCGAAAGATAAATTTTTCATGTGACTAATTTCTGTTAATAAATTCAATAATTCGATTGATTACTTTGGTGTCTTTTAATATACGGCTATGTCCCAAACCATTTGTAATTAAAATTTCGCCTTGTTCCAAGTTTTGTCGAATATGGTGTGCACAACTTACAGGCACTTCCACATCTTCTGTGTCATGAATTACCAAGATAGGTATTTTCACTGATTTTGCAGCAATGTAGGCTGAATAATTATCAATATCTTCTCCAAACTTTTTATAAAAATGATTTTTAATTTTAGTTACCATGGTTTGTTTTAGCTCGAGTTTGGCTACAAAATCCGCTACAATATCTGTAATCACATCTCCTGCACCAATCACAATGGCTTTTTTTATGTTTAATCCTTGTTTAGTGCCGTTTAAAACAGCCATGCCGCCTAAAGAATGTCCAAGGGCAATTTCAAAAGGACCAAATTCTTTTTCTAAAATTAGGGCAGTTTGAACAAATTCATTCATCATCGTTGTTTTTCCTGTCGATTTTCCGTGAGCCGGTGCGTCAAAACTTATTGTCATAAAACCATTTTCCAGCAGTTTGTCGGCAATCTTAAAAAGTTGTGTTCCCCGGCCCGACCAACCATGAATCAACAATACTTTTCTTTTTGAATAGCCATAGGAGTAAACCATAACTTCTTTATTAAGATCAGGAATTAAAATCATTTTCTTCTGAGCACTTTCGGCCATCATCTTTTCACGTGAGGGCGTTTTAAAACGGATGGGTGTTCTAAAAAGTTTTATCGCGAACAAAACTGCCAATGGTGGCGCAATAAATTGCAGTATTTTAGCTGTTGTAATAATTGATCCCGGAATTTTTGTAACGGTAATTGAACTTGTTGGGATATTATTGGCACTAGTATTCATAAAATGGTTTAATTTTGCGGGTAAAGATAGAATTTGTAATTTTATGTGTAATGATTGTTTTTAACTAAAAACTTAATAATATGAAAAAATTTATTTCTCTGTCATTGTTAATGCTGTTTATGATAAGCTGCAGCACCGTTCCAATTACTGGACGACAACGCATTAATTTAGTGAGTGATGCTGAAATATTGCCAGCCAGTTTTGCACAATATGAAGGTTTTTTAAAAGAAAACAAACTATCCAATGATGCGAAAATGACCAATGAGGTTCAGGTTGTAGGAAAAAACATTTCCCAAGCGGTTGACAAATTTATGCGCGCAAATGGAATGGTTTCTGAAGCAAATGCTTATCGATGGGAGTTTAATTTAATTGAAGACAAAGCGGTGAATGCTTGGTGTATGCCAGGTGGGAAAGTGGTTTTTTATACCGGAATTTTGCCAATAACCCAAAATAGGGATGGTATTGCTGCAGTGATGGGGCATGAAGTGGCACACGCATTCGCAAAACATGGACAAGAACGAATGTCTACAGGCACTTTATTGGAATTAGGAGGTACAGCAGTTGCCTTAGGAACTGCGAATAAAGACCCTAAAGCTAAACAAATATGGAATTCAGCTTTTGGTTTGGGAGCTCAATATGGAATAGCATTACCTTTTAGCAGAACTCATGAAACTGAAGCAGATAAATTGGGATTGGTATTTATGACGATGGCAGGATACAATCCTCAGGAAGCAATCAATGTATGGATTCGTATGAGCCAGATGGCAACAGGGGGCGCTCCACCAGAATTTTTAAGTACGCACCCTTCTAATGAAACAAGAATAAAAAATTTAAAAGCATATTTACCTACAGCAATTGTTGAGGCAAAAAAATACAATGCTCAATAGTTAAAATAGTTTTATTTTAGATTAGAAAAAATAATTATAGTATATTGTCAACCGTTCTGAAAATTCAGAACGGTTTTTTTATTCATACTATTATGTTAAAAAAAGGAGACAAGAAACTTATTAATGCCTGGGCTTTTTACGATTGGGCAAATTCAGCCTATTCCTTGGTTATTGCTACCGCGGTTTTTCCCATATATTACAGCAGTTTAACCGAATCATTTGCCTCAGTTGAAGGCAAAATAAATTTTTTGGGAACTCAGTGGAATGCCACAACTTTATACGATTACACACTTGCTTTATCTTTTTTATTGGTTGCATTTATGTCGCCAATACTCTCTGGGATTGCAGATTATACAGGAAATAAATTAAAATTTTTAAAAGCATTTTGTTATTTAGGATCATTTTCCGTAATGAGTTTGTTCTTTTTTGAAGGAGAAAAGACACTTTGGATTGGATTGATTTTTACTGTTTTCGCCAGCATCGGATTTTGGGGTAGCATTGTTTTTTACAATGCCTATTTGCCGGAAATTGCGCATCCGGAGCATCAAGATGACGTAAGTGCCAAAGGATTTATTTTTGGCTATTCTGGTTCTGTTTTGTTGCTTTTATTTAGTTTGGTGATGGTAAACAAACCGGAAATGTTCGGATTGCCAAACGCGGCGGCCGCTTCACGCTTCACTTTTTTGTTGGTTGGAATCTGGTGGTTGGGATTTGCCCAAATCACCTATAGTTATTTGCCAAATAATGTCTATCAAAAAAAACCTGAAAAAGATTTTATATGGAAAGGATTGCGGGAACTAAAAGTGGTTTACCTTGAAATGAAGCAACATCATGAATTAAAGTTTTTCCTGTTGTCTTTTTTTATGTTCAGCGTAGGCGTGCAAACCATCATTTTAATGGCGGGCATTTTTGGAAGTAAAGAACTGGGCTTGCCAACGTTGGATTTAATTGCGGTTATTTTAGTAGTGCAAATTGTAGCCATATTTGGCGCTTATCTGTTTTCAAGAATTTCGGACAGGATTGGGAATCTTGCCGCGTTAAAAATAACAATTTCTATTTGGGCGCTGGTTTGTGGTGTCGCTTTTTTATTGGATAAATCACAACCAAATGTTTCTTATTATTTTTATGGTTTGGGAGCGCTTATCGGTATGGTGATGGGCGCCATTCAGTCTTTGTCGCGTTCAACCTATTCTAAAATGTTGCCTGAAACAAAAGACCACGCAACCTATTTCAGCTTTTATGATGTCACAGAAAAAATTGCCATTGTATTTGGTATGATTGTTTTTGGTTTGTTAATTTCCTTAACGGGTTCAATGCAATTCAGCGTATTGTTTTTGGCAGTTTTCTTTATAATATCCTTTGTTTTGCTGAACTTTGTGGGAAAAACAAAATATGTCCAATAAATTTGATTTTATTGTTGTTGGCGCAGGAATCGTCGGACTCGCGACAGCCTATAAACTACAATTAAAATTTCCCCATAAATCCATACTTATTTTAGAAAAAGAGCCCGAAATAGGGTTGCACCAAACGGGCCGTAATTCTGGAGTCATGCATTCCGGAATTTACTACAAGCCTGGTTCTTATAAAGCAAAAAATTGTAAGATAGGAAGTGCCCAACTGATAAAATTTGCCATAGAAAACAATATCAAACACGACGTTTGCGGAAAGGTAATTGTGGCGGCTTCAAAACAGGAATTGCCGGTTTTAGATGATATTTACAACAGGGGAATTCAAAATGAAACACCGGGAATCTGTTATTTAACTGCTGAAGAAATAAAACAAAAAGAGCCTTTTATTGAAGGTATTAAAGGGATTTGGGTTCCAACAGCAGGAATCATAGATTATGTGGCGGTTTGTAAAGCTTTTGTTGATCAAATTACAACCATCAACGCCGAAAGCAAATTGCTAAAATCCTGCGAAGTATCAGACGTTTTTGCGAAAACTGATTTCACTACCTTAAAAACAAATCAAGGAAACTTTATGGCCAATAAGGTTATTTTTTGTGCCGGATTGCAATCCGACAGAATCGCGGCGAAAGATGAACTGAAACTTGATTTACATATTGTTGGTTTTAGGGGCGATTATTTTGAATTAAAACCTGAAGCTGCTCATAAAATCAACAATTTGGTATACCCTGTTCCTGATCCTAAATTTCCGTTTTTGGGTGTGCATTTTACACGTATGATTCACGGAGGCATTGAGTGCGGCCCGAATGCTGTTTTTACTTTCAAAAGAGAAGGTTATAACCGGACAAGTTTCAGTTTCAGAGATACTTTTGAAGCGTTAACATTTAAAGGAACATGGAAATTATTTGGAAAACATTGGCGCAAAGGAATTGATGAATACAAACGCGCTTTTTCAAAACGCTTGTTTGTGCGTGCCTTACAAAAAATGATGCCAACAATTACGGTAAATGACGTGCAACCGGCAAGAGCGGGCGTTAGGGCGCAGGCAATCGATTTTGACGGCAAAATGATCGACGATTTTAAAATCATGAAACACAACGGCAATATTCACGTATTAAACGCACCTTCGCCGGCGGCAACTTCCTGTTTGGCCATAGCCGATGAAATTGTGAGCGTGGTTTTGAACTAAACAAAAATATTACAACAGAAAAGTCTCTATTCGCTATTCTTTTTTC
Source organism: uncultured Lutibacter sp. (assembly GCA_964491495.1). GTDB lineage: Bacteria > Bacteroidota > Bacteroidia > Flavobacteriales > Flavobacteriaceae > Lutibacter. Next base: position 4,129 of record CAZBGP010000046.1, on the reverse strand, counting down.
TATTTTCTTAACTAATTTATACCAATTATAAATAGTTAATTACCTGTTCATAATTGAATTTCAGGAACGCTCCAGTGCGATCATATTTGTGGTATTTTTAAAATTAATTTTAGAATTTTAACAACCATGAAAAAAATCATCACCATCATCACTTTTTTTATCGCAATTACTGTGAGTGCGCAAAACTTTCAATTGCACAGAGATTTTGAAAGAGGCCATTTTACAACAACTTTTGAGCTTTTTAAGGCTGATAAATATGGGAATACTTTTTCGTTTGTCGATTTCGATTACAATGCGAGTTCTGGCATAAGCGGAGGTTACTATGAAATTGCGCGGGTGTTGAAGACAGAAAAAATGCCTGTCGGATTGCACGTGGAATACAACGGCGGATTGGGGACTTTTAAAACACCTCTAGGAATGGGCGGTTTTACCATCAATGATGCGTGGATTTTTGGCGCCAATTATTCAAAAGGAAATGCAAAAATGGGATTTTCAACCTACGCAGGTTATAAATCATTTAAAAATGCTGGTGAAGCCAACTACCAAATTACTGGAACCTGGTACATCAATTTGATTGAAAATAAACTGACTTTTTCCGGTTTTGCCGATTTATGGTCTGAAAACGGGCTGTCGGATAAAACCGTGTTTTTATCCGAACCGCAATTGTGGTTTCATCTAAATAAAAGTTTTTCAGTAGGAGGTGAAGTTGAGCTGTCAAACAATTTCGCCTATGAATATGAATTTAAAGTAAGGCCAACATTGGCCATAAAATGGAATATCTAAAAAAATAAAAAATTATGTTAGACAAGTTTTTTAAAATAACAGAAAATAAATCGACGTTAAGAACGGAGATTATTGCAGGGATTACCACTTTTATGACCATGGTTTACATATTAGCCGTAAATCCGAGTATTTTAAGTGCCGCAGGAATGGATAAAGACGCCGTGTTTACCGCAACTGCATTGTCTGCTATCATTGCAACTTTAGTGATGGCATTGGTCGCTAAATTGCCATTTGCACTGGCGCCGGGAATGGGTTTGAATGCGTTTTTTGCTTTTACGGTGGTGTTGGGAATGGGCTATTCCTGGCAGTTTGCCTTAACGGCTGTTTTTTTGGAAGGAATCATTTTTATACTTTTAACGGCATTCAATATCAGGGAATTAATTGTAAACTCCATTCCTTTAAACCTGAAACATGCAGTTTCTGTTGGAATTGGTTTGTTCATTGCTTTTATAGGATTGAAAGGAACTGGATTAATTGTTGACAATCCGGCTACTTTGGTTGGATTGGGCGATATGAGAAATCCCGCTGTTTTGGTGGGTTTGGCGGGTGTGATCATCATTGGTGTTTTATTCGCTAAAAAAGTTAAAGGCGCCATTTTAATTGGAATCTTGGCATCCACAATCATAGGAATATTTGTGGGCATCACGGTAATTCCGGAAAACTTCAGTTTGGTGAGTTTGCCGCCGTCGATTGAGCCAATTTTCCTTAAGTTCGATTTTTCTCAAGTATTTACGTTGGATATGTTAATCGTCTTATTCACCTTTTTATTTGTTGATATGTTTGACACTGTGGGAACTTTGGTCGGGGTTTCTTCAAAAGCAGATATGCTGGACAAAGACGGAAATGTGCCAAGAGTAAAACAAGCGTTGTTTGCCGATGCCGTAGGAACTACGGTTGGCGCTATGCTGGGAACTTCAACGGTAACTACTTATGTGGAAAGCGCTGCCGGTGTTGCCGAAGGCGGAAAAACAGGAATGACTGCATTAACTGTTGCGGGAATGTTTGTGTTGACCTTGTTTTTTGCGCCAATTTTTATGATCATTCCGGCGGCAGCAACCGCACCGGCATTAATTATCGTCGGATTGTTTATGATATCGCCAATAATGAAAATTGATCTGGATGATTTTACGGAAGCTATTCCGGCTTTTTTTACCATCATTATGATGCCGTTAACGTACAGCATCGCAGAAGGAATTGTTTTTGGAATGCTCTCTTTTGTGATCTTAAAACTGCTTACCGGCAGGTATAAAGAAATAAAACCGATTATGTATGTGATTGCAATTCTGTTTTTGATCAAGTTTTATGTGTGATAAAATGAAATATTAACATTAAAAAAGCCTTTCTGAATTTTCAGAAAGGCTTTTTTAATTTATGAATACCTTTTAATCCAATTCGCTCGGAATTTCCTTAGTTTTATCAAGCGTTTTTGGCAAAATCAAGTTTAAAACAACCCCAATAACCGATGCCAGTCCTATTCCTGCCAAAGAGAAATTTCCATAACTCATTTGTGCGCCACCAATACCAATCGTTAAAATAACCGAAACAATCACCTGATTTCTTGTGATGGAAAAATCGGTCTTTGAATCGATTAAGGTTTTTATCCCAATACTTGCAATCATTCCAAAAAGCAGCAACATAATGCCACCCAATACTGATGGTGGAATGGTTTTTAAAATAGCACTTATTTTCCCCACCAATGAAAACACAATCGCTGTAACAGCGGCAATTCTTAACACCCTGGGATCGGTAATTTTGGTTAAAGCCACAGCGCCTGTAACTTCAGAATACGTTGTATTTGGTGGTCCGCCCAAAAATCCGGCAAAAGCAGTGGCAATTCCGTCTCCCAACAAGGTTCGGTGCAATCCTGGATCTTTTACAAATTCTTTATCGGCCACACCGCCAATCGCGTAAATGTCTCCAATATGTTCAATAATCGGCGCAATGGCAACCGGAATCATATATAAAATCGCCGCCCAGTTAAAAACAGGCGCGGTGAATTTTGGAAGCGCAAACCACGCCGCTTCACTTACCGAAGAAAAATCCACCAATCCGGCAAAAATTGAGATGATATAGCCAACAAGAATTCCAATAAAAATAGGAATCAATTTGATCAGCCCTTTGGTATAAATCACAATAACAATGGAGGTAATCAAAACAGCAAAAGCAATGGGCCAGTTCGATTTCGCCATTCCCACGCCAACGGATGCCAATGACAATCCAATTACCATAATAACGGGTCCAACCACCACCGAAGGAAATATTTTTTCAATCACGCCTAAACCCCACATTTTTACAATAAAAGACACAACGCCATACACTAAACCAACAGCAATAAGGCCTCCCAATGTTCCGGGATAACCATACAATTCAGTGGCGGCCACAATCGGCGCAATAAAAGCAAAGCTGCTCCCCAAAAAAATAGGGACTTTTCCTTTGGTAATAAGGTGAAAAATAAGTGTACCAACGCCGGCGGTAAATAACGCAACAGATGGGTCAATGCCTATCAACAAAGGCACCAAAACCGTTGCGCCAAAAGCGACAAATAAAAATTGGATACCAACCAGAATACGCTTTGGCGTGTTTGAAATGATTGCTAAATTTGGGTTATCGGAAGATTTTGTGGTCATGATATAAAATTTTGGTCGCGCTAATTTAAGTATTTTAACATAACAATCATTAATTTTAAGGTTAGAATCATTTTAAATTAAGGGTTTTTTCGAAACAAAATTTCTTTCTAAATTTCGGACGTTTCCCTCTGGGTCGGGTGTTTACTGCTCGCTTTTTTTAGTTGCGAAAAGCACCTAAAAAAGAGCTCAAACATACCCTTCACTCCCTAACGCGATTTAAAATAATAAAGAATATTCGAATATTAATCAATCGTTTTTTGAATTTCACTGAGGTTTTCAATATAATAAGAAAAGGCATTCTTTAAATTTGTTTTGGCCTGTTTTGACAATCCGATTTCAATACTCCATTGATATCCTTGAATTTTCATTAAATAGGCCATTGGTTTTTTGGCATAAAGCGTTTCGCATAGATTCAAAATCTGTTTTGGAGGAACAGAATGGGTAGAAAATGAAACTTCTTCCGCAGGATAAATGCGCTCAAAAGAAAATCCGTTTTCCAATTCAGATTTATAGGCATCAACAAAAATAACAACATCAAATTCCGAAATTAACTCCGCATCTTCCACCATCAATTGGTATTTACAGACCAAATTATCGGCAGTAAATCCATCTTCCTCAAGCAATGCCAAAAATTTCCAGCCTAAGCCATCATCTTGGCGCGTGTTATTTCCAATACCAATAATCAATGTGTTATTTAATTTTTTCATCGATTAAATTTC
>CAZBGP010000045.1:0-18847 GCA_964491495.1 uncultured Lutibacter sp. | reverse complement strand
TTTATTTTTTAGCGGTAACAGATGCTGTTCGCCATTAATCATTCCTTTATATGTCAAAATTTGTAATGCTCGTTTCATACTAAAAGCTTGGTTTCTTTTATTAGGATTTTCAAAAATAAACAATATTAATCAGTATGTCGTTTTAAAATCATTTTCCCCTTATTTAAGACTGTTAAATTTTTCTTAATTGGTTCTTATTTCGCATTTGTATTTATGCATCAATAATAATTTTAGCCCAATCGATTCTAAAAAATTTGTATTATTTAATAGAACACTAAAAGCAATTATTCAGGAATAATTTGTATTTTGCTCAGGTCTTTTTATTTTTCGCCAGATTTGTTTTTGCACAAAATAATGACGTTTAAAATTATTTATGAGGTTCGCCAATTACATTAAAAATACCTTTTGTTTTCTGCTTGCGGTTTTAACATCTCAACTTATACATGCGCAATATGCGCATTATTTAAATAATTATACGCTATACGAATACAAGGCAGGCAATCAAAATTGGGATATTGCCAAAGCGGCAGACGGAAAATTATTTGTAGCAAATAACAACGGGCTTCTGGAATTTGACGGCATCAATTGGAACCTGTGGGAAATGCCTAATAAAACCACCATTCGATCATTATTGGTTTATCAAAATAAAATTTACGTTGGTTCTTATGAGGAGTTTGGTTATTTCTCAAGAAATAATAAAGGCGCCTTGGTATACACTTCCCTGCTTACTGCTTCCAAGAAAATAAACGTATCTAAAGATGAAGAATATTGGCAAATAGTTTTATTTGGTGATGCAGTTGTATTTCGGTCTTTTTTAAATATCCATATTTATAAAAACGGAAAAATTACCTCGCACAACTTGTCGGGCACCATTATGACTTGCGATGTTGTCCATGAAAAATTGTATGTCGCTACTTTAGACAACGGTATTTTTGTGCTGGAAAATCAGCAATTAAAGCCTTTCTTTTATGCTGAAAAATTAAAAAATTCCAAGATTATTTCAGTCACAGCAAAAAACGATGCCCAGTTATTAATAAACACCGCTTTGGAGGGTTCCTTTTTGTTGGATAATAACATCCTAATTCCTTGGCAAACCGAGATCAATCAAATTGTTAAAAAGCACCAGCTTAATAAATTTACGCAACTGCCAAATGGGAATATGCTTTTTGGCACCATAAAAAACGGAATTTATATCACAGATAATTCCGGCAATATCCTATTCAATATTAACAAAGAAACCGGACTTATTAACAACACCGTATTGGGACAATTTGTTTCTGTAAACAATGAACTTTGGATGGGACTGGATAACGGCATTGCCTTTGTTGATTTGAATACGCCCAATTATTTTTACAATGATATTTCGGGAAAACTTGGTGCGGTGTATGATATCATCAGTTATAAAAACACCATTTATATAGGCAGTAACACCGGTTTGTATTTTATTGATGCCGATGGTAAATTACAATTTATTGAAGGTTCTCAAGGGCAAGTTTGGAATTTAAAAGAAATTGACGGCGATTTGTTTTGCGGGCATAATAACGGCACATATTTGGTTAAAAACAATACCTTAAAACTTATTTCGGCCTACACAGGCGGCTGGGTGATCAATAAAGTTCCTGAGCAAAAAAACACGTATGTTCAAGGAACTTATGCCGGTTTGGTGAGCTTTAAAAAAGTAAATGAAGAATGGCAGGTAAGGCATTTGGGAAAAACCACCATCCCTGCGCGATTTCTTATTTTTGAAGATGAGCAAACTGCCTGGATTTCCCACGCAAACAAAGGATTGTACCGCGTTAAGTTTGATAAAAATTATGAGACCATCACTGAAATTAAAGACTACAATAAAAAAGGACTTTGGTCGGATTATTTTGTGCGGATTTACAAACTCAAAAACACCATTGCTTTTCATACCATAAAAGGCTGGCAAAACTATGAATCTTTAATCGACAGTATTGTACCCTACAATTTATTAAATGACAAAATAGGCAAACAAGGCTATATCATTTCAGAGGAAAATATTTCTAAAATTGCCTATAAAACTGAAAATTCCATAACCTTTGGTTCCTTTTTAAGTGAAGATGAAAATATTTTAATTCCGAATAAATTTTTTAAAAGAAGGCTCATCACCGGTTATGAAAATATTTCAAAAATAAACGATTCAACTTTTGCGCTTAATTTATATGACGGATTTATGTTTATTGATGCAGCTAAATTTTCAACAAAAGAAACTTTAAAAACACCAACTCTTTATAAAATAACCATTAATAAACAGGCGATAGCACTAGACACGAGCAAAATTTCACTGCCATTTAGAAACAATTCCTTGGCCATTTCCGTAAATTCCCCATTCTCAAAAGACCATAGTTTTGAATATAAATTATCGAGTCTGCATTTAAATCCGCCATGGACTGAATCTAAAAACGGTATCCTGGAGTTTTCAAATCTGGCCGACGGAACCTATAATTTATCTATAAGAACTGTTGGTTACAACAAAGAAAAATCGCCTATTTTATCATTGGAATTTACCGTTTTATCACCTTGGTATAAAGGTACCGCAGGATTTATTATTTATGCCTTTATATTTATAATTGCCGCTATTTTAATTTATTTGCTTTATAAAAAGAAGCTAAGAAAAGAGCAAAAGTTACTTAAATTGATGTTTGAAGAAGCACAAATGAAATTATTGGAAGAAAGAAAACAAGAAAATGAAAAAGAAATTATAAGGCTTAAAAATGAATCCCTTAAAAATGAAATAAAACTCAAAAGTAAACAGCTGGCAAATACTGCCATGACTTTGGTTAAAAAAAATGAAACATTACTGCATTTAAAAGATGAATTGCTTTCCAATAAAAACAATTTCACCAATCAATATTCCTTTAAAAAATTCATAAAACAAATAGACAATTCTATTGAGCATACCGATGGCTGGGAACTTTTCGAATACAATTTCAATCAGGTACACGAAGAGTTTTTTAAACAATTAAAATCGAGCTTTCCAACTTTAACCCATAAAGATTTAAAAATCTGCGCCTATTTAAGAATGAATATGAGCAGTAAAGAAATTGCCCCTTTACTCAACATCTCAATTCGGGGGGTTGAAACAAACCGATATCGGCTAAAAATAAAACTCGGCATCTCAAAAGAAGACAGTCTACGAGGATTTTTGCAAAATTTTAATTAATATAACTGCATTTTCTTTCCAAATTAACTATTTAAAACTACGTCACATCTACTTCAATTATAGTTTTTGTCTTTGTTTTTAAGTATTAATTAATGCACGTAGCATTGCGTCTTTTAGAAATAAGTCAATTTTAAAATTAATATGACGTAACTAAAGCGTAGGCCTATATTTTAAAAAAGGACATAAACCTATTAACTTTAACAATTACTTAACATTAAATTTATTTTAAATGAAAACAAAAATAATTTACGCCTTATTATTCCTTCCTCTCTTAATTTTTGCTCAGGAAAGAACTGTTTCAGGTAAAGTTACTTCATCAGATGGAGTGCCTATTCCGTCGGTAAATGTTTTAATAAAAAACACCGCCAAAGGAGTTGTAACTGATTTTGACGGAAATTTCAGTATCGCCGCAACTCAAAATGACGTATTGGTATTTAGCTATATCGGAATGAAACCTAAAGAAATTGTGGTAGGAACGGCTAACATTATTAATGTTGTGTTAGAAGATAGCGCAGAAAGTTTAGAAGAGGTTGTAGTTGTTGGATACGGTACGCAAAAAAAAGCAATCCTTACCAGTTCTGTGAGTTCAATTAAAGGAGAACAACTATCTAAAGAGCCAGTCACCAATGCTGCGCAAGCATTGCAAGGAAAGGCTGCTGGTATCCAAATAATTGCATCAGATGCACCGGGCTCAGCTTCAACAGTTATTATAAGAGGATTGGGAACAATACAAGGAGGAAGAGACCCATTGTATGTAGTTGATGGAATATTAACCAATAATATCAACAATATCAACACCTCAGATATTTTGACCATGAATGTTTTAAAGGATGCTGCCTCATTGGCAATTTATGGTAATAGAGGCGCTAACGGCGTAATTATTATTACCACCAAAAAAGGACGCTCCGGAAAAATGCAAATATCTTTTGATTCATATGTTGGGATTAAAGATATTTTAAGCACTGTAAAAATGGCTGACGCAGCATCTTATGTAATTTATAGCAATGAAGCTGCCCAAAGAGATTTAAGAACGGATGATGATCCAAGCAATGACAATGACACGAGTGGTTTTTTCCCAACTAACCAACAATACAATACAAATTGGTTAGATGCCATCACAAGAATTGGTCGCGTGACAAATCACAATTTATCTTTATCTGGTGGTTCAGATAATATCACGGCATTTTTTAGTGTTGGTTTCAATCAAGAAGAAGGAATCTTAAAAGACAATGATTTTGACAGACTTACCTTGCGTAGCAACGTGGATTATAAAATTAGCGAAAAGTTGAATTTTGGCCATAATGTAAGTGTTCAATTGGCGAATGTAACTCCTAAAGGATACAGCGCATTTACAAATGCTTACAAACAGGCACCAATTGTTCCCGTAAGAGACGAATTAGGAAGATTTGGTTCATCAACATCATTTAATAATGTAGGTAATCCAGTAAAAGATTTACAATTTCAGGACGAAAAACAAAAATACTTAAAAATTCAAGCTTCATTTAAAGCAGATTATAAAATAATTGAACCTTTAACATTTACCTCTCGTTTTTCAGTTGAAACTGAAAACGGACGATTTTATAATTTTCAAGACAGATTGGGATCATACTTAGCCAATAATCCAGCAAATATGGAAGCCAATTTTGATGGTGGAATAGAAAACCCTGCAAAAACAAGGCTTAGTGTCACCCATACCAATAATTATCGCTGGTTTTTAGACAATTATGTTACTTTTAACAAAACGTTTAATGAGGACCATACTATAAATGCCACTTTAGGGATTACCGCTGAAGAAAACAGGGCTGAATTTTTAACCGGAACAAGAAATAATGTGCCTATAAATTCAAACCTGAAATACAATTTAAGTATTGGTGATGAAAATAATACACAGCTTTCCGGGGGTTCAATTAGCGTATTGGATAGGTTATATTCCTACATCGCCAGAGTAAATTACGATTTTCAAGATAAGTATCTTTTTAATGCTTCTTTCAGAAGAGATGGATCCAGCAAATTTCAAGCAGGCAATAAATTTGGTAATTTCTTCGCAGTTAGTGCTGGTTGGGTTTTAACAGAAGAAGCTTTTATGCAGGATGGCATCTTTAATAAATTAAAATTAAGAGGAAGTTATGGCGAATTGGGGAACCAAAACGTACCCTTTAATATTGTAACGGCAACAACAGGCAGCGGCGGATTTTATGCGTTTGGCCCTAACCAAGATTTACAACAAGGAATCACCATTACAGGTACCGTTGAAGAAAATTTATCTTGGGAAAAAACCAATGAAATTAATTTAGGGGTTGAGTATACGCTACTTAGCAATAAATTAAGCGGCGAGGTAGATTATTATAAAAGAGTTAACAGTAATGCAGTTTTAGGAATAAAACTTCCGGATGTTTTTGGTTTTGACCCATACAATTCCCACGTTGGGGAGGTTACAAATCAAGGAGTGGAAGTGCTGTTAAATTGGACGGATAATATAAATGATAATTTAAAATATTATATAGGCGGTAATTTTTCATACAATAAAAATGAGCTGACCAAAGTAACAAACCCCTTCTTTAATCAACAACAGGGTGGGAATATTGACAACGGGCAATACACTAAAAAAGTTGCTGTAGGCCAACCATTGGGAAGTTTCTTTTTATATGATGTCATTGGAATTGACGATAGAGGAGAATTTGTTTATGATGATGTAAATAATAATGGCATTACAGATGAAGGAGACAGAAAATTCTTTGGATCATATATTCCAAAATATTACTTCGGTTTTAATTTTGGACTTGAATACAATAATTTTGATTTTTCTGTTGATACTTATGGAAATTTTGGAAACAAGGTCTATAATGGTAAAAAAGCGCAACGTTTTGGAAATGAAAACATCGAACAATCTACCTTTAACAACCGATGGACATCAGGCGGGCCAAGCAATACCGGCGCAATTGCCTCTAATGCCGTGCCGTTATCTTCTAATTACTATTTAGAATCTGGAGATTTTTTTAGAATCAACAATATTACTCTGGGTTATACAGTGCCTGAAAATGTTATAAAGGCTTTTTCTAAAATAAGAATATATGCATCAGCAAAAAATCCGTTGATTATTAAAAGCTTTTCCGGTTACACACCTGAATTGTCTGGAGACCCAATGGGTACTGCAGGAATTGAGTTGAATGCATATCCAACATTGCAATCATATTTTATAGGAATAAACACATCATTTTAAACAATTATAGAGATGAAAAATTTAATTAAAAATACTATTCGCAATAAAGCTTCACTGATAGTGTTGCTATTGCTGATGATTTCTTGCAGTGAAGAATTTATTAATGTAGAAGCCAATCAGGAAACAGAAGAAGCGTTAACAGCTGATAAAGCTCCTGAACTTGTAAATGCAGTTTACAACAGCTTTTTACAGTGGCCAATGAGCTCATTTTCATGGGTTGGAATTACAAGTATCACCACTGATGATGCTGATAAAGGAAGTGCTCCTGGCGATACGGGAACCGATAAAAATTTGTTGGATGCGCTTACCTTTGACGCCTCTACAATATCTTTTGCTGAATCTTGGAGCGCGCATTATGCAGGTATTCAAAGAGCAAATCAAGCCATTAACAGACTTCAGGGATTTGAAATGGAAGAAGCCTTAAAAAACAGGTTGATTGGCGAAGCGAAATTTTTAAGAGCCTTAATGTATTTTAGACTTGTACAATCATTTGGAGGCGTGCCATTAATAACAGAAGCTCCAGATCCAAATGCAGCAAATGCGAACGACGTTCTTAAAAGAGCATCAAAGGAGGATACTTATGCTTTAATTGAAAAAGATTTAAACGATGCTATACCAGTATTATTGAATAAGAGTCAGTATGATATTGCTGACTTGGGCAGGGTAACAAAAGGAGCCGCAAAGGCTTTATTGGCAAAAGTAAGCATGTACCAAAATAAATGGCCATTGGTATATAGTTTAACAAATGAAATCATAGCATCCGGAGAATATGGTTTGACGACTAATTATGGGGATATCTGGAAAGAAATAGGTGAAAATAATACAGAGTCTCTTTTTGAAATACAAGCAAGAGGAGAAACTCCCACTGCCGGAATTCAAGGCTACAGCGTAAGCCAGGGAGCCAGAGGTGAAGGTGGCTGGGGCTGGGGATTTAATACCCCGACTCAAAATCTAGCTGATTCTTACGAAGTGGGTGATTTAAGACGGGATGCCACTATTATATTCAGGGGAGAGACCTTATATGATGGCCGAGTGGTACCTAACACTGTAGAGAATGAAAGATACAATGAAAAAGCTTATATAAGCGCATTTTCAGACGCCTGGGAAACAGGGAAAAATATTCGAATCATTCGCTATGCTGAAGTATTATTAATGAATGCAGAAGCTGCTTTAAAACAAGGCGATGGTACTAAAGCTGCAGTATCATTAAACAAGGTCAGAAACAGGGCTGGGTTAGGAAACGCACCTGTCGTTAATGAAATGGCTGTTTGGAAAGAAAGAAGATTTGAATTGGCTTTTGAACACGATCGTTATTTTGATTTGGTACGCCAGGGAAGAGCCGGTGCGGTACTTAGAGCACATGGTAAACCTTTTGTTGATGGCAAGAACGAAGTATTCCCAATTCCTCAAGAACAAATTGATAAAAGCGGCGGAATCCTTGTTCAAAATCCGGGATATTAGTCTAATTATTTATACTCTAAGTGCAATTTAGAATTCCTTCTTTGCATAATAATGAAACGAAACACTATAAATGACATATTTAAAAAATAGCATGTATTTACTAAATCCATATTTTTTGGCATTGATAATTATGCTCAACAGTTGTGGTGGCGGAGGCGATGTTACGCCTCCACCACCGGATGTTGATCCTATCGAGCAAGAACTTTCCGATACTGAGCTAATGGATTTGGTGCAAAAAAACACCTTCAAGTATTTCTGGGATTTTGCGCATCCTGTAAGCGGTTTGGCTTTAGAGCGTTCAAATTTAGAGGCTTATGGCGGTGAGGCTGCTAACATTGTGACTACAGGCGGAAGCGGATTTGGCGTTATGGCTATTGTTGTGGGTGTTGAGAGAAACTATATTACCAGAGACCAAGCTTTAGAACGTTTGCTTAAAATCACAGATTTTCTGTTAAAAGCCGATCGTTTTCATGGCGCTTTTCCGCATTGGTATTACGGGGACACCGGAAAAGTAAGGCCTTTTTTCTCAACAGATAACGGCGGGGATATTGTTGAAACCTCATTTATGATTCAGGGTTTGTTAACCGCTCGTCAATATTTTAATAAAGACAATGCGCTTGAAAATTCGCTTCGCGTCAAAATAAACCAACTTTGGAATGAAGTGGAATGGGATTGGTACACCAATAACAAAGATGTATTGACCTGGCATTGGTCGCCAAATTTTGGCTGGGCAATAAATCACGAAATAAAAGGCTATAATGAAGCGCTTATCACCTATGTGTTGGCTGCTTCATCAACAAGCCATCCCATTAATAAATCCGTTTATCATAATGGCTGGACTTCGGGCAGTGATTTCACCAACGGAAATGTGTATTATCAAAAATGGAAATTAAAATTAGGCCCAGAAATGGGCGGACCTTTGTTTTTTGCGCATTATTCCTTTTTAGGACTGGATCCAAGAAATTTAGCCGATAATTATACCAATTATTGGGATCAAAATGTGAATCACACGCTTATCAACAGAGAATATTGCATTAAAAATCCGAAACAATTTATAGGATATAGTGCAGGAAGCTGGGGTTTAACTGCAAGTGACAATAAAAATGGTTATTCGGCACACAGTCCAACCAACGATTTGGGCGTTATTTCACCAACGGCGGCATTGTCATCATTTCCATATACACCGGAATATTCCATGCAGGCGCTCCGTAGTTTTTATTACAATTTCAACGGAAAGTTGTGGGGGAAATATGGTTTTTATGATGCATTTAACCAAACGGAAAATTGGTACGCCACCAATTATTTGGCCATTGACCAAGGACCAATCATCATTATGATTGAAAATCACCGAACCAGATTGCTTTGGGATTTATTTATGTCGAGTCCAGAAGTGCAGGCAGGATTAAAAAAACTGGAGTTTACAAGTCCGCATTTTTAATAGATAAATACATTATTGGCGGCTTATTGCCGCAAAATAGAACTGATGCTGAAAATAATCATTTTTTACCAAATTAATTCAGCTAAAAAATTTAAAATAACATGAAAATTAAACAACTCATAATTCCATTTTTCGCCATAATGTTTGGCTTATCAAGCTGCACAGAAAAGACAACCGTTGGCAAAAAAGAATTAAGCAGCACTCCTGAAACCAAATCGGATGCTAAAATGGAATCTTTTTTAGATAGCCTGACAAAAATTATGACGCTTGAAGAAAAAATCGGGCAGCTGACGCTTATGTCTACTGATTGGGAAAAAACAGGTCCAACCATCAATGAAAATTATAAAAATTTAATTAAAGAAGGAAAAGTTGGCAACATATTTAATGCTTACTCAGTCAAATTCACCAGAGAACTTCAACAACTTGCCATAGAAAATACCCGTCTTAAAATTCCGTTGTTATTTGGTTATGACGTGATTCACGGACATCGTACAATATTTCCAATTTCATTGGGAGAATCGGCCAGTTGGGACATCAAAGCGATTGAAAACGCTGCGCGAATTGCAGCAACAGAAGCTTCAGCAGAAGGTGTTCACTGGACTTTTGCGCCCATGGTTGATATTTCAAGAGATGCACGTTGGGGAAGGGTTTCAGAAGGTGCCGGAGAAGATGTTTATTTGGGTTCAGAAATAGCAAAAGCAAGAGTTAGAGGTTTTCAGGGAGAAGATTTATTCGCCACAAACACCATTTTAGCCTGTGCAAAACATTATGCCGCTTATGGCGCTCCAATTGCAGGAAGAGATTACAATACGGTTGATATGTCGGAAAGGGAACTAAGAACCACATATTTACCGCCTTTTAAAGCGGCTGTTGACGCTGGCGTTACCACATTTATGACTGCTTTTAATGACGTAAGTGGCGTTCCCGCAAGCGGAAACAAATACTTGCTGACCGATATTTTAAGAGAAGAATGGGGTTTTGAAGGTTTTGTAGTCACAGATTATACGTCTATCAACGAATTGGTTCCTCATGGCGTAGCAAAAGACAACAAACAAGCTGCCGAAATTGCCATAAATGCCGGTGTGGATATGGATATGCAAGGCGGCTCTTATTTGGATCATTTAAAAGAACTCATCGCTGATGGAAAAGTGACTGAACAACAGGTGACAACCGCTGCAAGAAAAATATTGGCGTTAAAATATAAATTGGGCTTGTTTTCAGATCCTTACAGATACTGCGATGAAACCAGGGAAAAAGAATTAATAATGACTCCCGAACATCTGGAAGCTGCAAGAGATATGGCAAGAAAATCGGCGGTTTTGCTAAAAAATAACAACCAAACACTTCCGCTTTCAAAAGATAAAAAAATTGCATTAATCGGCCCTTTGGCCAATGACAAATACAATATTATTGGATCTTGGACCGCAGCCGGCGATCGTTACACAAAACCGGTCACCGTTTTGGAAGGTTTCAAAGAAAAAATTTCAAATCAGGCCAACTTAATGTTTACACAGGGATGCGAAATAAATTCTGACAACACTTCCGATTTTCAAAATGCCATAAACATCGCCAAAAAAGCAGATGTTGTAGTGATGGTTATGGGAGAATCCGAAGGGATGTCGGGTGAAGCAGCGAGCAGAACAAATCTTGATTTGCCAGGAAAACAAAAAGAATTGCTGAAAGCCATCAAAAAATTAGGCAAACCTATTGTGTTGGTTTTAATGAACGGAAGACCTTTAACGCTGGAGTGGGAAAATGAAAATATGGATGCCATTTTAGAAACTTGGTTCCCCGGAACAATGGGTGGTTACGCCATTGCCGATTTAATTTTTGGAGACGCCAATCCTTCAGGAAAATTAACGATGACTTTCCCAAGAAATGTTGGACAAATCCCTATTTATTACAATGTAAAAAATACAGGAAGACCTTATGAACCAGAAGGCCCTGAACAAAGATACCGTTCAAGATACCTCGATGTTGCCAATTCCCCGCTTTATCCTTTTGGCTATGGGTTGAGTTACACCACTTTTAAATATTCAAATTTCGCCATTGATAAAAAAACTTATGCATTTAAAGAGAAAATAAACATTAGTGTTACAGTAACAAACACAGGTAATTTTAAAGGCGAAGAAGTGGTGCAACTTTATATGAGAGATATGGTTGCAAGTGTTACACTGCCGTTAAAGGAACTTAAACGCTTTAAAAAAGTGCTTTTGGCGCCTAATGAATCTAAAAAAATCACTTTTACCTTAACTTCTGATGATTTGGCATTTTACACTCAAGATATGAGTTTTAAAGCCGAGACAGGCGAATTTAAGCTTTTTGTGGGAACCAATAGTGAAGAACTACTTGAAACGAGTTTTACGCTGAAATAAAAATTATTAAACAATTAAATCAAATCCAAAATAGCAGTTTTAACGATAACAAAAACCGAATTTTATGAGAACTTTTAAATTTAAACCAATCAATTTATTACTTGTTATGCTGTTGATGACAAGTATTATATCATGTGATGAAGACTCTTTTTATCCTTTTATTGAAACAGTTCCTTGTGAAACTCCGGAAACTGCCGATCCTTCCATCATCAATGATTTTGAATGCCAGGAAAATATGCTGCTTTCAAATGTAGAACCTATGAGGAATCCTTATGAAACAGGAGTCAATAAAAGTACTTTTGTAGGAAAATACATTGATCCAACTGGAGCCTGGGATGCATTAATTATAGATTTTGGTGCTCCAATAAACCTTTCAACAAAAAATACATTTAAAATTAAAGTGCAAACAAGTGTTGCCGGTACTTTAAAAGCCAAACTGGAAGGCGGTACTTCTGGCGGATTTGAAGTGGATGCCACTATTTCAAACACCTCTAATTGGGTTGAATATTCCTTCGATTTTAGCAGCCAGTTTAACCAAAATCATCAAAAAATAGTATTATTTTTCAATGCAGGTGTTGACACCAGCGGTGCCGACGTTTATTATATTGATGATTTAAGATGGGATACTTCAGTAGATCCTTGCGTTGGCGTGGCTGAAGATATACACATTATAAATGATTTTGACTGCCAAAAAAATCAAGATATTCCTGAAGTGACACTTACCGCAACGCCGAACAAAAATGCCATAAACGGCAGTAAATTTTCAGGAAAATATATTGATGAAACAGGTGCTTGGGATGCCGTAATCATTGATTTTGGCGCGCCAATAAATTTAACCACCCACAATTCATTCAAAATCAAAATGTTCGCGCCTGTTACTGGTACCCTAAAAGCAAAACTGGAAGGCGGCACGTCTAACGGTATTGAAAAAGACGTTCAGGTAGTCACCACCGGAGCTTGGGTGGAATATACCTTCGATTTTAGCAGCGAGGCCAATGCAAACCATAAAAAATTAGTCTTGTTTTTTAATGCAGGCGTTGATACCGATGGAACACAAGTTTATTTTATAGACGATTTAAAATTTGCCGAAATTTCTGATCCTTGTAATGGCGTTATTGAAGATTTAAGTATTGTAAACGATTTTAATTGTCAGCAAAATTCAACCATTCCTGGATATGTTACCAATTCAATTGTAGTAAATCCTCATCAAAGTGGTATAAACACAAGTGATGCTGTACTAAAAGTTACCGATAACGGAACAGATGCTTGGGATGCCTTAGTAATCGATTTGGGCAGGGCAATGGACTTATCAACCAAAAATTATTTAAGAATTAAAATATTATCAACTAGAGCTGTGCCTTTATTGGCAAAATTAGAAGGAGGAACTTCAGGCGCCAAAGAAGTTTGGGGTGCTATTACCACAACTGGTGAGTGGACAGAGTATGTATTTGATTTTAGTGACCAAGCTGCAGCAAATCATAAAAAAATAGTGTTATTCTTCAATGGTGGCCAAAATGACGGAACAGCATCAGATGTCTATTATATTGATGACATAAGGTTTGCGGCATATGATGCTTGTGCTGGTGTGATTCCAGATTTAAGCATTGTGAATAATTTTGAATGCCAACAAAATTATGCAGTGGTTTGCTGTATTACCACAGAAATTGTTGCAAATCCATACAAAACAGGAATTAACACTTCTGCTTCAGCTTTAAAAGTTACCGATAATGGAACAGATGCTTGGGATGCCTTGGTATTTGATCTTGGAGCTGCAATGAATTTATCGACAAAAAATAAATTTAAAATAAAAATTTATTCCACAAAAGCAGTGCCTTTATTGGCTAAATTAGAAGGAGGAACTTCTGGAGCTAAAGAAGTTTGGGGCGCCATTACCACCGCAAATGCCTGGACGGAATACACTTTCGATTTTAGCGATCAAGCGGCTGCAAACCATAAAAAAATAGTGTTATTTTTCAATGGAGGCGCATCAGACGGAACGGCAAGTGATATTTATTATATTGATGATTTGAAGTGGGAATAATGAATTTCTGATAAAATAATTTTTAACTTAAAACAAAAAAACCGTAAAAGCTAAAATTTAGTTTTTACGGTTTATAGTTTTAAAATGGTTTGTTGTAACATTTATGGCAATCCTAATTTGATATTACAATAATCGTTTTCACCCATTTCACTTCAATTGCCCAGTTATTAATTACGCATTATATGATAAATATCATAATAATATCAACACCTAAAGGCCAAATTGTTTGACAATACCATAATATAAAGTGCGTTTATAGCAATTTGTTTCAATTATTTTTAATAAATTTGTATCCGAAATAGCGTTGAAAATTATTTCCAAATTTTAGCGTATTTCTTCTTAAATAGTTTAACAATTTTGAATTAGAATATGTTTAAAATAATCGAAAAAAAATTCCTTTCAGAAAATGTGGCAAGATTGGTTATTGAAGCCCCATATATTGCTAAAAGTCGCAGAGCAGGACATTTTATCATCTTAAGAATTGATAAAAATGGCGAAAGAATTCCGTTAACAATTTCAGATGCCGATGTTGAAAAAGGCACTATTTCCTTAATCGTACAAAGAGTTGGTGTTTCATCACACAAACTCTGCGCGATGAATGCAGGTGATTTTATATTGGATGTGGTTGGGCCGCTTGGAAAAGCTACCCATATTGAAAATGTAGGAACCGTTTTATGCGCTGGTGGCGGGGTTGGTGTTGCGCCTCTTTTTCCTATCGTACAGGCAATGAAATTAGCCGGTAACAGGGTTATCACCATTATTGCTGCCAGAAATAAAGATTTAGTAATTCTTGAAAATGAGATGGCTGAATACTCGGATGAGCTTATTGTGATGACCGATGATGGTTCAAAAGGCACGAAAGGTTTGGTAACTCAAGGAATGGAAGAAGTCATTCTAAGAGAAAAAGTAAATCAGGCCATTGTGATTGGCCCGGCCATTATGATGAAATTCGCCGCTTTAACCACAAAAAAATACGACATTCCTACCATGGCAAGTTTAAACACCATAATGGTTGATGGCACAGGAATGTGCGGTGCCTGCAGGGTTTCTGTTGGCGGAAAAACAGAATTTGTTTGTGTAGACGGACCCGAATTTGACGCCCATAAAGTTAATTTTGATGAAATGTTAAGCAGATTAGGCGCTTACAAAGACAAAGAATCAGAAAACTACAGCGAGTACGTAAAATCTTGTGAAGCAACTGCACTGAACTAACTGAAAAATTTATATCCCATAAAATATTCGTAAAATGGAAGAAGAATTAAACGAAGAATATTATAAAGCCGAACGCAAAACCGAATGGCGCGATAAGTTACGCAAAGAAATAAAAGCCAAAGAGCGGACAGATATTTCAAGGGTTCGCATGCCCGAAGCCGATCCCAATGTTCGCAATAAAAGCAATCTTGAGGTAAATAAAGGCTTAACCTTGGAAATGGCGCTTGGTGAATCTCACCGTTGCCTTGATTGTGCCGTGCCAACTTGCATTGTTGGCTGCCCGGTAGGGACCAATATTCCAAAATTTATAAAATATCTTGAAGCAGGTGACGTGCTTGGTGCCGCTGAAGTTCTTAAAGAAAACAACTCCTTGCCGGCAATTTGCGGAAGGGTTTGCCCACAGGAAATTCAATGCGAAGCACAGTGTTTTTATGTTAAAAAACTAAGTAAAGAAGGTGCCGCAATTGGCCATCTTGAACGTTTTGTTGCCGATTATGCACGTGAACACGGACCAGCGACCATTCCGGCTTTGGCTGAACCAAACGGAATTAAAATGGCGGTGATTGGCTCTGGGCCTGCAGGATTAACCGTAGCCGGTGAATTGGCAAAGTTTGGCTATGATGTCACTGTTTTTGAAGCTTTGCACGATCTTGGCGGTGTTTTAAAATATGGAATTCCCGAATTTCGTCTTCCAAAATCAATTGTTGACTATGAAATTAATACCATCAAAAATATGGGCGTTAAATTCATAACCAATTTCATTGTTGGAAAAACAGCTTCTATTGCTGATTTAAAAGAAGAAGGATATGTTGCCTTTTTTATTGCAAGTGGTGCCGGATTGCCAAATTTCATGAATATTCCGGGTGAAAACTTTAGCGGTATTCAAAGTGCCAACGAATTTTTAACCCGCGTTAATTTAATGGGCGGCGGAAATAAAGATTTCGATACTCCAGTTCATACCGGTAAAAATGTGGTTATCATTGGTGGCGGAAATACCGCAATGGACTCCGTAAGAACGGCAAAACGTATGGGCGCAGAAAGAGCCATTATTATGTACAGACGTACTATGGAAGAAATGCCTGCAAGAGCAGAAGAAATAAAACATGCCATTGAAGAAGGGATTGAATTTATCAATTTGGCCTCTCCAATTGAATATTTTGCTGATGAAAGAGGCAAAGTAAATAAAATGCGCGTGCAAAAAATGGAATTGGGAGAACCTGATGCTTCAGGCAGAAGACGTCCGGTTGTTATTGAAGGTTCAGAATACGATATTGATGTTGACAGCGTAGTGATTGCCGTTGGTGTTTCTCCAAACCCAATTATCCAACAAAGTATGCCCGAACTTGAAATCAGCAAATGGAATACCATTAAAGTTGATGGAAATATGATGACATCAATTCCGGGGCTTTTTGCCGGAGGAGATATAGTTAGAGGTGGCGCAACGGTAATTCTTGCTATGGGCGATGGAAGAAAAGCTGCTGCAGGAATGCATTCCTATGTGCAAGCAGACGTTTTTGCGAATATTTAAGTTAACTTATAAAATAAGCATAAAACAATTTAATCAAAAAACCCTGTTAATCAAATGATTAACAGGGTTTTTTTGTACCTCGGGTGGGAATCGAACCCACACAACCTTGCGATTACTGGATTTTGAATCCAGCGCGTCTACCAATTCCGCCACCGGGGCAAATGTTTCGGTCTGCAAATTTAAAAATATTTTTCAACTAAAGCATAAAAACTTCACTTAGTTATAGCTTTACCACTGAAATAATTTTAAATTTGCAATCAAAATACGGAAACCTAATTAATTAACACCGCTAAAAAATGGACATCCCTTTTCTTGAACCTAAAATTTTCGCTTGTACTCAAAGCAAAGAATTGGCTAAAAACATAGCCAAAAATTACGGAATTCCGCTAGGAAACGTAGTGGTAACAAGGTTTAGCGACGGGGAGTTTCAGCCCGCCTTTGTTGAATCGGTTAGAGGAAGACGCATTTTTATTGTGGGTTCCACCTTTCCAAATTCAGATAATTTAATGGAAATGCTTTTGATGCTCGATGCTGCAAAAAGAGCATCAGCACGTCACGTCACTGCCGTAATCCCTTATTTCGGATGGGCACGACAAGACCGTAAAGACCAGCCGCGTGTTGCCATTGGCGCAAAATTGGTGGCAAATCTTTTGCAAACTGCAGGAGCAACCAGAATTATTACCATGGATTTGCACGCTGATCAAATTCAGGGATTCTTTGAAAAACCTGTAGACCATTTGTTTGCATCGACCATATTTTTGCCATACATTCATTCATTAAATCTGCAAGATTTAACCATCGCTTCTCCTGATATGGGCGGTTCTAAACGTGCTTATGCCTATTCTAAGTTTTTAGAAAGCGATGTTGTTATTTGTTATAAACAACGCATAAAAGCAAATGAAATTGATTCTATGGAGTTAATTGGCGAGGTAAAAGATCGCCACGTAATTATTGTGGACGATATGGTTGATACAGGCGGAACGCTTGCCAAAGCAGCGGATGTTATGATGGAAAAAGGTGCCTTAAGCGTGCGTGCAATTTGCACACATCCTATTCTGTCAGGAAACGCCTATGAACGTATCGAAAACTCTAAACTTACAGAGTTGATTGTTTCAGACACAATTCCTTTAAAAAGAGAAAGTTCTAAAATAAAAGTTGTAACTTGCGCCCCTTTATTCGCTGATGTTATGCACAAAGTTCAAGACAACACATCCATTAGCGGACAATTTTTAATGTAAATAGTAAATAATAACTAAATATAAATAAATGAAATCAATTACAATCACCGGATCTAAAAGAGAAAGCGTGGGCAAAGTAGCTACTAAAGCCTTACGTAATGCTGGAAAGGTTCCTTGCGTATTATACGGAGGAGACAAAGCATTACACTTTTCAGCAGACGAAACTGCATTTAAAAACTTAGTGTACACTCCAAACGTTTATACAGCTAAGATTGAATTTGAAGGAAACAAATACAATGCAATTTTACAAGACATTCAGTTTCACCCAGTATCTGACAAAATTTTACACATCGATTTTTATCAGTTATTTGATGATAAATTGGTAACAATGTCAATTCCAGTACAATTGGTTGGCACAGCGCCGGGTATTATTAGAGGTGGATCGTTGCGTTTTGCACAACGTAAATTAAACGTTAGAGCGTTGCCTAAAGATTTGCCAGACTTTATTGATGCCAATATCTCAAAATTAGACATTGGAGACAAATTATACGTTACTGAAGTAGCAAGCAAAAAATACACTATTCTACATCCTGAAAATACCGTAATTGCACAGGTTAGAACTTCTCGTAATGTTGCAAAAGCAGCTACAGTAGAAGCCAAAGGAAAGAAATAATATTTTTATTAAGTACTAAAAAGCGTTGCAATAGCAGCGCTTTTTTCATTTAAATTAACCGCAATCTTTTTACTACTTTTGCATCATGCAATTGAATAAAATAATAAAATCATTGTTTGGTCCAAAAAAGGAAGCCCCGGCGCAACAGCCCATGAAAAAATATTTAATTGTTGGTTTAGGCAATATTGGCGAAAAATATGCGGAAACCCGTCATAATATCGGGTTTAAAATTTTAGATGAACTGGCCTCAAAAGAATCCGTTTCTTTTGAAAGCGAAAAACTCGGTGCCATCGCCACTTTCAAATTTAAAGGAAGAACTTTTATTTTGCTGAAACCTTCAACCTATATGAATTTAAGCGGCAAAGCCGTAAAATATTGGCTTACCAAAGAAAACATTGCCATAGAAAATTTATTGGTCATTTGTGACGATTTAAATTTAGATTTTGGCGCCATTCGGTTAAAAGCCAAAGGAAGTGACGGCGGGCATAATGGTTTAAAAGATATCACAGCCGTTTTACAAACCCAGGAATATGCGCG
>CAZBGP010000044.1:0-19159 GCA_964491495.1 uncultured Lutibacter sp. | reverse complement strand
AATAAAATTTAAACAGATGAAAAAAATATTTTTCCTTTTAGCGTTTTTCGCGCTGGTTAATTCAAGTTTTGCCCAAATTCACGACCCGGTAAAGTGGTCAACTTCCGTAGAAAAAATTTCAGATACAGAATACAATTTAATTACGACAGCAACCATTGAAGCAAAATGGCATTTGTATTCGCAAAATGTTCCTGCCGACGGGCCAATACCAACTTCTTTTTTGTTTAAAAAAAGCGCTGATTTTAAGGTAGTTGGGAAAACTTTAGAAGACAAAGGCGTTACCGTTCATGACCCTGTTTTTGACATGGAAATTAAGTACTTTGAAAACAAGGCCGTTTTTAAACAACGCGTTAAAATAAACAATACAAAAGCTTTTAAAATTTTAGGGGAAGTAGAGTTTATGGTTTGTGATGATGCAAGTTGCTTGCCGCCAACAACAATAGATTTGACATTTTTAATTCCAGCAAATAAGGCAACTGCGGCAATTGTAAATACTGATAAAAACACAGAAGTTTCTGAAGAACCAAATGCAGATTCGGTGAATGATACCATTCAGGCAACGGAAACAATTGGTGACAAAACTAAAGAAGACAATAAAGAACCTGTTGCGGCAGTTGCTGCTTCAAACACCAATAAAACATCAAATAAAAGTTTGTTAACCATATTTATCATTGCATTCTTCTCAGGTTTTGCGGCATTGTTAACGCCGTGTGTGTTTCCAATGATTCCTATGACGGTGAGTTTCTTTACCAAACAAAGCAAAAGCAAAGCCGAAGGAATTAGAAATGCCATCATCTATGGTATTTCCATAGTATTAATTTATGTGCTTTTGGGCTTGTTGGTGAGTGCGGTTTTTGGTGCCGACGCCTTGAATGCGTTATCCACCAACGTTTGGTTTAATATAATTTTCTTTTTATTGTTGGTCGTTTTTGCGGTTTCCTTTTTGGGTGCCTTTGAAATTGTTTTACCAAGTTCTTGGGGAACAAAAGTAGATGCGCAGGCAGACAGAGGCGGCATCATCGGCATATTTTTTATGGCATTGGCTTTGGCCATTGTTTCATTTTCTTGTACTGGACCCATTGTAGGAACTTTATTGGTTGAAGCTGCCGCAGGAGGAAATCAGATTGGCCCAATCGTTGGAATGTTAGGATTTTCATTGGCCTTGGCCATTCCATTTGCCTTGTTTGCCGCTTTTCCAGGTTGGTTAAATTCATTGCCAAAATCGGGTGGATGGTTAAATACCGTAAAAGTGGTGTTGGGATTTTTGGAATTGGCTTTGGCGTTTAAATTTTTATCGAATGCCGATTTGGTGTTACAGCTTCATTGGCTGGAAAGAGAGGTTTTCTTATCAATTTGGATTACCATATTTATGGCCTTGGCATTCTATCTTTTTGGAAAAATTCAATTGCCGCACGATTCTCCTTTAACACATATTTCAGTGGGAAGGCTCAGCTTGGGAATGCTTTCCCTGGCATTTGCCATCTATATGATTCCCGGTTTGTGGGGCGCGCCTTTAAATTTAATCAGTGCTTTTCCGCCGGCGCAACATTACAGTGAGTCACCATACGGAGTCGGATTTTCAAGAATGAATAGCGGCATGCCTTCAGGAGAAAATATAGAAATACCAGATGGAGCGCATTTAATGCCGCCTCACAATATTCTGGCTTTTAACGATTACGACAAAGGTTTGGCCTATGCCAAAAAAGTAAATAAGCCGGTAATGATAGATTTTACAGGCCATGCTTGCGTAAATTGCCGTAAAATGGAACAAAATGTTTGGCCAAAAGATGAAATTCTGCCAATCCTTAAAAATGAAGTGGTCTTAATTTCCTTGTATGTGGACGATAAAAGACCGCTTGCCGTTGGCGAAGAAATCGAATCCAAATTATATCCGGGGAAAAAGTTAAAATATATCGGACAAAAATGGAGCGAATTCCAAATTATAAATTACGGAGCCAACGCGCAGCCATTTTATGTTTTGATGGATCATAATGAGGAAAATTTAATAGAACCTGTTGCCTATACGCCAAATGTGGAGGAATATCACAATTGGCTTAAAAAAGGAATCGAAAATTTTAAATAAACCAATATTTTTTCAATAGGGATGTCAACAAAATCAGCAATCGAAACCCAAAATCAACCTTCTGAATTAGAATCCTATTTTCAACAATTCAGAAAGCATATTGTAGGCATTGACCAAACTTTTGAGTCGCCATATGGTCAAAAGAAAATTATTTATACCGACTGGACTGCCAGCGGAAGGTTGTACCGTCCCATAGAAGAAAAATTACTCAATGATTTTGGTCCTTTTGTGGCAAATACGCATACCGAAACTTCTATCACAGGATCGGCAATGACAATGGCGTACCACAAAGCACGGTCCATCATTAAAGCCCACGTAAATGCTTCCAAAGAAGATATTTTAATCACCTCCGGAACAGGAATGACTGGTGTTATCAACAAGTTTCAACGTATTTTAGGGTTGCGGGTTTCAGAAAACATCAAAAAATATGCTGCAATTCCTGCGGATTTAAAACCCATCGTATTCATCACACATATGGAACACCATTCCAACCAAACTTCCTGGCTGGAAACCATTGCAGATGTTGTAATTATTCCTTGTCAGGAATCAGGCTTGATATGTTTTGACAGTTTTGAAAAACTCCTGATTCAGCATAAAGACAGGCCCATAAAAATAGCTTCAGTAACAGCATGCTCCAACGTAACGGGCATTGTAACCGATTATCATAAAATCGCAAAAATGATTCACAGCTATGGCGGATTGTGTTTTGTGGATTTTGCCTGTTCGGCGCCGTATGTTGAAATAAATATGCATCCAAAAGATGAAGAAGCCTATTTAGATGCTATTTTCTTTTCTCCGCACAAATTTTTAGGCGGCCCGGGATCTTTGGGCGTATTGATTTTCAATAAAAAATTGTATAAAAATATGGTTCCCGACAATCCGGGCGGCGGTACCGTGAATTTCACAAATCCTTGGGGAAACCACGATTATATTGATGATATTGAAACTCGTGAAGACGGTGGAACGCCTGGTTTTTTGCAAACCATAAAAATAGCTTTGGCCATTCAGCTGAAGGAAAAAATGGGCGTTAAAAATATTTTGGCGCGAGAACATGAACTTATTGAGTTGGTGTTTGCAAAACTGACCAAAATTCCGAATCTTCAATTATTGGCCGGTCAGCACAAGGACCGTTTGGGTGTTTTTTCTTTTTTTATTG
Source organism: uncultured Lutibacter sp. (assembly GCA_964491495.1). Lineage (GTDB taxonomy): Bacteria > Bacteroidota > Bacteroidia > Flavobacteriales > Flavobacteriaceae > Lutibacter. The sequence continues at coordinate 15,920 of CAZBGP010000044.1, read as the reverse complement.
AAAATGCGCACTTTAACTTGGTTGTTAAATTGTTAAATGACCGATTTGGCATCCAAACCCGAGGAGGTTGCTCTTGCGCAGGAACTTATGGTCATTTTTTGCTGCATGTAGATCAGCAAACTTCAAAAAATATTGAAGAAAAAATCAGTGAAGGATGTTTGGTTGAAAGACCGGGATGGATTCGTATGTCTATTCACCCAACAATTACCAACGAAGAAATACTTTATGTATGCGAAAGCATTAAACAAGTAGCCGAAAATATTGAAGAATGGCGCAATGATTATCAATATGATGCCATAAAAAACGAGTTTACACACAAAACTGCCCAGCCAATAGAAAATGAATTGGTAAATAATTGGTTCAAGTAATTGTTATTGGGCAACAAATTTTTCTATATTTGGGCTTAAATAATTAAATACATTGATGGATAATTTTATGTTCTTTCTTAAAGAAGGGCTTTTTCATGTGCTGGATTGGAATGCTTATGATCACGTGCTTTTTTTAATTGCTTTGGTGGTGGTGTACGATTTCAAAAATTGGAAAAAAATCTTATGGCTCATAACGCTGTTTACCATTGGGCACACGCTCTCCCTTATTTTGTCGGCATATAAAATTGTAACAATAAGTCAAAATTGGATCGAATTTTTAATTCCCGTTACCATCATAATTACCGCTTTGGTGAATGTATTTTTTGCAAAAAATGCGACAAAACTGGCAAAAACAAACACCAATTTATTTTTTGCGCTGTTTTTTGGTTTAATTCACGGCCTCGGATTCTCAGGTTATTTTAAAATATTGATAGGCAGTTCAACCCAAAAATTAATTCCGCTATTGGAATTTGCCCTTGGAATAGAAATTGCACAATTGATTGTTGTGCTTGCAATTTTGATCATCGGACTTATTTTTCAAACCGTTTTCCGATTTCCGAAGCGCGACTGGATTTTAATCATTTCATCCATCGTGATTGGGTTGGTGTTACCAATCCTAAAAGCATCCATATTTTGGTAAAAAATTAACGCAGTGTTTATTAGAATCTTAGTACTTTTGAAACTTCTAAAAAATATATGAACAAGAAACAATTAAAATATGACCAAGCCTATATGCGAATGGCATTTGAGTGGTCTAAATTATCATTTTGCGAAAGAAAACAAGTGGGCGCGTTAATCGTTAAAGACCGAATGATTATTTCCGATGGTTTTAATGGCACGCCAACCGGTTTTGAAAATCCATGCGAAGATAAAGAAGGAAATACAAAGTGGTATGTGTTGCATGCCGAAGCAAATGCCATATTAAAAGTGGCAGCTTCAACGCAATCCTGCAAAGATTCTACCTTATATATTACCTTGTCTCCGTGTAAAGAATGTAGTAAATTAATCCATCAATCTGGAATAAAAAGAGTGGTTTACGCCAATGCTTATAAAGATGAAACAGGCTTGGAGTTTTTAGAAAAAGCAGGCGTTGAACTTACCCATCTTAAAAATATATAATGACAAAAAGAAAAGTTTATTTTCCCTTTATTGTCGGCATTGCCATAGCCGTAGGGATATTTATTGGCAGCACTTTTAATTTTCAAAACAAATCGGTTTTATTTAGCTCAAATTCTAATGAAGCAAAAATAAAACGTTTAATAAACTACATTAATTATGATTATGTTGATAAAGTAAATACCGACAGTTTACTTGACGATGCCATTACTACGATGTTGGCGAAATTAGATCCACATTCTGTTTACATTCCAAAAGACGAATTACAGCGCGTTACCGAAAGTATGCAGGGAAAATTCGCTGGTATTGGAGTTAGTTTTATTGTTCATGACGATTCTGTTGCGGTGAGCAGCGTTATTAAAGGCGGACCAAGCGAAAAAGCAGGAATAAAGGCTGGAGACAGAATTATTGTCGCAAATATTGATACATTATTTGGTAAAAGTCTGATGAAAAAGGCTGGTATTACTGAAATTGAACGAGGAACGATTGAAGGTAACAGAAAAATGAGTGATGCCGTCATGAAAGCCCTTAAAGGCGAACCTGATACCAAAGTGAATGTATTGGTTTACCGACGATCAACCAATCAAAAGCTAAAATTTCCAATTACACGTGGTGATGTTTCAATCACAAGCGTTTCAGCACATTATATGGTCAGCAATAGGTTGGGATACATTAAAGTTGATCGGTTTGCAAGAACCACTTATCAGGAATTTAAAAAAGCATTGGATGAACTGATAGGAAAAGGAATGACTTCTTTGGCGCTTGATTTACGAGGAAATCCGGGTGGCTACATGGACATTGCCAACATGATTGTTGATGAGTTTTTAGCGGATGGCAAATTAATCGTTTTCACCAAAAATAAAAACGGTGCCGTTGATAAATCATTCTCAACCGATAAAGGTGATTTTGAATACGGTAAAATATTTGTGTTAATCGACCAAAATTCAGCCTCGGCAAGTGAAATTGTTGCGGGTGCACTGCAAGATAACGATAAAGGCACCATTGTTGGCCGCCGCTCTTTTGGGAAAGGATTGGTGCAACAGGAAATGGAATTGGGCGACGGATCGGCTGTAAGACTAACAACAGCAAGATATTATACGCCAACAGGAAGATCCATTCAGAAACCATACGACCATTCAGACCAAACGAATTATAATAATGATTATTTGGAAAGAATTCACAATGGGGAATTGCTTTCAAGAGACAGTATTAAAGTGAATGATTCGTTAAAATATAAAACGCCAAAAGGAAAAATAGTTTACGGTGGCGGAGGAATAATTCCCGATGTTTTTGTTTCTATTGATACCACAGGCACTTTTAGCGCCGAGTTGTACAGCGAACTAAATCCGTTTATATTTAAATATATCGACAACAACAGGAAAGAAATGAATAAATGGGAATTGTACGATTTTGTTAAAAACTTTGATAAAAACGACAAAATTTTTAATCAATATCTTAGTGAACTCGATATAAAATACCCAATTCCTCCGGCCGTTAGAGAAGATTTAAAACGCTATTTTAAGGCAATCATGGCCAGAAATTTATTCGATGAAACAGGGTTTTTTATGATAACCCAGAAAAAAGACAATATGATTTTGAAGGTGATTGAACTGGACAGTAAGAAATAGCGCTTTTAACAAATTTAAATACCTTTAGCACTTAACGCTCGAAAATTTTGACAACCAATAAAAAAATATATTTTGCTTCCGACCAACATTTTGGGGCACCAACTGTTGAGGCAAGTAAAATACGCGAACAAAAGTTTGTGAATTGGCTGGATTTTATCAAAAAAGATGCGGATGTACTGTTTCTTTTAGGCGATTTATTCGATTTTTGGTTTGAATATGCACAAGCTGTTCCGAAAGGTTTTGTGCGCGTTTTGGGAAAATTGGCTGAACTAAGCGATCAGGGAATAGAAATCCACTTTTTTGTGGGAAACCACGACCTTTGGATGCACGATTATTTTGAAAAAGAATTAAATATTCCCATTTATCACCAGCCAAAGGAATTTGTGCTTAACGATAAATCGTTTTTTATTGGCCATGGCGACGGATTGGGGCCTGAAGATAAGGGCTATAAACGCATGAAAAAAGTATTTACCAACCCAGTTTCCAAATGGTTTTTTAAATGGCTGCATCCTGATATCGGAATTAGATTGGCGCACTATTTATCAGTAAAAAATAAATTGATTTCCGGCGAAGAAGATGTTAAGTTTTTGGGAGAAGAAAATGAATGGCTTGTGCAATACGCCAAAATGAAATTAGCTGAAAAGCACTACGATTATTTTGTGTTTGGTCATCGCCATTTACCGCTGGAAATAGCGCTTCCAGGAAATTCAACCTACATCAATACCGGCGATTGGATTGTCCATTTTACCTATGGAGAATTTGAGGACGGCCAAATGGTGTTAAAATCTTACTAAACCGCTCATTTTGCTATTATTTTTAACCAATTTTTAACAAGTTTTAAGAAAATATTTATGCTATTTGCATAGCCTAACGGCGCATATTAAAATCAACCGTTTAAAAACAAAAAATATGATTGAAGAAAATAACGTTTCTGTGGATATCAGGGCTATAAATGAAAAAATTGAAAGAGAAAGTGCCTTTGTGGATTTGTTGATGATGGAAATGAATAAAGTGATTGTAGGCCAAAAGCATATGGTTGAACGATTGCTTATTGGTTTGCTGGGAAATGGACATATTTTGTTGGAAGGTGTTCCGGGTTTGGCAAAAACATTGGCCATAAATACCTTGGCTAAAGCCGTTCAGGGAAAGTTCAGCAGAATTCAGTTTACGCCGGATTTGTTGCCTGCCGACGTTATTGGTACAATGATTTACAACATTAAAGTCAATGATTTTTCCATAAAAAAAGGGCCGATTTTCGCAAATTTTGTGTTGGCGGATGAGATTAACCGCGCGCCTGCAAAAGTGCAATCCGCTTTGTTGGAAGCCATGCAAGAACGTCAAATTACTATCGGTGACACTACTTTTAAGTTAGAAGAACCATTTTTGGTAATGGCAACCCAAAACCCAATTGAACAAGAAGGAACGTATCCGTTGCCGGAAGCGCAAATTGACCGTTTTATGCTAAAAACGGTGATTCACTATCCAAAATTAGATGAAGAGCAATTAATTATGCGCCAACATTTAAACGACACTTATGGAAATATAAATTCAGTGGCTTCCATTGATCAAATTATTAGAGCAAGAAAAGCGGTGCGTGAAGTGTATATGGATGAGAAAATTGAAAAATATATCCTTGATATTATTTTCGCTACGCGTTTCCCCGAAAAATATAATTTACCAGATTTAAAAGGCCTGATTAGCTTTGGAGCTTCACCCCGCGGAAGCATCAACTTGGCACTTGCAGCCAAATGCTACGCTTTCATAAAACGAAGAGGTTACGTAATTCCTGAAGATGTTCGCGCTGTTGTGCACGATGTTTTACGTCATAGAATTGGTGTTACCTACGAGGCAGAAGCAGAAAATATCACATCAGAAGATATTATCAACAAAATTGTAAACGAAGTTGAAGTACCATAAAAAGTTTAATCGTTTTATTGTTGATTCGTTTATTTGATTTCTTTCAAAACCTTTCAACTTTCTACTTTTAACTTTCAACTTAAATAAATGGAGACTAAAGAATTATTAAAAAAAGTTCGTAAAATTGAGATTAAGACACGTCGCTTGTCCAATCACATATTTTCTGGCGAATACCACAGTTCGTTCAAAGGGCGCGGTATGACTTTTTCTGAAGTACGACAATATCAATATGGCGACGATATTAGGGCAATTGACTGGAATGTAACCGCGCGTTACAATGAGCCTTATGTGAAGGTATTCGAGGAAGAAAGGGAATTGACTATGGTGTTGATGATTGATGTCAGCGGCTCCGAATATTTTGGAACCACACAACAATTTAAAAGAGATACCATTACAGAAATTGCTGCGACACTGGCCTTTTCTGCCATTCAAAACAATGATAAAGTTGTCTTGCTTTTATTTTCAGACCAAATGGAATTGTACATTCCGCCGAAAAAAGGAAAAAGTCACGTATTAAGAATTATTAGGGAACTGATTGAATTTAAGCCTCAAAGCAAAAAAACAGACTTAAATGAAGCCCTAAAGTTTTTTTCTAGCGTGATGAAGAAAAAAGCCATTGTTTTTATCCTGTCCGATTTTATGGATGCCCATTATGAACATACGTTGAAAATTGTTGGAAGAAAGCATGATGTAACCGGAATCAGGATTTATGACATTCACGACAGCGCAATTCCAAATTTGGGAATGGTACCAATGCGCGATGCCGAAACAGGAAAAACAATGTTGGTAAATACCGCTTCAAAAAGCGTTAGAAATGGCTACAAAGCACATTATTTGGCATCGGTAGATTATTTTGAAAAATCCTTTACGCATAGCGGTTCGGGGACCATCAGTTCTCAAATAGATGAAAGTTATGTTAAAAAATTACTGGGTTATTTTAAGCGAAAAGGCGCTAAATAGTAAATGAATTTGAATGAAGAATAAATGAAACGAGCATAATAAATTTTGATACACAGTAGAATGATTAATGGCGAACAGCAGCTGTACAGCTAAAAAATAAAAATTAAACAGGTGAAAAAACGGATAGTTTATATATTATTTTTAATTGGTTTTATAAGTTTTGCGCAGGAAAATCCGGTGTCAACGGTTATAGATACTGCCGCCATAAGAATTGGTGAGCAAATTCAATATAAAATATCGGTAAAAAGAAATGGCACGGTGGTTTTCCCAAAATTTCAGTCCGACAGTTTGGGGAAAGTAGAGTTGGTGGAATCGTGGCCTGTGGATACTTTAAAAGACACATATGAAAAAAAATATGTGCTGACAAGTTTTGACAGCGGACGTTTTACCATACCAAAACAACAAGTGTTGATAAACAACAAAGCTTTTTTTACAGATTCATTGATGGTGAGTGTTGCCACGGTTAAAGTGGATACGTTGAAACAACAACTATTTCCCATAAAAGCCATTAAAAGCGAACCAAAAACATTTGACGATTACAAACCGATGCTTTGGTGGATTTTGCTGATTTTAGCGATCATTGCTACGGCTTTGTATTTTATATTCAGAAAAAAAGAGAAAAAAGAAGTGCCAATCATCGTTGTTGCGCCAATTCAGGAAGCTTTGCAGCGTCTTAAAGAATTGGATGAAAAGCAACTGCTTCAGCAAAACAAAATAAAAACATATTACACGGAACTTACCGATATTGTAAGAACCTATATTGAAAAAGACATTTATATTCCTGCGTTGGAATCGACCACGAATGAATTGATAGATACCATCAATGATTTTAACGAGTCGAGCAAATTGGGAATTTCAAAAGAAACAATTCAACAATTAAAAGAAGTGTTGGAAAGCGCCGATATGGTGAAATTCGCAAAATCTAAACCAATTGTTGAAGAAATAAAAGCGCACAGAAATTTATCTGAACGCATTTTACAAAATTTAAAACCGGCAAAAGACACAAAAAATGAAGTTAAGTAATTTTGAGTTTTTACATCCGCAGTTTTTATGGTTATTGCTGCTTTTGCCGTTGTTGGCTATTTGGTATTTTTTAATCAGAAAAGAAGACAGTGCAGCGTTAACAATTTCGAGCACCAAAGGATTTGAAGCAAAACCTTCAATCTGGTCGAAATTAAAACCGTTGCTCTATGCGTTAAGATTGCTGGCAATTGCCTTGTTAATTCTCGCAATGGCACGTCCAAGAACTGTTGAAATGAGCAAAAACACCAAAACAAACAAAGGAATTGATATTGTGATGGCCATTGATGTATCGGCAAGTATGCTGGCGCGTGATTTAAAACCAAACCGATTGGAAGCCTTAAAAGTGGTTGCCATGGAATTTGTAAATCAGCGTCCGAATGACAGAATAGGAATTGTTGTTTATGCGGGTGAAAGTTTTACGCAAACGCCAATTACCAGTGATAAACGAATTGTGATGGGCACGCTTTCCGAACTTAAATGGGGAGAATTGGATGGCGGAACCGCCATTGGAATGGGATTGGGATCGGCAGTAAACCGATTAAAAGAAAGCAGAGCCAAAAGCAAAGTGATCATTTTATTGACGGATGGCGTTAACAATACCGGATTTGTTGATCCAAAAACAGCCACAGAACTTGCGGTTGGACAAGGTATAAAAGTGTACACAATTGGAATTGGAACAAACGGAACAGCGCCTTTTCCTTATGCAAAAGACCCAACATCTGGTGAAATTTTGTTTAAAAATAGTCTTGTGGAAATCGACGAACCGCTATTGCGATACATTGCTGAGCAAACAGGAGGAATTTATTTTAGGGCAACAGACAACTCAAAGTTAAAAGCAATTTATAACGAAATTAACAAGCTTGAAAAAACAGAAGTGGAAGAGTTTAAATATTACAATTACGAGGAAAAATACAGATTACTGGTTTTATTGGCCGGCTTACTTTTGCTGATTGAATTTACCTTAAAGAACACTGTTTTTAGAAGTTTTATATAGATTGTTGAGTTGTTTAGTCGTTTAATCGTGTAAATGTTATAAGAAATTTGATAAAGTAAAATTAATCGAGCTAATAAATAAAAGAATAATAATTAAATCTTAAAAATGTACTTATACTCATTTGAAAAATTAGAAGTTTGGAAAGAATCAATAAAATTGGTTAAGACGATTTATGTATTGACAAATAATTTCCCTGAAAATGAGAAGTTTGGTTTGGTAAGTCAGTTACGCAGAGCAACAATCTCTATTTCTTCAAATTTAGCTGAAGGCACCTCCAGAAGCACGGATAAGGATAAAGCGCACTATACAACAATGGCATATAGTTCAACAATGGAAATTTTAAATCAATTGATAATTTCTAACGAGCTTAAATTTATTGACGAAAAAAGCTATTTGGAAACAAGGGAACACATCTATAAAATCTCAAATATGTTAAACGCACTAAGAAAATCACAATTAAAACAATAGATATTTAAATTATAAGTCTAATCAAACACAAATAAACAGCTCAACGCCTAAGCAACTAAACATTTAAAACATGTATCAAATAGAAGAACCGACATATTTTTATTATTTGGCAATTATTCCCGTAATAGTTGTGCTGTTTCTGTTGGTGCTTTGGTGGAAAAAACGCATTCAAAAACGATTTTCGGACCATAAATTAATTCAAAAATTAAGTCCGGAAAAATCAACGTTTAAATCGTTTTTAAAGTTAATTGTTTTTTGTTTTGCCTTATTCTTTCTAATTATTTCATTGGCAAACCCTAAAATGGGTACAAAATTGGAAACCGTGAAACGTGAAGGCGTTGACATCGTTTTTGCGTTGGATGTTTCAAAAAGTATGGTGGCTGAAGATATTGCACCAAATCGTTTGGAAAAAGCCAAGCAAATTATCACAAAAGTGATAGAAAACTTAGGCAGCGACCGCATAGGAATTATTATTTATGCAGGAAGTTCGTACCCGCTGCTGCCAATTACAACAGATTATGCCGCGGCAAAAATGTTTCTGCAAAATGCAAATACTGAGATGGTTTCCAATCAGGGAACGGCGATTAATGACGCCATTGAACGCGCGCTTTCCTATTATGACAATGACGAACAGACCAACCGATTTTTAGTGATTGTTTCAGATGGTGAAGATCACGAAGAAAACACCTTGGAATTGGCCAAAGAAGCCGCAGAAAAAGGAATAAAAATATATACCGTGGGCATTGGAACCGCAAAAGGAGGCCCAATTCCAATAAGAGAAAACGGAAGGGTCGTTGCTTATAAAAAGAACAATGAAGGAACAGTGGTTGTTACCCAACTGAATGAGCAGATTTTAAGAGACCTTGCCAGCACAGGAAACGGGAAATACATCAATGGAAATAAAACGCAGGAAACCATAGAAACCATTCAAGAGGTTCTGGAAAATGCCGAAAAAAGCGAATTTGAAACCAAGCAATTTTCAGATTACGAAGATCAGTTTCAGTGGTTTGTAGGCATCGGATTATTGTTGTTAATTATTGACGTAACATTGCTTGAAAAGAAAACAAAATGGATTCAAAAATTAAATTTATTCAATGAAAAATAGCATTTTCATCATATTTTTAGGAATTACATCTTTGATGTTTTCTCAGGAAAAAAGTCCAAAAGACTTGGAACGGGAAGCACGAAAAGATGTAAGGGAAGGAAACGAATTATACAATCAGCTAAAATTCGAAGAGGCTGAAATTGCGTATAAAAAGGCGTTGGATAAAAATCCGAATTATGCAAAAGCTTCTTATAATTTGGGAAATACCATTTATCAGCAAAACAAAAATAAAGAAGCCATTTTTCAATATGATTTGGCTGATAAAATAGCGCCGAACAAAATGAGTAAAGCCGAAATTTTTCACAATGTGGGAAATTCCTTTATGAAAGAAAAGCAATATGACAAAGCCGTGGATGCCTATAAAAATTCGATGCGCAATAATTCCAAAGATGAAGAAACGCGTTACAACTTGGCAATGGCTCAGAAATTATTGAAAGATCAACAAGACAAAGACAACAAGGACAATAAAGATAAAAAAGACGACAACAAAGACGATAAAAATAAAGACCAAAAAGACAAAGAAGGCGGAGACAAAGATAAAAAAGACGAAAAGGACAAAGACCAGGATAAAGGAAAAGATAAGGAAGATGAAAAAGGCGATCCTAAAAAAGATAAAGAGGATCCCCAAAATCAGAAACCAAGACCAAATCAGTTGTCGCCCGAACAAATGAAGCAATTGCTGGAGGCCATGAATAATGAAGAAAATAAAACGCAAAAAAAACTAAATGCCCAAAAAGCACGAGGACAAAAAATTAAAAACGAAAAGGACTGGTAAAAAAATGAAAAGTGCAAAGTTTTACATAGTTACCATTTTAATGTTTGCTTCCCAATTGATTTTGGCTCAGGTGGAGTTTAAAACTTCTGTGAGTAAAACCAATTTGGGGTTAAACCAGCGCTTTAGAATTGAGTTTTCTGTTGATAAACAAGGTGCAGATAATTTTAAGCCGCCTTCATTTGCCGATTTTAAAGTGGTGGGTGGCCCAAGTTCATCCGTAAGCCAATCCTGGATTAACGGAAAAGCAAGCTATTCTCAAACCTACATTTATATTCTTGAACCAAAAAGGGAAGGTGAATTTATCATTGAACCGGCTACCATTGAATATGACAATGAAATTGTAAAGTCGAATGCCATAAAATTAACGGTATCAAAAGCCGTAGAAATTCCAAAAGACCCGAATAATCCGGATTATGTTGCACAGCAAAACATCCATTTGGTAGCCGAAGTTTCTAACTTAAATCCGTATGTGGGTGAAGGAATTTACGTGGTTTATAAATTATTTGTAAGTCAAAATATCAGTGTAAACGATTGGCGCGTGAGCGAATCTCCGCAGTACAACGGTTTTTGGAACCAAGATATTGAGGTTACGGATATCAATGTTCAAAACGGTAAATACAATGGTGAGGATTATCGGTTTTTAGTCCTTAAAAGAGCTGTACTAATTCCGCAACGTTCAGGCGAATTAATCATTGAACCAATGAAAATGGACTTTTCAGTGGGAATTCCAACAGGAAGAGGTGATTTTTTTGGAAATATGATTACCAGAAATATCAGTTATGCTACAGAATCAGCCATTAGAAAAGTGAGGGTAAAAGCCTTGCCCGAAGAAGGGAAACCTGAAGGTTTTTCAGGTGCCGTGGGCGACTTTATGTTCAGTGTTTCGGCCGATAAAAATGTGTTGAAATCCAACGATGCTGCGCAAATAAAAGTTGAAGTAAAAGGAAGCGGTAATTTAAAATTATTTGAAATCCCAAAAATAGTCACACCGGCCGAACTGGAAGCTTATACGCCAGAACATAAGGAAGATGTGGTAACTTCTTTAAATGGCTTGCGTGGATCTATTTCTGACGCATACACGGTTGTTCCGCAGTTTAAGGGAAAATATAAAATTCCGGAAGTTTCATTTTCTTATTTTAATCCGAAAGATGAGAAATATTACACCATTTTGGCTGAAGCTGTTTTTGTGGAGGTAACCGATGGCAAAGAATTGGTTTCAACCGGAGGCGACAGCGCCTCTTTCAAAAAAAATGTAGTTTCCAATGGAAATAATTTTAGATTTATTGCCCTGGAAACGAATTTAAAACCCGCTGTAAAAAAGGATTTTCTGCATTCAACCGAATTTTATTTATTGTTGTTGTTGCCGTTTTTAGCGATTCCAATTGGCATACTCATCGGCAAGAAACGCGCAAAACGCGCTGGAGATATTTTTGGAAATAAAATTCGAAATGCCAACAGATTGGCCCGCAAATATTTGTCGGAAGCCAAAAAACAATTGGGTAAAAAAGAAGCATTTTACATCGCGTTGGAAAAAGCGCTTCACAACTTTTTAAAAGCAAAACTTCAGATTGAAACTTCTGAAATATCCAAAGAAAAAATTTCGGAATTGTTGCAAGATAAAGGGGTTGACGATAACACAATTAAACAATTTATAGCGGTATTAAACGATTGTGATTTTGCGCGTTACACGCCAACAACGGATGTTATGATGAAAAATGAGTATGAAAAAACGGTGGAAATATTAACCGAAATTGATAAACAGCTGTAATATGAAGAAGAGATTTATTTTTATTTTGGCGTTAATGATTGGGAGTATTTCCTTCGCGCAAACCTCCGGCGAATTGTTTTCAAAGGCAAATGATTTCTACAAAAACGGACAATACACCAAAGCCATTGAAGCCTATTTGAACATTGAAAAAAGTGGACTGGAATCGGATGATTTGTTTTTTAATTTAGGGAACAGTTATTATAAATTGAACAAAGTGGCGCCTTCTATTTATTATTATGAAAAGGCCCTAAAACTAAACCCAATGCACCAGGATGCATCAAATAATTTGGTTTTTGCAAAACGTATGACCATTGATATTATTGAAGATTTGCCTAAAACATTTTTACAGCGATTTTCTTCAAATGTAATTCAAAAATTAACCTACAATACTTGGGCTATTTTAGCGGTAATCGCTTCGTTTTTAGCAGCGGTGCTATTTTTGTTGTATTATTTTTCAGATGCTCCAAAAAGAAAAATATTGTATTTTAACATTACTATTTTTGCTGTTTTTTTAATGACAGTCACGGTAATTTTTTCATACAGCAACTACGAAACCATTCAAAAAAGCAACAAAGCCATTATTTTTTCTCCAAAAAGTGAGATAAAAAATGCTCCGTCTTTAGATGGTGAAACTGTTTTTGAACTTCACGAAGGAACCAAAGTGACTATTTTGGATGCGCTTTCAAACTGGAAAAAAATAAAAATTGCCGACGGTAAAATTGGCTGGGTAAATACCGCCGATATTAAAGAGATTTAAAGTTTATTATTGAAGAATCACTTCATGAATTTTTTCATTTTCATTTTCTTCAACTTTTACATACTCAGGAAATATGTTCGGCGCCAAATTTTTTATGGGTTCATATAAAATGGCACTTTCTTGTTGCTCCTTTGACATAAATGGAATTTTATTGTTCAATTTATTGAAAATCAAGAAAATAAGACTTAGAACAAACCCAATTTTTAAAGCGCCGAAAATGCCGCCAAGCAACTTGTTTAAGATACCCAAACTCGCAAAATCAGCAATTTTTGTAAACAGTTTTCCTATCAAAGTAATAACCAGTACAATAACAATAAAGGTGATGGCGAAGGAAGCCAGCGTGATGTATTTTTCTTCCCAAGTTACAAGGGGAGCCAATATATTTTTGATAAAATGAGAGAAATGCATAGCGCCATAAATCCCTGCAATTAGGGCAATAAATGAAGCAATTTCAAGAAATAAACCTTTAAACAAGCCTCTTATAAAACCAAATAACAAAAGTGCTGTGATGATAATATCAAATGTATTCATATTTGGATTTTTGTAAATATACATGAATCGATTTGTATATTTGCATACTAACTAAAAAATCAGAATGTCAAGAGATCAAAATTTAAAAGAAGATTGGGACCAAGTTCTCAACATATTATCCGCCACTTTTAGCGAAGGAGAAGTGCTGAATTTAGACGCGATTATTTATTTAATTGGGGTCCAGGAATTGGGTCAAGGTGCCAAAGAATTTAAAAAGGACGATAAATTAAATTTAATGCACATCGCAATTTGCCGGTTGCTGGAGCCTTTTGGCTATTATGAATTTGACTTTTACGACAACGACGGCTGGCCGCATTATAAAGTATTGGAAGAGTTGCCGCCACTTAAATCGGGCGAGCAAACTGTATTGATGAAAGAGGCAATTGTGTTGTATTTTAAAAAAAACGAACTCATTTAGGTGACCGCTAATTTTCGAATCATTTTCGACAGCAATTTAGGAAACAGCCGTTTTACATAAACTGCCAGTTTTTCTTTAAATCCGCCAATATAAACTTCCTGTTTTTCTTGCCGAACCGCTTTTAATAATTTTTCGGCAAACACTTCAGGCGTTAATCCGTTTTTGGTGGCGCTGTCCATTTTATTTTGGGCCGTTCCATCGGCTGTTAATGCATTTAGGGACACATTGGTTTGCACAAATCCCGGACAGGCAAGCGTCACTTTAATATTGTTTTGGTAAACTTCTGCCCGTAAACTGTCGAAAAATCCGTGCAAAGCGTGTTTTGAAGCGGCGTAAGATGAACGCAACGGCGTGCCAATTTTCCCAACAATACTTGTGATCACCACAAAATGACCGTTATTTTTTTCAATAAAATGAGGTAATAAAGCTTTTGTAAGCGCCACCGTTCCCAAATAATTTATATTCATTAAGCGTTTGTCCACTTCCATTGTCGTGTCTTTTGCCAAAGATCGCTGACTAACGCCGCCGTTGTTAAAAAGGATATCAACACCGCCAAATAACTTCAAAGCGGCATCAACTTTTGCCGATAAAGTCATGTAATTTTCCAAATCGATTGGTAAAATTTGCACGTTTTCAGGATGATCACAGGCATTTTTTACCATATTTAATTCCTTTTCATTTCGAGAAGAGAGAATTAATTTTGTTTGCTGTTTTGAAAGTGCCAATGCCAACGATTTACCAATACCCGATGAAGCGCCGGTAATCCAAATTATTTTATGGTCAAAATTCATACGTTTAGGTTTCAGAAAAAAATTATGTTTGATTTAATCTAATCTTTAAATTTCATTGGTTGATGCCGAAGCAACAAATATTTAGTGCAAGGAGGCAAGGCCAAAATTGGACTTTTTTATTTGTACTTTGGGTATAAAAATAGTTACTTTTGGCGTGATTTATGAATAAATAATTCAAAAAAATGAAGATGTATAAAAAACTATTGATGGCGCTTTTATTTATTTCATTGGGCGTTCAAAGCCAGAATTCACTTACGGGAATTGTGAGTCCGGAAAACGATTTGGTAACCCGTGTTATTTTATATCAGTTAAAAGGCACCCAGCAAGTGTATATTTCAAACTCAAAAATAGACAATGACCAATTTAAACTGGAGATTCCAAAGGGAACTTCAGCAGGAATGTATCGGTTGTCTTTTAGTCCGGAAGTTTTTGGTTTTGTTGATTTTATTTTTAACCAGGAAAATATTTCGCTGAAATTTGATTCGCGCAACCTTTCCAACTCAGTGGAATTTTTAACTTCTGAAGAAAATATAATCTATGCCAATTATTTTGCTGAAACTTTGAAGGTGCAACAAAAATTGGATTCTCTTCAAATTGCATTTTTTGGGCTGAAGGACAAAAAACAAGATGAAATTACCATTGATTTGTACAAAAAAACGTTGCGTGATTATGCCAATATTCAAAACCAATACGAAGAAAAATCAGAGGGCAAATTGGCAAATAATTTTATAAAAACAACCCAAAAATATTTTTCCCCAACGCTTTTTGTTTCACCTCAGGAATATTTAAACAGCGTAAAACAACACTATTTTGATTTTATTGATTTTGAAAACAGCACATTAAAAAACGCAACATTTTTTGGAGAAAAAGCCATAGAATACGTGTTTTACCTAAATGTTTCGGATGATCTTCAGGTTCAAAATGCCTTGTACAAAAATGCAATAGGTGAAATCATACAAAAAACTGGCGAAAACAATGAGGTAAAAAGCGACATTTTAACTTCCTTAATTTACGCGTTTGAGCAATTTGAAAATATAGCGATGGCTGGTTTTGTGATTGATGAATTTTACAGCAAATTGCCTGCGAATTTTATAGATGAAGCGCTTGTTGACGAAATGGAATCAAAAATAAAATTGGCCATTGGAAACAAGGCGCCCGAAATTACCTGGGAAGAAAATGGCGTGCAAAAAAAATTGAGTGAACTCAATGTTGCAGATAATTACATACTGGTTTTTTGGAGCACAACGTGTTCCCATTGTTTGCAGGAAATCCCTAAATTGTATGAATTTTCCCTCGGCAAT
>CAZBGP010000043.1:0-19202 GCA_964491495.1 uncultured Lutibacter sp. | reverse complement strand
ATAATACAGAGAAATCAGTCCACTTTTTGCTGACGATTTACAATATGCAATCTTTACAATCAGAGCAAGGTTGTGAATGTAAATCTAACATTGCAAGTGTTTTATTTGACAGCAGAGTAACTTTAATACTCGCTGAAGGTATTGGAGCATGTGTTATTAATGTCTTAAATAATTCAGGCAGTCAAGTTATATTGGGTTGTTCGGATAATGCTCAAGTTATTGTTAAACAAATTGTTTAACAATAAATTTCAGACAGCGGCGTAAGTTTTTTACAACATAAACATCACAATAGAGACGGACAAGACCAGAAATGTAATTATTAGCCTAAATTTGCAAAAAAAATAAGCGTTCTTTTGGCAATATATTACAGGCTATAATATTTGAATTTTATCATAAAATCAGAGATAGCCCTTTTTTTAAATAAAATTCGATTAATCAAAAGGTATTTGTAAATTAGAAGATGCAGATAAAACAACATTTAAACCTCCTAATTCGATCATTGTGAAGTTATTTAATGAATTCGCCAATAAAATTAAGCATACAGTATAATTCTAATTTAAATACAATTAAAGTAATACTCTTTTATAATTTACAAATAGTAAACCAAAACTTAAATAATGAATGACAGAGTTACAGATCTAATAAAAGGAGAAAGAGTTAAACTTCCAACTAAATATGGCCATTTTGAACTCATTCCATTTCAAGAGAAATTAAGCGGACTTGAACACATCGTATTGATAAAAGGAAACTTGATTTCAAATGATACAGTTCTTACACGAATTCACTCAGCATGTGCTACCGGAGATTTATTTGGCTCATTAAAATGCGATTGCGGAGAACAATTAATTCAAGCAATGAAAATAATTGAGAAGAATGGAAATGGAATAATCGTATACTTGCAACAAGAAGGCCGGGGAATTGGACTTATGAATAAAATCAAGGCTTATAAACTGCAAGAACGCGGCAAGGATACACTAGAAGCTAACCTGGAATTGGGTTTTGCACCAGATGAGAGAGAATATCAGGCAGGAGCTAAAATTCTAAGCTGTCTTGGTGTAAAAAAAGTAGAATTACTGACCAATAATCCTGATAAAATTTTCGGATTGGAACAAAATGGAATTCAGGTTGTAAAACGTATTCCACTGATAATACAATCAAACCAATTTAACATAGACTACTTAAACACAAAAGAAATCCGTATGGGGCATTTACTAAGCGAGAAAAAATCAGAAATTCAATGTTATGATAACTGACATAAAGCCGTTCTTCTCAAAATTTGATAATAGAACAAATACTAAATCTGGATGGTTAGATGATCAGGAAAATATTCCTATTAGAGATCTTCCTTCTTACAAACATTTTAATAAAAATACTTATGACAAATAATATACTTATTGAAGATCAATATAGAAGAACAAGTTTATTTGAAAAAAATAATGTGAATTGTCTTATTAGAGTATTAAAAAGATTTAATACTGTACCCAAGATAAACAGTATAAATATTATTACTTCAAATAGTGAGCCTAATCTATTCAAAATTGTTCCCGGAAAATCAATTAAAATTGGCTCATCATTTTTAGACAACCCTGTTTTAGCATTAATTCATTTAAGATATGGTATTGAATGGCAAATTTGGTATAAAGCTTTGGGCAAAGATAAATCTGATACTGTTTTATGTGATTTAGCAGCTCTAAAAGTTATTCAAATATTCTATAAATTATTACCAAAACAAGATAAAGAAAAATTAAAAACGCTTGATTATTTTTTAATTAATATGATTAAAAAAAATGAAGATTTAAATACTGAATCTTTATCAAAATATAAAGAATTACAGAATTTTCATGGATTAAATAATTCAAACACAATATTTAAAGAATTCTGGAATCCGATTCTTGAAAATCTGGCAAAACCAACAGAATATTTATTAATGTCGGGTGGCGATCTTAGGTTGAATATTGACGAATTTGAATTGCTAAATAAATATGGCTGTCGGCCATTTCCAAGACCTGATGCATTTACTTTTGCCTCATCAACAGCAACAAGTGTATCAAATTTTGCTTTTGATAAAACCGATAAAGTTAGAAGTATATTAATTCAAAACAGCTTAAAAAACGGTTTCAAAAAAACAACAATTGAATTCTCGGAATTACTAAAAAACAACCTAAGAAAAGCCCTTAAAATTGATGATGAATGTGAAATAATTTTTTCACCTTCCGGGACTGATTCTGCGCTTCAAATAGCTGCGATTACACAAATTATCTCCGATAAAGAAATTACACATGTTTTAGTAGCTTCTGAAGAAACAGGCAGCGGAGTACCTGCTGCGTTAAAAGGCAGGCATTTTGAAGATAACACTGCTTTAAATTATCCAGTAAAAAAAGGCGGTGAAATTGAAGGCTTTAGAGATGTTGATTTGATTGAAATACCTTTAAGAAATGAAAATGGTGAATTAAAATCCTCATTACAATTAGACACAGAAGTTTTTACGACCATTTCAAAAACCAATGAAATGGGAAGACATGTTGTATTACATGTAATAGATCAATCAAAACTAGGCTATCAATCACCTAGTAAAGAAATGATACAAAGTTTAAATACGCTCAAAAATTTATCAATGCAAATTATTGTAGACGGAGCGCAACTTAGGCTAGATCCAAAAGACATTCAAAATTATTTAAATAAAGGCTATATCGTTTCTATAACAGGAAGTAAATACTTTACAGGACCACCCTATTCAGGAGGATTAATTGTCCCTAAAAATGTTAACAAATTAATTGATTCTGCAAAAAATTCTTTACCGAAAGGGTTGACCGATTATTACAATTTTTCAGATTGGCCAACCTCTTGGTTTTGTTCAAAAGATTTGTCAGATGGATTTAATTATGGCTCATATATGCGTTGGAATGCTGCCATAGTTGAAATGGACAGGTATTACAAAACACCTATTTTATATAGAAATTTGGGAATTGAGATGTTTTGCAATTTTGTAGAAGATTCTATTAAAGACGCCTCTTTTTTAGAACCAATTTATAGAGATGAAACAAAAATCAACACTTATAATAGTGAAGAATTTGGACTAAGAAATATTCGTACAATTTTCCCTTTCTTTATTCTTAAAAACAATGAGGTATTAAGTATTGATCAGGTAAAAAAACTCTACACATTGCTAAATTCTGATATATCCGATCATTTTAAAGATTCATCTATAGAAATTAGCAGACTTGCTGCCCAAAAATGTCATATAGGGCAAGCTGTTAATGTAAAGTACAGTAATGGTTTTCAAACCGCTGTTTTAAGAATTAGTTTGGGCGCAAGGGTTATTTCTGAAAGTTGGGTTAACAGAGATATTAGCATCTATTTTAGAAATATTGAAGTGCAAATGAATCAGATTACTGTAATTATAAAAAAGATAGAATTGATTCTCAGTAATCCTAAGTTATTGAATTAAATAATTTTAAAGAGATTTTAAACAAAGATCCAAAAAGCGCTGTAGTTAAAGTTAAAAGGATTGACATAAAATGAAAAACTGCAGTGCTTTAAAAAGATAAGATTACAAAAATAAAGAACTTAATAAAAATTAATGAAAACTACTATTAAAAAAAATCGTAAACAACTTATAAATAAGCGTTTACGATTTTTTTTGAAGTGGTCCCACTTGGGCTCGAACCAAGGACACCCTGATTATGAGTCAGGTACTCTAACCAGCTGAGCTATGGGACCTAAAACTGGACTGCGAAAATAATACTTATTTATTTTATGTACAATGTTTATATCACAAAAATAATTCTTAAAAAATAATTACATTAGCATAAAAAGTTAAAATGCACAAAACCTTACCGTTAATATTATTAATTGTTTTAATAAATCAAAATTTATTTGGTCAAAACTCCGATTTGGCTGAACCCCGTTTTTTTGATAATGTGCGTTTTGGAGGCGGAGTTAATATAGGATTGGGCAGCAATTACTCAACATTCGCAATATCCCCAAGTGCCATTTATGATTTCTCTGATCAATTTAGTGCTGGGTTTGGTGTTACTTATGTTTATCTTAACAACAAATCGACGGTGAATATTACTACCAATCTTTATGGCGGAAGTATTTTGGCTTTTTATAAACCAATTAGTCAAATGCAAATATCAACTGAATATGAAAATTTAAAAATTAATCAAAATTATTCCTATGAAATAGACCAATCCCAATGGCAAAAAGCGTTGTATTTTGGTATTGAATACGTCACAGGAAATATCTCTATGGGTTTGCGTTATGATGTTTTATATGATAAGTTAAGAAATATAACAAGCTCTTCAGCCTTAAATCCAGTTTTTAGAGTTTATTTTTAAACCAAACTTTTTGATATTCTCTTTTTAAAATTAGAAAAGTTATCTGCTCAATAACATTCATTAAATTATCATTTTCTATTTTTAACAGCTCTTTTTCAGGCACATCCACACGATATAAAAAGTTTAAATAATCATCATATCTATTTGTGATTAAATGAAGTATTATTTTACTCAATGTTTCTTTTAACTGCATTGGGGTAATTATCAACTCAACTTTTTCATTCAAGTTTGATAGTTGAAAATCTTTATTTAGTTGATTGATTAAATTTTGGTATAAATTATCAACTTCAACTTTTTGCAATAATTCTAAAGCATTTTGTTCTGGTAACATTAAATAGAGCGTTTCATTAAAGCAAGTCCGAAATTTTTAAGCACTTCTTTCTTTTCTTTAGTAATATCCAAATTTTCCAATTCCTTAAAAGCCAGGTTTGTATAAAAAGCAATTTCATTTTTGGTAATTTCCTGAATGTTGTTTTTTTCAAAAATCCTTGTTACTTCTTTTACCTTATTATTGCTTTGTTCTTTGGAAGTGTAAAAATCCATCAATTTTTCTTTGTCTTCCCTGCCACAAACTTCAATGGCTTTTAAATATAAAAACGTCTTTTTATTTTCGGAAATGTCGCCACCAATTTGTTTTCCAAAGAGCGCTTCATCACCAAAAGTATCTAAATAATCATCTTGCAATTGGAAAGCAATGCCAAGATTCAATCCGAAATCATATATTTTTTCGGCTTCATCATCTTCAACTTTGGCGATGATGGCGCCCATTTTCATTGCTGCAGCAACCAACACAGAAGTTTTATAGGTAATCATTTTTAAATATCTTGGAATGGTCACATCATTTCTGCTTTCAAAATCAACATCCAATTGTTGTCCTTCGCAAACTTCCAAAGCCGTTTTGCTGAAAAGCTTCATCAATTTTTGATAAACAACGGGTTCATAATTTTCAAAACATTGGTAAGCAATGATCAACATGGCATCACCCGACAAAATTCCGGTATTGATATCCCATTTTTTATGGACTGTTTCAAACCCTCTTCTTATGGGCGCGCTGTCCATAATATCATCATGGACCAAAGTGAAATTGTGGAAAATTTCTATGGCCAACGCGGCTTCATAGGCATCTTTTACTTGGCCGTTAAAAATTTCACAAGTCATTAATGTTAATACCGGGCGTAAGCGTTTCCCACCAATTTGAAGAATGTAATGAATTGGTTCGTATAAATTAACGGGCTCTTTTATGCCAATTTTCTCGTTTAAATAGCCAACAAAATCTTCTTTATAAGTTTCAATAATCTTCATTATGCGTTGAAATTTGTTGTAAAAATACATCATTCATTGCAAATTAAAAAAATGCCAAATGAAA
Source organism: uncultured Lutibacter sp. (assembly GCA_964491495.1). Lineage (GTDB taxonomy): Bacteria > Bacteroidota > Bacteroidia > Flavobacteriales > Flavobacteriaceae > Lutibacter. The sequence continues at coordinate 13,496 of CAZBGP010000043.1, read as the reverse complement.
TTACAGAATAAATTAAAAAACTTTGGAAACTTTTTTTGTTTTTAAAGTTTCCATTCATATCTTTGCAACCTCAAATTAAAAAGAGGAATCTGATATGAAGGAAACCATTTTAAAAAAAGCCGGGGAAATATTTTTAAAGTACGGATTTAAAAGTGTGACGATGGATGATATTGCCAACGATTTAGGCATTTCTAAAAAAACAATTTATAAGTATTATAAAAATAAGATGGAACTTGTTGATGAAGCCGTTTCTTATTTTCACGATGGAATGCATAAAACCATTACGAATATTTGTGCTTTGGGACACAATGCCATTCAGGAAAATTTTGAAATAAAAAAAGTGTTCAAGGAAATGTTCAAAAATTCTGACGATTCACCGATGTATCAGTTAGAAAAATATTACCCTAAAACCTATAAAAAAATTATTGACAGTGAATTTGTGGTTTTTAAGGACTGCATTGCCACAAATTTAAAAAAAGGAATTAAAGAAGGCCTTTACCGAAAAGACATCAATATGGAACTTGTGACAAAATTCTACTTTTCATTAATGTTGAGCCTGCACAATTCAAATTTACACACCTACAATAAAAACACCTTAGCCAAATTAGAAACCAGCGCTATTGAATACCACACAAGAGCCATCGCCACTTTAAAAGGACTACAAATTTTAGAAGAACAATTAGAAAAAAAGGAAATTTAAGCATGAAAAAAATTATCGTTATAGGTATTGGAATACTCTTTAGTTTCCAAATGAATGCACAAGAAAGCACCTCATTATCATTAAAACAAGCCATTGATTACGCCCTAAAAAACAGTTATGCAACCATCAATGCAAACCGGGATGTGGATGCCGCCAAATTGAAAAAGTGGGAAACCACCACGATTGGATTGCCGCAAGTTAGCGCAAAAATAGACTATCAGAACTGGATTAAACAACAGGTTTCTTTGCTACCGGCTGAGTTTTTTGGCGGAAATCCAGGTGAATTTGAAGAAATCTCTTTTGGAACCAAACACAATATGAATGCCACTGCAACTTTAAATCAGCTTATTTTCGACGGATCATATTTGGTGGGATTGCAATCGGCAAAAACCTATTTGAAAATATCTGAAAACGCCAAAGAGAAAACCGAACTCGGCATCAGAGAAGCAGTGATTAACGCTTACGGAAATGTGCTTTTAAGTGAAGAAAGTATTTCAATTATTGAAAAAAACATCAAAACACTGGAAAAAAATCTGGATGAAACAAATCAGATTTTTTTAAACGGTTTTATTGAAGAAGAAAATGTGGAACAACTTAAAATTACGTTATCCTCCGTTAAAAGCCAGCTTTCCAAAACCAAGAATTTAAAAACCATTGCCTATAAAATGTTGAATATTACGTTGGGATTGGATATCAATTCATCTGTAATATTGACAGATTCCTTAACAAATTTGGCAAAAGAAAATATCAAACTGGAATTGCTTTCTTCGGATTTGACGGTTGAAAACCACATCGATTTTAAAATCGCCAAAAATACCGAAACAGCAAATGAATTATTCGTGAAACTGGAACAAAGCAAGGCATTGCCTACTTTAAAAAGTTTTGTGAATTTTGGTTATGCCGGTTACGGACAGGAATTTGATTTTATGAAAAAAGAACAAAAATGGTTCGATTCTTCTATGTTGGGCGTGAGTTTAGACATTCCAATATTTAGCAGTCTGGCCCGAAGCTCAAGAACGCAACAAGCCAAAATTGAACTTGAAAAATCGAGAACTAACTTAACAGAAACCGAACAAAAACTGTTTCTGATGCTGGAATCGGCAAAAACAAACTACAATTTCAGCATTGAAGAATACGAAACTTCCAAACAAAATTTATCATTGGCCGAGCGCATTGAAAACAAACAACAAATTAAGTTTTTTGAAGGAATTTCAACAAGTTTTGAATTGCTGGAAGCGCAACGACAATTGTATACGATGCAACAAAATTATTTACAGGCGATGTTAAGTGTCATCGCCAACAAAGCAACTTTAGACAACGCACTAAACACACCAATCAACAACTAGAAAATGAAACTTATGAAAAAAATATCCATCCTTTTTATTGCTGCCGCATTTGTGATATCTTGTGGAAAAGAAGCAAAAAAATCTTCTTTGGAAGAATTAAACGCCCAAAAATCAATTTTGCTCACTAAAATAGACAGCTTAAACACGGCTCTAAAATCGGTTGAAGAAGAAATCTCAAAAATAGATTCTGACAAAAATCTTCAAACAGTGACCGTAGTTCCTGTCAAAAATGATGTTTTCAAACATTTTCTTGAAATTCAAGGCGTTGCCAAAGCCAATAAAAATATAGAAATCAGTCCGGAAATGGGCGGAACTGTTACCGCCATTTTGGTAAAAGAAGGACAAAAAGTGCAAGCTGGCCAAACCTTAATTCAACTGGATGATTCTTCCATAAAAAACAGCATCAATGAATTGAACACCCAATTAAGTTTGGCCAAAACAACTTTTGAGCGTCAGGAACGACTTTGGAAGCAAAAAATTGGTTCAGAAATGCAATATCTGCAGACAAAAGCACAAAAAGAAAGCTTGGAAAACAATTTGTCATCCTTGAGAACCCAAGCAAGAAAAATGAGAGTTACGGCACCTTTCGCAGGTGTTGTTGATGAAATTTTCCCAAGATTGGGCGAGCTTACCAGTCCGCAAATGCCAACCGTGCGCCTGATTAATTTAGACAACGTATATGTGGAAGCAGATGTTACCGAAACCTATTTGCCAATTATTAAACAAGGCACAGAAACTGTTGTGCATTTTGCTTCTATCAACAAAGAAATGAATTCAAAAATTTCACAGGTGGGCAATTATATCAATCCAGCCAACCGAAGTTTTAAAATCAGAATTAACATTGACAATAAAGACCAAAGCATCAAACCAAATTTATTGGCCGACATCAAAATAGTGGATTTTGAAACGACCGGTATCATCATTCCGGCCACATTGGTGCAACAGGACCAAAAAGGAAATAACTATGTATTTACTGTGGTCACCGAAAATAACGTTCAAAAAGTGGTAAAAAACATTATTACCGTTGGCAACGAATACAACCATGAAATTTATGTAAGCGAAGGTTTAAAAGCCACAGACACCCTGATAAATGCCGGCGCAAGATTTGTAAAAGATGGCGACAAGGTTAAAGTCAGTAAAAATTAATTCGGCCACAACAATATAAAAGCATCAAAATGAGTAAAGTATTAAAAGAATTCAAACTTTCAACCTGGTCCATAAACAACAAAATGACCGTGTTTGTGGTGATTGGAATGATTTTTTTGGCAGGAATTTTTTCTTATCAAAGTATGCCAAGAGAAGCTTTCCCGGAAATTGTCGTGCCCGAAATTTTCGTGTCCACCGCCTATCCGGGAAACTCCGCAATCGATATTGAGAAATTAATTACGAGTCCGCTCGAAAAAGAAATCAACGGTATTTCTGGCGTTGATGAAATCACCTCCACTTCCATCGAAGGATTTTCATCCATAAAAGTGACTTTTGATTTTAGCGTTACGCCAACGGAAGCATTGCGAAAAGTGAAAGACAAAGTTGATGCCGCAAAATCGGACAAGGATTTTCCAAAAGATTTACCTTCAGACCCGACCGTGAAAGAATTAAACTTCGCCGAATTAATGCCCATCATGAACATCAATTTATCGGGCGATTTTTCTATGGAAGAATTGAAGGAATACGGTGAATATCTGGAAGATGAAATTGAAAAAGTCCCTGAAATTTCGAAGGTTGAAATCCGCGGTATCCAAGACAAGGAAATGGAAATCAGCGTTGATTTGTACAAAATGGAAATTTCCCAAATCAGCTTTAATGATATTGCCCAAGCCATTCAAAATGAAAATATGACGGTTTCCGGCGGCGATTTGCTGGAAAACGGATTGCGCAGAAATGTGCGTGTGATTGGAGAATTTAAATCGGCCAATGAAATTGCAGATATTATTGTAAAACAGGAAAACGAAGAAATTGTTTACTTGCGCGATATTGCAACAGTGACTTTTAAAGAACAGGAAAAACAAAGCTACGCCCGAGAATTTTCGCAACCTGTAGTGATGTTGGATGTCACAAAACGCGGCGGTGAAAACTTAATTAATGCCTCCACGCAAATTGACGCAATTATTGCCAAAGCTAAGGAAAGTTATTTCCCTTCTAATTTAAACATTTCTAAAACCAACGACCAAACCAACGAGACCAAAACTATGGTGGCCGATTTGGAAAACAGCATTATTCTGGGCATTATTTTGGTGGTGGTTGTGCTGCTTTTTTTCCTCGGAATCAGAAATGCGCTTTTTGTGGGAATTGCGATTCCTTTGTCCATGTTTATGTCGTTTATCGTGCTAAATGCATTGGGCGTCACCTTAAATACGATGGTGTTGTTCTCTCTGGTAATTGCGCTGGGAATGCTGGTTGATAACGGAATTGTTGTTGTTGAAAATATTTACAGGCTGCTGGATGAAGGTTATTCAAAAATTGATGCCGCAAAATACGGCGTTGGTGAAGTTGCCATTCCTATCATCGCCTCAACGGCAACAACGCTGGCTGCCTTTTTTCCATTGGCTTTTTGGCCAGGAATGATGGGTGAATTTATGCGCTTTTTGCCAATTACCTTAATCATTGTTTTATTGTCATCTTTATTTATTGCCTTGGTAATAAACCCAATGTTGACAGCAGTTTATATGAAAATAAAGGAAGATGAAGTTAATTTCAAAAAAATAGTGATTTTTAGTTCCATTTTATTTTCTGTTGGTGTTGTTTTAATTATTGCCGGATTGACCTTAAATATAAAATGGCTGAATGCGACCGGAATGTTGTTGATGCTTGCGGGATTGCTTCGGGTTATAAACACAAAATTTTTAGGGCCCGGCACCGCCTGGTTTCAAAATAATTTTTTGCCGAAATTAGAAAATTTTTATGAACGCACTTTGCAATATGCCTTGAGAGGAAAAAGACCAAAATGGTTCTTTTTAGGGACTTTCGGATTGTTATTTTTATCTATTCTGCTTTTTATGGCATTTCCTCCGAAGGTGCTTTTCTTCCCGGAAACGCCTCCAAAACAAGTATATATTTATCTGGAATATCCCATTGGAACAGATATAGAAGTTACCAATAAACTTTCCATGGATGTTGAAAATAAAATTCAAAATCACTTGAAAAAATATGAAGTAGATGGCAAGAATATCCTGGTTACTTCCGTAATTGGACAAGTTGGCGAAGGAACAAGCGACCCAAATCGCGGACAGGACGGCGGAACTACACCAAATAAAGCCCGTATTACTGTGGATTTTGTTAAATTTATTGAGCGTGGTGACATAAATACCGAAGATGTTTTAATAGAAATCAGAGAATTATTGAAGGATATTCCGGGCGTTGATATTATTGTTGACAGACCTGCGGATGGTCCGCCAACCGGAGCACCAATCAATATTGAAGTTTCGGGCGATGATTACGAAGCTTTATTGGCAACCGCCGAAGACATCAAACAATTCATCAAAAATAAAAATATTTTAGGTGTTGAAGAATTGAAATTAGATGTTGAACAGGGAAAACCGGAATTGCCGATTATTATCGACCGACAAAAAGCAGGTCGTTTGAATGTTTCAACCGGCCAAATTGGTGATGTGCTTCGAACTTCCTTATTCGGAAAAGAAATCTCCACTTTTAAAGATGGTGAGGATGATTATCCGATAAATATGCGTTTGACCGATAAATATCGTTATGATAAAGAGGCCCTGATCAACCAAAAAATCACTTTTAGAAATCAGAGCAGCGGTAAAATCGTTCAGGTTCCAATTTCGTCAATTGCACATACTGAAGCTTCCTCAACATTTAGTTCTGTTAAAAGAAAAGATTTAGACCGGGTAATTACCATCACGTCCAATGTTTTGGAAGGTTACAATGCTACAGAAATAAATGAACAAATTAAAACTGAATTGAAAAATTATAATTTGCCAAAAAACACTAGCGTTTCCTTTACCGGTGAACAAGAAAAACAGGCCGAAGAAATGGCGTTTTTAAGCAAAGCTTTGTTAATTGCGGTATTTTTCATTTTCTTAATATTGGTGGCGCAGTTTAATTCAACCTCAACCCCAATCATTATTTCATTGACAGTTTTATTGAGTTTAATTGGCGTTTTGCTTGGATTGATTGTCTTCAGAATGGAATTTGTGATTATGATGACCATGATTGGAATTATTTCACTGGCGGGTATTGTGGTGAACAATGCCATTGTGCTTATTGATTACACCAACTTGGTTATGGTACGAAAACGATTGGAAGAAGGATTGGAAGAGGGCGTTTTAACTAAAGAAATTATTAATGAAAGTATCGTTGAAGGCGGAAAAACACGTTTAAGGCCTGTGTTGTTAACCGCAATCACCACCATTTTAGGACTGGTGCCATTGGCGGTAGGAATCAACATCAATTTTATGACCCTGTTTACAGAGTTTGACCCTGAATTTTACATTGGCGGTGAAAACGTGGCCTTTTGGGGACCAATGTCATGGACCATTATTTTTGGGTTGACCTTTGCAACTTTCTTAACCTTGGTCATTGTTCCTGTGATGTATCAATTGCTGAACAACTTTAAGTTTAAGCTGAACAGAAAACAGTAATTTAATCAAAAGCGATTCTTTCAGAGTTGCTTTTTTTTATTTAATTTGTAATGAATGAAAAACGAAAAATCATACACCGTAGCTGAAGCAACCAAATTAATGGAGAATTTCTGTGCTTATCAGGAGCGCTGCCACAAGGAAGTTGAGCAAAAACTGTACGATTTACATATGATTCCCGAAGCCAAAGAAAAAATAATCCTTCATTTGTTACAGCACAATTTTTTGAATGAAGAACGCTATTCAAAAGCCTTTGCAAGGGGAAAATTCTCCATAAAAAACTGGGGTCGAATTAAAATTGTAAATGAGCTAAAATTTAGGAATGTTTCATCTTATAATATTAAAACAGCCCTAAAAGAAATTGATGAAACTGATTATTTAAAGACCATCCAAAAAGTTGCAGAAAAAAAATGGGCATTAATTAAGGAACCGAACGCTTTCAAAAAAAGAAGCAAGCTGGTCAGTTATTTGAGTTCAAAAGGGTATGAATCTGAAATTATTTATGAAGTGATGAATGACTTGCTCAAATAAAAGCTTATTACTGCTGTCTTAATTTGTTCAGAATCACTGAATCCCTTTCTTTTTTTATTACAATGACCGAATCAATATCCTCATTTGGAATGGTCACAGAAAGTACATAATGTTCAATTTTCCAACCATCTTCGGTTTTCACCAAAACGCCTGAACCTCTGCAAACACCCATCCAGGTATCCAAAAGTTCATCAAACCAAGCTGTCTTTGCATCGGCAGCAATATAAACATTGCGTTCAAGTGATTTAAAATCCCAGGCCTCACCGCGATCAAAAAACGGTTTACTGAACGCTTTAAAATCTTTTTTTTTCCAATTTTCTGAAGCATCTGTACCAATAAAAACACTTGCTTTGGCCATAGATTTAAAATAAGAATCGAATGCTGCTTCAGAAGCGCTTTTATGCCAAGCATCTAACATTGTATTGATGGCTACTTTTTCCGCAGTGGCATTTGCATTTTCAGGATTGGCTTTTTTATTTTCACAGGCAGAAAACACGACGATGAAAATAACTATGATAACTTTTTTTATCATTGATTTTCTAAATTATTGTAACGCTTTGTCCGATCCATATACAAATATGGCGGCGGTGTTGTTGTTTCTTGAATATCAACTGGCACTTCTGTGTCAACCTCCAACATATTTTGAAGACTTTCGGAATGATAAATGGTATTGATTTTTGAATTCATAGCGGAATAAATTGCCAAAATATTGTTGACTTCCTCTTTTACTTCTTCTTTTGAAATTGAAGGAATTGTCGCCATATCAGCCAAACGCAACGTTTCATTTTCCAGCACATTAATCCGTGCAATGATATTCGGTTTTTTCAAATTCTCAATTTTGATGGAATCTTTCATCATCCTCACCAATCGGGAAAGTTCATCGGCGTTGCTAAGCGCTTCCAAGGTACTGATACTGTAATATTTTAACAGCATTTCATCAACAAGCTGGTATTCTTTCCAATTGTCCATCGCTGCTTTTGCCTCAGGAATTAACGTTTCACCAATCCTGTTTTCTATTCGATTCGCATCCAATTTTAACGAATCTGCTTTTTCAGAAACTTCCTGCGCATCTTTGGTTTTGTTGCAGGAAAAACCTGTCAATAAAATAATTAATAAAAAAGGGATTATGTACTTCATTGTAAAACTTATTAACGTCAAAAATACTAATTATTACACTATTTTAAATAAAAATTAATAATTTGATAAAAAACAATTCGAAATAAACTAAAATTTTAATTTTCAGTATATTTGCTACCTTAATAATAAGGATATTGGCTCTATGGATAAAAGCATATTAATTATTGGTGCATGCGGACAAATTGGGACGGAATTGACGTTAAAATTACGCGAAAATCTTGGAAAAAACGCCGTAATCGCGTCTGACATCAGCCAGGGTAGCGAAGAACTAATGCAATCGGGCCCTTTTGAATTCATCAATGCATTGGATTATGACCAGATTGCTGCTGTTATTGATAAATATGCAATTAGCGAAGTGTATTTAATGGCGGCAATGCTTTCTGCAACCGGTGAAAAATTCCCGGCAAAAGCTTGGGAACTCAATATGAATTCGCTATTTAACGTACTGAATCTTGCCAAAGAAGGAAAAATTAAAAGAGTGTTTTGGCCAAGCTCCATCGCCGTGTTCGGACCAACAACACCAAAAGAAAATACACCGCAAGAAACCGTGATGGCACCAACCACCGTTTATGGAATAAGCAAACTGGCCGGCGAACGCTGGTGTGAATATTACTTCAATAAATTTGGGGTAGACGTAAGAAGCATCCGTTATCCGGGAATCATCAGCTGGAAAACGAGTCCGGGCGGCGGAACAACAGATTATGCCATTGAAATTTACCACAAAGCATTGCAAGACGGCAATTATGATTCATTTTTAAACAAAGACACCAAATTGCCTATGATGTATATGGACGATGCCATTGATGCCACCCTAAAAATTATGAATGCGCCCGCTGAAAATATAAAAATAAGATCTTCCTACAATTTGGCCGCCATCAGTTTTACGCCGAAAGAAATTGCAGAAGAAATTAAACATTTTATTCCCAAATTTGATATTTCTTACCATTCGGATTTCAGACAAAGCATTGCCGACAGCTGGCCAAGCAGCATTGATGATTCCCAAGCAAGAAAAGATTGGGGATGGAAACATCAATTTGATCTGGAAAAAATTTCAGACAATATGTTAAAGAATTTGCAGCTAAAATACGAAGCATTATAATCAATAGCACACCTTTTAACAGAAAGCCCCGAAATTTAATTCGGGGCTTTCTTTTTTAAAATCTATATTTTCTTCATTTAAATTGGCACTAAAAATTTCTTAAAAAAGTCCAAGATTCATAAAAAATCAACTAACTGATAATTAATTAAAAAACTATAACGTTTTAGCAGTTTAATTAATTATATGACATCTGTCATCTTTTTAACTTTTAGTATTAATTAAATTTACTGAACAATTCGGAAAACTTCAAAAATTAACCCTCTATTTTGGGATTAATTAAAATTTAACATCTAAAATACCTGTATTAATGAATATTTCACAAATAGAACACATTGGAATAGCAGTAGACAGCCTAGAAGAATCCATTAAATACTATGAAGAAGTATTGGGATTAAAATGCTATGCTGTAGAAGAGGTTGTTGACCAAAAGGTGAAAACAGCCTTTTTTTTGGTAGGTAACACAAAAATCGAATTGCTGGAAAGCACTTCGCCCGACGGGCCAATTGGCAAATTCATCGCCAAAAAAGGTCAAGGCATTCACCACATTGCTTTTGCGGTTGACAATGCCACAGAAGCTTTAAAATTGGCTGAGCAGCGCGGTGCGGTGCTTGTTGACAAGGAATCGCGCAAAGGTGCGGAAGGATTAAATATTGGCTTTCTTCATCCAAAATCAACCCACGGCGTGCTTACGGAGCTTTGTTCAAAACAAAAATAATCCCATTCAGAACCATCAAACTAAAATGGTTATGAAAAATACAATCAGCATAAAAAGAAAGAAAATTATATAATAATGGCAAATCAAGATAAAATTAACGAACTCATTGCAAAAAGAGTTGAAGCAAGACTGGGAGGCGGCGAAAAACGCATCGAAGCCCAACATGCAAAAGGAAAATTAACAGCACGCGAACGAATTGACATTCTTTTGGACGAAAAAAGTTTTGAAGAGTTTGATATGTTTGTAACCCACAGAACAAAATCATTTGGACTAGATAAAGAAATTTACCTGTCTGATGGCGTAATTACAGGTCACGGAACTATTGATGGCAGAATTGTGTATGTATTCTCGCAAGATTTCACTGTATTTGGCGGATCATTATCAGAAACATATGCATTGAAAATATGCAAAATTATGGATATGGCCATGAAAATTGGCGTTCCCGTAATTGGATTGAACGACAGTGGCGGCGCACGTATTCAGGAAGGTGTAAGATCCTTGGCCGGATATGCAGAAATTTTCCAAAGAAACATTATGGCTTCAGGCGTTATTCCGCAAATTTCTTCCATTTTAGGACCTTGTGCCGGTGGTGCCGTTTATTCGCCCGCATTGACAGATTTTACCATTATGACCGACAAAACTAGTTATATGTTTGTTACCGGTCCAAAAGTGGTGCAGGCAGTCACAGGAGAAGTTGTAAGTGCCGAAGAATTGGGCGGGGCCCAAATTCATTCCACAAAATCGGGGGTTTCGCATTTCCTTGCTGAAAACGACGAAGAAAATCTGCTGCTGATCAGAAAACTGATCAGTTACCTTCCTTCAAACAATCTGGAAGACCCACCAAGTCATAAATGTGACGACCCAATTGACAGATTGGAAGATGTGTTAAATGAAATTATTCCCGAAAACCCAAACCAGCCTTATGATATTCTTGATGTTATTACTACAGTTACTGATAATGCTGAATTTTTAGAAGTACACAGAAACTATGCCCGAAATATTGTTGTTGGATTCGCAAGATTCAATGGCCGATCTGTTGGTATCGTTGGAAATCAGCCAAAATATTATGCCGGTGTTTTAGATTGTGAATCTTCGAGAAAAGCGGCACGGTTTGTTCGTTTTTGTGATGCTTTCAATATCCCGATTGTAACCTTGGTTGATGTTCCCGGATTTTTGCCCGGAACCGGACAAGAATATGGCGGTATTATTCTTCATGGCGCAAAATTATTGTTTGCTTATGGTGAAGCAACCGTTCCAAAAGTGACTATTACACTGCGTAAATCTTACGGTGGCGCGCACGATGTGATGAGCTGCAAACAACTGCGCGGTGACTTAAATTATGCCTGGCCAACTGCTGAAATTGCCGTAATGGGTGCCAAAGGCGCTGTAGAAGTATTGGAAGGTTCCAATATTAAAAAAATAGAGGATGCGGATGAAAAACAGCTTTACATTGAGAAAAAAGAGGAAGAGTACACTGTTAAGTTTGCAAACCCATATGTGGCTGCAAAATATGGTTTTATTGATGATGTGATTGAACCTAGAAATACGCGTTTCAGAATCATCAGGGCATTGGAGTTGCTTTCCAATAAAAAGGAAGTAAATCCGCCTAAAAAACACTCAAACATCCCACTATAATGACACCTATACCAGTAGAAATAGATCAATTAAGCGAAGGTTACGTTATTTTGATCACAGGGATGCTTATCGTTTTTGGCTCATTGCTTATTCTGACAATATTTTTTAAATATGGCGTGCCTATTTTACTTTATGTCTATAAAATCATCACCAAAGGCAGGGATAAAAAAATTGAGGATATTGCAATCGCAGTTGATGAAAATTTTACGGGAGAAATTGCCGCTGCCATTGCCACGGCCGTTCACTTGTATCTTCATGAACAACATGATACTGAAAATGCAATATTGACCATTAAACAAGCGCGAAAATTATACTCGCCCTGGAGTTCAAAAATATACGGTACACAAAACAGACTTTAACGGATTATGGATTATTTGTTACCCGATTTTTGTATGATAATCAGTAACAAGAAAAAATAGGAACAATGAAAAATTTTAGATTTAGAATACACGAAAATAATTATAATGTCAAAATTATTTCCCACGAAGAAGACATCATAGAATTGGAGGTAAACGGAACTTCTTATTCTGTAAAAATGAAAGAGGGAATGGTAACAAAGCCAAAAACACCTACCATGGTGCTGGCAAAAACAAGAAAACCGATTGAACCATTTAAGGTAAATCCGGGATCTGCAAAAACAAAAATTGTTGCGCCCATTCCAGGCATCATTTTATCCATCGACGTAAAAGTGGGCGATACTATTAAAGTGGGTGATCGATTGCTGGTGCTTGAGGCCATGAAAATGGAAAATAATATTACTTCAGAACAATCGGGCGTGGTGAGTGCTGTAAACGTAAAAGTTGGACAGCAAGTGCTTCAAAGTGAATTAATGATAGAATTGGCCTAGAAATTTAAAAGTTATTGGTTCTGAAATCAAAAAAAAATTCAAGAGCCAACACTCGTAAAAAATAAAAAAATGAAGAAAATACTATTAATATTTGGCGTGCTGTCACTTTTGATTTTCATCAGACCAGCCCTCGGTTTAAATACTGCCCAAACAAATCAAGTTTCAACCACAACAGTTGAACAAACTGATCAAGACACTGAAGCAAGTTTTATCGTTAATGCAATAGACGGCATAAAGCAATTTTATAATTTCACCGGCTTTGCCAATGCCACGCCCGGACATTTAATTATGATTATAATTGGCATTATTTTCATCTATCTGGGCATTAAATTTGATTATGAACCGCTGCTCCTGGTTCCCATTGGCGCAGGCATCATTATTGGAAATATACCATTTGTTGCGGGATTGCAAACCGGAATTTATGAATCCGGATCGGTGTTGAACTTTCTGTATTTTGGGGTGGTAAAAGGTATTTATCCGCCGTTAATATTCTTGGGAATCGGCGCCATGACCGATTTTTCATCGCTCATCGCCAATCCGAAATTAATGTTGTTGGGAGCTGCAGCACAAATTGGGGTTTTTGTAACATTTATTGGGGCGCTTTACCTTGGCTTCAACCTTCCTGAGGCTGCAGCGATTGGTATTATAGGCGGTGCCGATGGTCCAACCGCAATTTTCCTTGCCTCAAAATTGGCAAATGGCGTTAACATTATGGCCGATGGTACCGTGGTTAAAAACTTGATTGGCCCAATTGCCATTGCCGCCTATTCTTATATGGCATTGGTACCGGTAATTCAACCGCCTTTAATGCGATTGTTGATTTCCAAAGTTTTTTTATTAATGATACGGCGACCACCGAGAGCAGTTTCCCAAAAAGAAAAAATGCTT
>CAZBGP010000042.1:0-20027 GCA_964491495.1 uncultured Lutibacter sp. | reverse complement strand
ATTTTTCTGAAGTAAAAATGCCGTTTTCAAAATCGTTGCGGTTTGGCTCTCTGTTGGCTTTTGCATATGATAAATAGAAACTGTTGTTGGCAGTTGCCTCAAAAGTCAATCCGGCTTTCGGATTGAAAAACGAATAATTTTCATCAACATTCATGGGCGTTCTGTCTGATGTCAATCCTTTTGTTTCGAATTTCACAAATCTGCCTTGCAAATCCGTAAATAACGTCCAGGAATCATTCAAATTATAGGTCAATTTTCCAAAAATATTGGCGTCATTTTTTTTGGTATTGGCATCGTAATAATGGTCTCTAATTTCAGAATCGCTGGCAAATTCAGCCCAGATAATTTCCCCGAAATGTTTTCCTTTGTAGTGGCTGTAAGAAGTTCCGAAGATAAATTCTACCGTCTCATTTTTGTAAGTTGCATTTGCATTCACCACATAAAAATCGTTGTCCAGCCAGCGTCTTCTGATCAAATCTGTTTCATCAATGGTTTCGCCGCCAATGGTGATTGGCGTTAATAAATAATCGGCAAAATCTTCATCAGCTTTATATTGTTCGAAATAACCACTGCCTTTGGTGTAGTTTAATCCAACATTGGTGGACCAATTTTCAGTTAATTTTTCGTTCCAATGTAACTGATAATGGTCTTGTTGGTAATTGTCGATTTCATTTTCGTACGAATACGGATTGTAAGTCCGCCCCAAAGTTTCCATTTCTTCTTTGGTAACGCCATACCAAGCCTGATACGTTTTTTCGTGGCCGCCAAATGTCAGCGCTTTAATTAAGGTATTGTCATCAACATAGGAAGCTTGCAAAAAGTACGATTTTAAATCGGACCAGGCGCGGTCAATATAACCGTCGGAATCTATTTTCGAAAAACGGCCCGCAAATTCAATATGGTCATTTATTTTACCGGTACTGAATTTTACTGTATTTTTTTTGGTGTTGTAGGAACCAATTGAACTGCTGATTTCTCCAAAACCTTCTTCAGATATCGCATCAGTTAACAAGTTTAAACTCGCGCCAAAAGCGCCGGAGCCGTTCGTTGAAGTTCCCACGCCACGTTGCAATTGCATACTTTCGGTGGATGAGGTGAAATCGGGCATATTCACCCAAAAAGTGCCCTGACTTTCAGCATCATTATAAGGAATTCCGTTGATGGTTACATTCACGCGGGTAGCATCACTGCCGCGAACCCTGATTCCGGTGTATCCAACGCCTGCGCCGGCATCACTTGTTGTCACTACAGATGGCAAGTAATTCAGCATAATTGGAATGTCTTGCCCTAAATTGCGTTTTTCCAAATCTTTTTTGGTGATGTTGCTGTGCGTTACGGGCGATGTTGCTTTTACGCGAACTGCCGAAACCAGCACTTCTTCCAAATTCATAAACCGGTCAGACAAGTCAATTGAAATAAAAACATTTTTTGTTAACACAATCCTTACTTCTTTCGGATTGCTCAGTGCGCTTACCAACAAGGTGTAAGTTCCTTTTTTTAAGGATACCGAAAATGTGCCGTCAGCATTGGTGGTTGTTCCTTTTTGGGTTTCTTTCACCACAATGTTTACGTCGGGAAATGGTTTTGATCCGTCCGTTACTTTGCCCGAAAGCGTAAAAAGTTCTTGTGCGTTTGCATTAAAAGAAAATGCAGTGATTAAAAAAGCTGCCAATAAGGATGCTTTTTTCAGTTTCATTTTTAAATTTAGTTTCATTTTTTTAAAATAAAACGATTTAAAAAGAGGTAATTAATCGATGTTATGAATAATTAATTTGTTGTCCATGCGATTGATATCGCTTAATTTCCCTTAACAGCATTACCTGTTCAGGTTCAATGGGTTTGATCTCAGCCGTTTTAGGCACCCCTTTTGAGATGGGTCAAAATTAGGAATAAGAATTTAAATATTGCATTTAAATTCAACAAATTTTAAAAATATAATACTAAAAATATTTTGGGCGTTCCCTTTCAGGTCAGGCTTTCGCTACTCGCTTCCCGTTAAAAAACGGGAGAGCTCAAACAAGCCGCTCAATCCTTAACGCAGATTTATTTACGATTTTGAAATGCCTATCAAATGTTAACCATAACAAAATTGCGTTCTTTGCCGCTAAAATAGCAAGTAGCCATTAATTGATTTATGGTGATTTAAAACTTTGTGAATCTCTGTTTTTTTCTTTGTGAATCTCTGTGTAACAAGATCTTTTAATTGCACGGAGTTTCACAGAGAGCCACCAAGTTACACAAAGAAATAATTAACCTTTTAGCAAACCTTTCATTAAACTTTGCGTTTTTTGCGGTTAAATAAATTTGACGAAATTGAATTTTTTTTAATTTTTTGCTTAGTTTTTCTTTAAGGAATTTGCGGTTTAAAATATTTTATTCAAAATTAGATTTATTGCGCAGCACTTTTTTGAAGGCAGTTTTTTTCTTTTTTTCCAGACGTTTCAAAATGCTCGATTTGCTTGGTTTTGTTTCTTTTCTTGGTTTTTGAACGGTTAATCCACTCGAAATGATGTTAAGAAATCGGTCAATGGCAATTTCTTTGTTTTTATGCTGACTTCGACTTTCATCACACTGAAGCAACAATACATTTTCTTTGGTAAGTTTACTTTTCAGTTTTTGAATCAACAATGCCTTTTCTTCTTCGGTAAAACTTTCTGAATTTTCCAAATCAAAAGTAAGTTCAATTTTTGAAGAAACTTTATTTACATGCTGGCCGCCGGCACCGCCGCTGCGCACTGCTTTAAATTTCAATTCCTTTATCATCAATTCGGTATTCATTCGCTTCTAATTTTTTTGCTGAATTATTTTCCTGAAAATCGGTGCAAGTTCGGTTTCAATTTTAGGATTTTATCAATTTCACGGATGGCTGTTTCAAGCCTGTTCTTTTTTTCGCCCTTCAATAAAACATAAGGCCGATGGTTTTTTATCAAAGCATTTTCAAAAGCGTTGAACATTTCCAGCCGTTGTTCCGGCCTATCTCTTAAATCATCTTTTTTCCAAGGGGCATCAATGTAAGTCAGAAAGTATAAATCGTAAGTATTTTGTAATGCGGCTTTTTCCAAATCAGGATGTACAAATCCGCCATAAAATTCTTCAGAATATACTTTGGTTTCCAACAAATCGGTGTCGCAAATTAAAACCTTATCTGCTTTTAGGGCCAGTTCGTTTTCCGATTTTATTTGTCCTTCCGCAATAGGCAACATATCCGAATTTTCACAGGTTTTTCGTTCGTTATTCCATTTATTTTGCAAATAATCCCGCGCATATTCAGGAACCCAAACCGTGTTATAATGGCGGGCCAGCAATTTAGAAAGTGTTGTTTTACCGGAACTTTCAGGTCCGAAAAGCACCACTTTTACAATATTTATCTTTGTTTGTTTAAGTTTTTCTTCCATGCATAATATCCTTGAAAAGCTAAAAATAAAAATATGGCGTATTGAATACCCGTAAAACCGTATCCTTTTACAAAATATAGCGGAATGGAAACCACGTTTCCAGCAATCCAAAACAACCAGTTTTCAATTTTTTTATTGGCCATTAACCACATTCCGGCAAAAAAGATACCAGTGGTAAAAGTATCTAAAAATGGCGTAATTTTTCTGAAATCATCCAAATTTCCTGCAGTTAAGTTAGTGACTGCGTAATCAACGCTGTCGATAAAATTCAGGTGATTTGGCATCACATTGTAATATCTGTAAACGAAAATCACAAAAATGGAAGTGAATAAAAAAATGCCCAAAGTTTTTAATTTATCCAGATTGTTTGTTTTCGTAATCGGCAAATGTTGCTGTTTGTCATCAACAATCCTGCTCCACATATACCAGCCGTAAACACTCATAAGGGTATAATAAATATTGATAATTAGATCGCCGTATAAATCCCATTGAACCAACAAATACACATACAATGCCGTGCTGATGATGCCCGTAGGGAACACCAAAATATTTTCTTTTTTGGCATAAAACACACTGAGTACGCCAAAAAAGGCAGCAATTAATTCGAGGGAAATATGAAGTGCGCTTGCCGTTTGATAAGGTTCAACAAAAAAATTAAGAAGGTCATTCATAAGTTAAAAATTGAATGAAGGATTGTTTTCAAAAGCGGTGCCAACAACCACCAAATCGGCGCCACTGGCATAAGCATTGTTTAATTGTTCTTTGGTTTTGATGCCTCCGCCAACAATAAGCGGAATGGAAATATGTTGTTTTACTGCTGAAATTAGTTTGGAATTTACGGGAACTTTCGCGCCGCTTCCTGCTTCCAAATAAATCAACTGTTTGCCTTTATACATTCCGGCAACGGCGGTGTCGATAGCCAATTGTATATTTTCTTGTAAAATTGGTTTGGTGTTGCTCATTTTTAATACTGATGAATTGGTTCCGCCATCAATTAAAATATAGCCTGTCGGAATAATTTCCAAGCTTGAATTTTTTAAAAATGGAACAGATTTAATTTGCTGTTCAATTAAATATTCCGGATTTCTTCCCGACAGCAATGATAAAAATAACAACGCATCTGCAAAATTGGTGAGTTGCGAAAAATCACCGGGAAAAAGTATCACCGGCAAATTCGTATGTTTTTTAATTGTTTTCACAAACAAATCGGTGAGTTGGTTTTCAACAAAACTTCCGCCGACAAAAATAAAATTTGCGTTTAGGGTATCTATTCTTGAAGAAATTTCAGGTAATTTATCCAAAGAAGTTTTATCGGGATCCAATAAAATAGCGAGTAATTTTTCGTTTTTTACGGTGGCTTTTTGAATGAATTCTAGAATGTATTTACGCATTTCCTGAAGTTTCTAAGGCATAAACCAAGGTAAAACCATCTAATTGCTCAAAACGGATGTCGTAATTTTTGTCCCAGCCTTCAACTTTTATATAACCGGTGGTTTTTTTGTCGGCAATTTGAAAGGAATTAATATCAATATCATTTTTGAAGGTCAATCCACCAAAAGGATAAATTTTATACAACGCTTCTTTGGCGCCCCAAATTACAGTTAGTTGTTCAATATAGTCATCATCTTTATGAATGAATCCTTTTTCAAAATTGACGAACCGATGTTGGATGATTTTTATCTTTTCTCTGTTTTTTTCAATGTCGATTCCGATGGCAAAATCGCTGATTGCAATTGCAGAATAAGTAAAGGAATGTGTGATGGAAATATGTTTTCCGTTGGTTAAATGTGGTTTGCCATTATCGTTGTAAAATAAATCAAAGTCACTATAACCAGCAGTTTTCAACAAATGGCGCACACTTAAAAATCCGCGTTTGTGAAGATCGGATTTCATTGAAAGCAGCCTTTCTTCACTTCTTGCCGTTATTGGCATATTTTCAGCCAAATCGTTAAGCGATTCTTCAATTTTCCACACATAAATGGTGGTATGATTATTTGGCTTAATAGTTTTAAATAAAGGCATTTAGTTTTTCAAAGGTATTTTGTACTTTTGCACATTCCTGAACAACTTGTTTTAGTTGTTTAAAATAAAAACAAATTTAATAAATATGAGTACAACAACATCAACTTACGTTAAATATAAAGTTAAAGATATCAATCTTGCTGAGTGGGGCCGTAAGGAAATTCAATTGGCGGAAGCAGAAATGCCAGGCTTAATGAGTCTAAGAGAAGAATTTAAAGGTGAAAAACCTTTGAAAGGAGCACGAATTGCAGGCTGTTTGCACATGACCATTCAAACTGCAGTTTTAATTGAAACTTTGGTTGAATTGGGCGCTGAGGTAACCTGGAGTTCTTGCAATATATTTTCAACACAAGACCAGGCTGCTGCTGCAATTGCTGCTGCAGGAGTTTCCGTTTATGCATGGAAAGGGATGAATGAGGAAGAATTTGACTGGTGTATTGAACAAACATTATTTTTTGGGGAAGACAAAAAACCTTTGAACTTAATTTTAGATGATGGTGGCGATTTAACCAATATGGTGTTGGACAGATATCCAGAATTGGCTGCAGGAATCAATGGTTTAAGTGAAGAAACCACAACCGGCGTTCATCGTTTATATGAAAGAGTGAAAGAAGGAACATTGCCAATGCCAGCAATAAATGTAAACGACTCGGTAACAAAATCTAAATTCGACAACAAATACGGATGCAGGGAAAGTGCTGTTGATGCCATCAGACGAGCTACGGATATTATGTTAGCCGGAAGACGCGTGGTTGTTTGTGGTTATGGTGATGTGGGTAAAGGAACAGCGGCTTCATTTAAAGGTGCGGGTTCTATTGTAACCGTTACCGAAATTGATCCAATTTGTGCGTTACAAGCTGCAATGGACGGATTTGAAGTGAAAAAATTAGACAGTGTTGTAGGAAATGCTGATATCATTATCACCACAACAGGAAATAAAGATATTGTAATTGCCCGTCATTTTGAAAAAATGAAAGATAAAACCATCGTTTGTAATATCGGTCATTTTGATAATGAGTTGGATATGGCCTGGTTAAATGGAAATTACGGACATACCAAAGTTGAAATTAAACCTCAGGTTGATAAATATACGATTGGTGAAAATGAAATTTTAATTTTGGCTGAAGGCCGTTTGGTAAATTTAGGTTGTGCAACGGGACATCCAAGTTTTGTGATGAGCAATTCATTTACAAACCAAACCTTGGCGCAATTGGAATTGTGGAACAACAAAGACGCTTATGAAAACCAAGTATATATGTTGCCCAAACATTTAGATGAAAAAGTGGCACGTTTGCACCTGGCTAAAATTGGTGTTGAACTGGAAACTTTACGTGAAGACCAAGCGAAATATATTGGTGTAACCGTAGAAGGACCTTACAAGCCTGATTATTACAGATATTAATATAAAAAAAGCCTCCCAATTTCTTGAGAGGCTTTTGCAATTTCCCATAACTAACAAAAAACATTCCGTTTTTCTTTTTCTCACTTCAAAATTAAGATAACTGTTGTTAAGAAATAAGGGGATTAACCCTGAAAAAAAAGGGGATATTTCCCCTTTTTTATTTTATAGCTATTTTAGAGTTCATCATTCTTTCTAAATGATCACCCCAACCAACCTTCCCGGTCTAAACTTCGGTATTGGATGGCTTCAGAAATGTGCGATGTTGAAATCTCCGGAACACCTTCTAAATCGGCAATGGTTCTCGAAACTTTTAAAATCCGGTCGTAAGCTCTGGCTGATAAACTTAAGCGTTCCATGGCATTTTTTAGCAATATGCTGCATTCCGGTAACAACTTGCAATATTTTCTGATTTGCTTCACGCTCATTTGCGCGTTGTGATGCACATTCCCATATTCCGTAAAACGACTGGTTTGAATTTCCCTAGCTTTGGTAACACGTTTTCTGATTTCAGTGCTTGGTTCACTGAGCTGTTCTTCCGAAAGTTTTTCAAAAGGAACAGGATTTACTTCAATATGAATGTCGATTCTATCCAATAAAGGTCCTGAAATCTTACTGAGATAGCGCTGCATTTCAAAAGGCGAGGAGGTTTTAGGCGAATCAGGATCGTTAAAATAACCGCTTGGAGACGGATTCATACTTGCCACCAACATAAAACTGCTGGGATAAGTCACCGAAAATTTAGCCCGTGAGATGGTGATTTCCCGGTCTTCCAAAGGCTGTCGCATCACTTCTAAAACGGTGCGTTTAAATTCGGGCAATTCATCTAAAAATAAGACGCCATTGTGCGCCATAGAAATTTCTCCCGGTTGTGGATATTGTCCGCCGCCAACCAGCGCGATGTCCGAAATGGTATGATGAGGTGAGCGAAACGGTCGCTGGCACATCAAACCGCTTTCTTTTATTTTCCCGACAACAGAATGTATTTTTGTGGTTTCCAGCGCTTCTTGCATCGTCATTGGCGGCAATATGGAAGCCAGTCTTTTGCTCAACATGGTTTTTCCGCTTCCGGGAGGCCCAATCAATATAATGTTATGTCCGCCCGCAGCTGCAATTTCCATGGAACGTTTTACGGATTCCTGGCCTTTTACATCAGCAAAATCAAATTCGGGGTTGTCTAAACTTTTATTAAA
This sequence comes from uncultured Lutibacter sp., assembly GCA_964491495.1. Taxonomy (GTDB): domain Bacteria; phylum Bacteroidota; class Bacteroidia; order Flavobacteriales; family Flavobacteriaceae; genus Lutibacter. The sequence goes on along the minus strand of CAZBGP010000042.1, from coordinate 12,018 downwards.
TTCAAATTGAACATCAATTATGGTTTGTTCAAGTTCCGTTTTTCCGTCGAAAAAATCAATGACTTCTGTAATATTTTCAACGCCATAAACTTTTAAATCAGAGACAATTGCGGCTTCTTTGGCATTTTGTATCGGCAGAATAAATCCTTTAAAATTTTCTTCAAGTGCTTTTATGGCAATGGGTAAAGCGCCTTTAATGGGTTGCAGGCTTCCGTCTAATGAAAGTTCGCCCATAATAATGTAGTCACCAATTTTATCGGTATTAATTTGGTTTGAAGCTGCGAGTATGCCAATGGCCAAAGTAAGGTCGTAGGCCGAACCTTCTTTGCGCATATCGGCAGGCGCCATATTAATGGTAATTTTTTTTCCTGGAAAATTGTATTTGTTGTTTTTTAAGGCTGCCGAAATCCTGAAACTGCTTTCTTTAATGGCATTGTCGGGCAAGCCAACCAAATGATAACCAATTCCTTGGTCAATATTTACTTCAACGGTAATATTAGTTGCTTCAACGCCAAACACGGCGCTGCCATAAACTTTTTCTAGCATATTTTTTAATTTTCATAAAAATAGCTAAAAATTTAATGCAATAAATTAATGAAGCAATGTTTATTGCATTTTTTATCATTTTGAAAATATTTTCTGAAAAATAAAAAGATAATTCAAAAAATTTATGAATTGTTAAACATCGAAGAAGTGAAGGGTTAGGCTTTTTTAAAACTTTATAAAAAGTTTTTTTGTCGATTCACGTTCAACCAGTTTTGTTTTAACTATTTCAGTTTTAATGTCATCAAATTCAATTTTTTCTTCAATTTTATCGATTAATCTGTTTGCAGCTATTTCACCGGTTGTGTGCGCAAAACGATTTACGGCGGTTAAAGGCGGAATGGTATAACGTGATAAAATTCCGTTGGTAAAACTTACAATGGAGATGTCTTCCGGAACATTTATGCCTCGGGCGTTTAGTACTTGTGTTGCCACGGCGCCAGAAACTTCATCAATAATCAACATCCCGTCTACCTTGTTATTGTCTAACATTTCGTTAATGCGTTCTTTCAAATGAGTCTCATCATCAAGCCTTAAAATCAGATTTTCATTAATTGGTACCTCATATTTAGTCAGTGCCTTTAAATAGCCGTTAACGCTAAACTGGCCAATATTTATTTCTTCAGCATTGGAGATAAGAGCAATATTTTCGCAACCCGACTTCATTAAAAAACGGGTTGCTTTGTAACCGCTTTTCACGTTGTCGGTCACTACTTTGTCGCAGTTAATAGCTTCATGAACACGGTCGTACAGTACAATTGGGGTTCCTTCTTCCAATATGAGATTAAAGTGTTCAAAATTTCCGATTCTTAAAGTTTCTTCTGAAATACAGGCAATAAAACCATCAATAGTACCATTCGAAAGCATTTCCATGGTGTCCACTTCTTTTTTGAAGGATTCGTTGGTGATGCAGGTGATGATATTGTATCCTTTTTCTGTGGTAACTTTTTCAATACCACGCAAAACACGGGCGAAATAGTAGTTTAAAATATTAGGAAGTATGATACCAATCGTTTTTGTTTTTTTATTTTGCAGGCTCAATGCAAGTGTGTTGGGCTTGTATTTGTGCAACTTGGCATAGTCCTGAATTCTTTTTTTTGTATCATCACTAATTTCATAGCTGTCGTTTAACGCTTTTGAAACCGTTGAAATAGAAACTTGTAATGCCAGTGCAATTTGCTTTATGGTGATTCTTTTACTCATTTATTTGGTGAAATAGTTAATTTTGTTGAAACCTTTTTAATTTCTTCTTCATTCATTTTCATTTTTCTGAATTCGCCTTTATTGTACATTTCGGTCTGGTCTTTATAGTGTTTACTAAAAGGATTTCCAGATTGTCCCGTTGGCAAAATGCTGATACTGTTTTCAACATCAGAAAAATCTATAACTCTTCTGGTGGACGGACCTGCATTTACTTTGTATAAACCAGTTTCAGTATAGTCGAATCCCCGATTGTTAATCACTTCTCTTGAGCCATTTATTGGGAATGGACCCACATTAAAATAGCTTTTTAGGGCAGCCACTTTGCCAAGCGGATGTTCGTGCACTAAGGTATGAACTTTTCCCCAATTCCAATCCATCATATTGCTTCCAAGTTGCTTTTCTAGAGAGGCAACTGCTTCAACCAAAGATTTTGACAAGATTTCTTTTTTGGTTTCTATGTTGTTTGATGTAGAAATATCATCCCACCAAATGGAGCTGTCTTTTTCAATTTGCTCGGCAATTGTTCTTTTTGATAAATGTGTGGCCAAAAACTGGGTAAACAATGTTGATCCCATTTCATCTTCAAAAGTGTTTTTTAAATATAGGTAAATCCATTTGTTATAAATGGTCGGCGCCACTTGGTCAACAGTATTTGAGCCGTCCCAAAGTTGAAGTACATCAATGGCTTTTTGTTCGCTTTTGCTGAAGGATTTGTAATCCATATTTTCAGCAAATTCTTTCACCAACGCTGGTGCCACCGCTGAGGTTACGTCATTAATCATGACCGCCACAGATTCTTTGTTCCAGTTATTTTTTGGCTCAAGCAACTGCACAATGCGTTTCGCCCTGTCTTCTGATAAATAATAGCCGGGATATAACATATTTGCAGTGGAATCTGGCTGATTGTTGGCGGAATACACGTAATTCCAGGGTGGATTTTCAGCCATCGGGTTTTCACTGAAATCCAAATATTCAATAGGATCATCCTCGCCTGAAGCACCGTTCAAAATAAAATTCCTGTTTACGCCGGGATTTAATTTGTACAATTTCCCTGTTGCCCACCAAGCCACATTTCCTTTTGCATCACCGTACATAATATTCAATCCGGGCGCGTGAATCATAGATGCGCCTTTTTTAACATCTTTCATATCATTTGCTCTTGAAATGGTATAAAGTGCACCCAAAACTTCTACATCAAATTGGGTATAAATCCAAGACATAGCAATGGGTTCACTTTGCGTAATTGCATCAAGCGCATCGTTCATAATGGGTCCGTGACGGGAATTTCTTACCGTAATAATCACATCATCGGCATCCTTAACTTTTATGGTTTTCACGGTTGTTTTGTAAGTATCAAATCCGTCAGGCGTTTTGTATTTTGTGGAATCTGTCGGATGGTTTTCTTCTTTATAAAAATCGATATCGTCATTTTCGAACATCGTCAATCCGTACGCATAATTTCTGTTGTGTCCCAATAATGGAAACGGAACACCGGCCAAATGATAGCCGTACATTTCATAATTGGGCGTTACAATATGCGCTTCATACCAAACTGCGGGCTGTGAATAGCCAATATGCGGATCGTTTGCAAAAAGCACTTTTCCGGTGGCAGATTTTTTAGGTGAAACCACCCAACTGTTGCTGCCGATAAATGGCGGAACCGGCGAATTTTCCATCACCTCATTTACGCTTGCAACCATTTCCGAAAAATTGGCAATAGTTGATTTTGAATTTTTAATAAACGTAGTATTTGGGCCGATTTCTATATTGAGTTCTTTCAAATAATCATCACCCAATTTTTCTTTGAGAACGGTTAAAAGCGGATCGGTTTTTTGCGCCATTGCAAAACTGAAAGACATATAGCCCAAAATATTGTAGATGTCGTTAAGTTGGTACGGTTCTTTTTCGATGCCTATTAAAGTGAATTCAATGGGTGTTGGGCCATTTTCAATAAACTGGTTTACACCGTTCAAATAAGCGGTTGCCAATTTGTATACTTCCCCATTTTTATCCAATTTTTCCATGGATTTTTTGGAAGCTTCTTCAATGCCCAAACTCACAAAAAATCGGTCGTTTTTGAGCATATCTTTTCCAAAAATTTCCGACAATCTTCCCGGAGCAATTCTTCGCATCAATTCCATTTGCCAAAGTCGGTCCTGCGCATGAACGTAGCCTAAAGCTGTTGAGGCATCGTATTGATTTTGGGCGTAAATATGCGGAATGCCATAGTCATCAAAATACACAGAAGTCTCATTTTCTATGTTTGACAATGTTATTTTGCCAGAATAATCAGGTTTTAGGCTGTTAAAATAGATCCAGCCACCAATAAAAACCAGTACAATTAAGACACCAAGAACAAGTAAGATTTTTTTAAAAATGCGCATTGTTGAAAATAGTTAAGAATATTTCAAATATAATATTTTAATTTATATCGAATGTACAAATATAATAGTTCAGTTTTGGCCTTGCCATATTGTGCTAAATATTTGCAGCTTCTAAATTAATTATTGGAATTAAAATATTAGGTTAGAACAAAATAAAATCACAATGGGTAACATATTAAAGGAAGCTGTCTAAAAAAGCAGGTTTAAACGCAATGCTCGCAAAGGAGGCGCAATGTTCGCGAAATGTTAGGCGTTTAAAATCAGCGCTTTGCGTTCCTTGCGTTTAAAATTTATTAATGATAAATTATTTTTTATTAAAAACGACTAAAGATACCGCTCTTTAATGATTTTTAAGTGGTGCATTTGATGGCCAGCAATTATAAAGCCTAATGCTCTTACAGTTATATCACTTTCATTTGCCGTTCCCGAAAATAGCAGCATTTCATCAGTAAAACTTTTAAATAAGGAGATGCTTGCGCGGCGTGTGCAGGTAAATTCTTCCACCAAATCACTGGAATTTCGGTCGTTGCCGTATGAGTTGTCAACATACCAGTTTTCATCAAAACCCGGCAGTTCCGTGGCGTCGTTTCTTGAAAAACGCAAAGCTCTATAACTCATAATGCGCTCTGTGTCAATTAAATGCTGTAAAAGCTCTTTGATGGTCCATTTTCCTTCCTCATAGCGAAAAACCATTTTTTCTTCGGATAAATCTTTAACCGTTTCCATCAATTCTTCAGAAGAAGCCGATAAAATTTCAAATAAATCCACATTTCCCAATTCCAGAATATAATGTTTATAATGCGGATTGTATTCGTTTTCGTCTATTTGGGATAAGTTTATCATTATGCTGAATTTCTGCTTGCGTTAATGTTTCCGAACAAGGAACGTGTTACCATTTTTTCATAAATCTTAATTAAATCAAGATCCGGATTTTCTTCATTTTGAAGTTCCTGAATTTTTAGTAAACCATATTGTTGAATGGTAAGCAAAGGTAACACAATATTTTCACGAATAACAATGGATGCTTTTCCAACTTGATTGCTTTGCATCAATTCATTATAATCGGAAAGTTTTAAAATCAGACGTTTTGAGGTTTGGTATTCTGTGTGAATAATTTCCCAAAATTCGCCAAATTCTTCATTTTTTGCCATATATTCCGTCAACTGAAAAAATGATTTTGTAAGCGACATCATACTGTTTCCGATTAATGTTTTGAAGAAATCAGAATTATTATAGAAATGTTTCAGTTTTTCAAATTCGCCATTGTCCTCATATTTTTTCAAAGCGGTGCCAACACCATAAAAACCGGGAACATTTTGCTTTAACTGACTCCAGGAACCCACAAAAGGTATGGCGCGCAAATCGGCAAAATTCAATTCTTTTGAACCGGAACGTTTGGATGGCCGACTTCCAATATTTGTTTTTGCGTAATATTTTAAGGTGCTCATACGTTCCAAATACGGCATAAACTTCGGATGATTTTTAAAATCGACATAAGCCTGGTAGCTTGTCAATGCCAAATCATCCATAATTTCAACATCGCTTTTTGTCATAATATTGTTGGCATTGCTAAACAATTCGTTCGAAATCCCGGCACTCAACAACTGTTCGATATTAAATTGTGCAGAATCCAACGTGCCAAAATTAGAACTGATGGTTTGTCCTTGCACGGTTAATTGTATTTCTTCGTCTTCAATCGTCGGACCTAAAGATGCATAAAATTGGTGTGTTTTTCCGCCGCCACGTGCCGGTGGTCCGCCGCGACCGTCAAAAAATATGACTTTGATATCGTTTTTTCTTGAAATTTCTGTCAGCTTTTCTTTGGCTTGATAAATGCCCCAATTTGCCATTAAATAACCGCCATCTTTTGTTCCGTCAGAAAAACCAAGCATAATGGTTTGTTTGTTTCCCCTGTTTTTAAGGTGATTTTTATAAACGGGATTCGCATATAATTTTTCCATAACGCTTGTTGCGTTGGTTAAATCATCAATGGTTTCAAAAAGCGGAATAATATCAACGTTTAATTGATGGTTAAAACCGCTTAAATTGAACATGGCAAAGGTTTCCATCACATTTAAAGCAGATTGGTTATTGCTGATAATGTAGCGGTTTGCACCGCGTTCGCCGTTATTTTCCTGAATGGTTTTTATGGCATGAATAGATCCCAAAGTTTTAACGACCATTTCATCATCAAAAGTTGAAACAGCAACATTTCCGGATACTTTTGAAAGAATTTCAATTTGATGGTTTTCTGAAAGTTCCAAATAATTTTCAGGGAAAATAGCATTTCCTTTTTCTGACAACGTTTTTACAATCTGAACAAAAACATCGTGGTGTACACGGCTGTCCTGACGAATGTCCAACGTTGCAAAATGGTAGCCAAACAAACGGACTTTATTGATAAAATCATCTATTTCCTCCAAATATAAAGATTGATGTCTGCTGATGAGTACGTCTCTGATTTCGTTCAGTTTGCCCAAAAATTCGTTTAACGGAATCATGGTGTTAATTTCTGTGCTTACGCTATTTTCGAATAAAATATCTTCCAATGCAGCAATAGATTCTTCAACACCGGCAAAAGTCAGGCGCCTTTTCAGCAAACGAATATCGCGATGGTAATTTTTTAGGATGGTTTGTTTTAAGCGTTTTGCAACATCCAAGGTGATTTCCGTAGTCACAAACGGATTTCCGTCCCGGTCGCCGCCAGGCCAAAAGCCTAGGTTAATGATCTCATTGTCAATAGGCTTATTGTCGAAAATATTGCTTTGGATATAATTGTAAACGCCGGATACCGAATGGTAAAATACGTTTTCCAAATACCAGATCAAGCTTACGGCTTCATCATAAGGCGTTGGTTTTACGTGTTTAAAAAAAGGTGTTTTTCCCAATTGCGCCAATAACTGATTTATTTTCAGCAAATCGTTTTGTTGAATGGCTTCGGTTAAATCGGTGATAATTCCCAAAACGGCTCCCGGATAAAATTGCGTTGGATGGGCGGTTAAAACCACACGAACCTTAAAATTTTCCAAATGCTTTTTCAGCGCTTCTTTTTTATTTTCCAATGTGGCAGTTTCTTTGCTGTTTCGTAGAGTTCCCACACCATCCATATTATTTACAATGGGAAATGCCGCGTCTTCAATGGCGTCAAACAACACCACTTGGCGCTCTATATATTGTATAAAACGAAAAAGTAAATTGATCTTGTCTTTTTCTGACGGATTTGTATGATAAGCTTTAAAAAAAGCATCCACAATTTCGGTCGGATTTTTTTTATTGGAGAAACCATTTTCGCAAACTTCGTGAAAAAGCGGCAGCATAACGCCAGTTTTTGTAATGGCATCAAACGGCAATGTCATAAAAATACTGTTGTAAATACGGTATTTTGACAATACATTTTCGTTGAATCTGGTAAGTTTCGGTAGTTTGTGCATAATTTAAAATTCAAGCGTGAAAATTACAAAAGCTTGGTTAAATGACTGTCTTTAAAATGTTAATTTAACGAAATCGTTATTTTTTGTGAAGGAATTTATTTCCGCAATAAATCTTTATTACTATTTCTTTGTGAATCTTCGTGGCTCTCTGTGAAACTTTGTGTGATAATTTAAGTATGAATAATAAACGAAAAAAACCTGAAACCTGAAACTTGAAACTTTTTGAACTTCCGATTAAACCGTTATTTTCAAAATTTTTGAAGTGGATTTGGTAACTTTATATCGGTCATCCATTCGTTTTCCAACCACCCAAATAATGTCGTTCTTAGAACATAACAGCCACGCATTTTCTTTGTCGATCAGCGATAATTTCTCATCTTTAAAGAACTTGCTAACTTTCTTTTTGCCGTTCATTCCGATAGGAAAAAAGAAATCTCCTTTTTGCCATTTTCTCAGGAGTAAAGGGAATTCAATTTTGTCGAAATCTATGGAAATGGTGTTTTTATCATCAAAAATAAGTTCCTCCAATACTTTATTCTGATGATTTTTAGTGTCAAAAGGAATGGTAACAGTTTCAAATTTCAACGAAATAGGCGCGTTTATATCAGTAGTGTTTTCTTGAATTTCAACGCTGTCTATATTTTCCTGTTGAAGTATATCCGATAAAATTAATGCTTCCCGATCTTTTAACAAACGATGTGTTTTGCTAAAAACCTGTTTACCGCTTTGGCAGTCGAGCAAATCGGCAACATCATTCCATTCCGTAAATCCGTAATCTTTCAAAATCTCAAACAAATAGATTTTAGGGTTGCTCAGTTTTTTTAATTCCGGAATGCTGAAATGCACTTCGTTTTTGTGAATCTTGGTGATTTTTTCTTTCACATTTTGAATGCGGTCCTTTACAATTTGCTGACTTCCTTTTAAATTTTCCAACGTATTGTGAAAAGTATCCAGCAAATTTGGATTTAACTCTATTAAAACCGGAACCACTTTATGTCGAATTTTATTTCTTACATACCTGATGGAAGAATTGGTGCGATCTTCCCGCCAATCTATCTTTTTTTTGGTGGCGTACACCAAAATTTCGTTGCGGGTAAAAATCATAAACGGCCGCACAATATTTCCCTGAATTTCGGGAATTCCGGTTAATCCGTCGAGTCCCGTTCCACGGGTAAAATTGATCAGAAAAGTCTCCAAAACATCATCTTTTTGATGCCCGGTAATAATGTAATCAATATTGTTTTCCTCGGCGATTTTTTGAAACCAGCCGTAACGCAAATCACGTGCCGCCATTTGGGTAGAAATTCCATTTTCTTCAGCATACCCAATGGTGTCAAATTTTATGGTATGGGTTTGAACCGCCAGTTTTTCGCCCAATGCTTTCACAAATTCCTCATCTTCATTGCTTTCTTTTCCCCGCAAAGAAAAATTGCAATGCGCCAAAGAAATTTTAAAATGCAGCTTGTGAAGTAAATGCGTTAAAACAACGCTGTCTATGCCGCCGGAAATAGCAATGAGCAGGTTTTTATCATGTAAAAATGAAAATTTAGCGTTGATATGATCTATTAATTCGGCTTTCATAATTTTGTAAATATAATTATTTAGCGTTTAATAAAACGTGTTTCATCGCTTTTGCTTTCAACAAACATTCTTCATATTCTTTTTCAGGAATTGATTTTGCTGTAATGGCGCCGCCAACCGAATAGGAAATATATTTTTTTGTGGCATTGTATAAAATACTGCGGATGATGACATTGAAATCGAAATCGCCATTTGGCGTAAAATAACCGACGGCGCCCGAATACAAACCTCGTTTGGTTTCTTCCAGTTCCTCCATTATTTTCATGGCCGAAATTTTTGGCGCTCCGGTCATGCTTCCCATCGGAAACGTATTTTTTATAAGATCAACAGGGTGAAGATCATTTTTTACCGAACAAGAAACGGTCGAAATAAGATGATGCACTTGTTCAAAAGTGTACACTTTGCAAAGTTCATCCACTTTTACGGATCCTTTTACGGCAAATCGGGAAAAATCATTGCGCACCAAATCCACAATCATAATATTTTCTGCACGTTCTTTTTGATTTTGTTCCAATGCTAAAATTAATTTTTCGTCGGCCGCTTTGGTGGTTGCTCTTTTCTCGGTTCCTTTTATGGGCTGGGAAATTAAGTGTTCACCGCCTTTTTTCAGATAACGCTCGGGCGACGCCGAAAGTAAATAGTTATTATTGAACTTCAAAAAGGTCGCAAAAGGCGGTTTGGAAATTTCATTCAGATTTTGGTAGACTTCCACCGGATTGATTTCTGAATTTTCACTGTAAAATTCCTGACAAAAATTGGCTTCGTAAATATCGCCTCTATGAATATGGTTTAAAAGCGTATTTAATTTTTTGTAATAATCGTCTTTATGGATTCGCAGTTTTATTTTGATATCCCTATGGACTGCAACTGGGTTTAACACTGTTTGAAGTTGATTAATATTTTCTAAATCAGTTTCAATTTCTTGTTCAAATGCAGAAATGTATTTTATTTCAATAGTATTTCCTTTGATGATAACTAATTTTTTAGGCTGAAAGAAGAACAAATCGGGAAAATGCAATCCGTCGAAATTGGAAGAAGTCAAGTTTTCAATATCGTTTTTTAAATCGTAACTGAGATAGCCAAAAATAAAGTCGTTTACTTCTGATTGGTATTTCTTTAATTGTGAGAATGCGTTTTCATAGGAGGTTTCAATTTTTGAAATCGCATCAACAGCCAGCACCGCATCAAAATTTGAATATTTTTGGTCGTAATTGTTACTGTCCAGCCAAACCGCAATTTCAAACTGCTGCGCCCAAAGCAACAACTGCTTTTTAAATTCGCTAATATCCTTTACCTGAAATTGAATACTTGTTCTTTGCATCAGGGCAAAAATAGAAAAGTCCCTTCAAATTGAAAGGACTTTTAATTTTATAATTTCGTCATCCTGAATTTATTTCAGGATCTCATAATTCTATAACAAATGCTGAATCAAGTTCATCAAGATTTAGTTTAGGGCTTTTTATGAATGAATCGAGCGATCATTCACCGCCAAACAAGCTTCCTTAAAAGCTTCTGTATACGTTGGATGCGCGTGCGATGAACGTGCAATATCTTCTGATGAGGCTCTAAATTCCATCGCAATCACCGCTTCGGCAATCATATCGGCCGCTCTGGCGCCAATCATATGAACGCCTAAAATTTCATCAGTAACTGCATCGGCCAATACTTTTATCATTCCGTCGGTATCCATACTCGCTCTGGCTCTTCCCAAAGCACGCATCGCAAAAGTTCCCGATTTGTAATTCACACCGGCTTCTTTTAATTGTTCTTCCGTTTTGCCGACTGCGGCAACCTCTGGCCAGGTATAAACAACATTCGGAATTAAATTATAATCGATATGCGGTTTTTGTCCGGCAATCAATTCCGCAACTAAAGTGCCTTCTTCTTCAGCTTTATGAGCCAGCATAGCACCTTTTACGACATCGCCGATGGCATAAATGGTAGCAACATTGGTTTGCAGGTGTTCGTTGGTTTCAATTTGCCCTTTTTCGTTTACTTTGATGCCAATATTTTCCAAGCCCAATCCATCGGTATAAGGTTTTCTTCCTACAGAAATTAAGGTATAATCTCCTTTAAATTCAACCGGATTGCCTTTTTTGTCTTCAGCTACCACCACAACTTCTTTTTGGTTGCTTACTGCGGAAGTCACTTTGTGGCCTGTAAAAAATTTAAGTCCTTGTTTTTTTAACGATTTTTGCAATTCTTTGGAAAGCATGGCATCCATTCCTGGAGTAATCGTTGGCATATATTCAATCACAGAAACTTCTGAACCCAATCGGCTATAAACAGAACCCAGCTCCAAACCGATAACGCCGCCGCCAATTACGATTAAATGTTTCGGAATTTCTGTCAATTTCAACGCTTCCGTTGAGGTGATGATTCTTTTTTTGTCCATGTTAATAAATGGCAACATGGCAGGTTTTGAACCTGTTGCAATAATGCTATTTGTGGCTTCAATTTTTTCTGAAGTTCCGTCAGCTTTAGATATAGTAATATGAGTGGCATCGGCAAAACTTCCAATTCCTTGTAAAACGGTAACTTTATTTTTATCCATTAAAAAATTGATTCCGCCGGAAGTTATTGAAACCACTTCGGATTTGCGGGCAATCATTTGTTTGAAATTTATTTTCAATCCCAAAACTTCAATTCCGTGTGTTTCAAAATGTTTTGCGGCTTCATAATAATGGTGAGAAGAATCCAGCAATGCTTTTGACGGAATACAGCCCACATTTAAACAAGTGCCGCCCAAAGTGCTGTATTTTTCAATAATAGCGGTTTTTAATCCCAGTTGTGCGCAACGTATTGCGGCAACGTATCCACCAGGTCCCGAGCCAATAATGGCAACATCATATTTAATCATAATCTTTAAATCTTGT
>CAZBGP010000041.1:0-20060 GCA_964491495.1 uncultured Lutibacter sp. | reverse complement strand
GCTTCGGGCTGGTCGCCGGTAGGTTTAAAATTCGATTCTAACTGAAATAGCATTTTGCAAAAATAAACTAAATTCTCTAGTTTTTTAAGGCTGTAATATATTTAACGATTCTTTATTGCCATTCAAAAAACAGCCAATTCAAAAAAATTGGGTATTTTTATACTTCAGAGAAGATTTAGATAAAAAAAATTAAATTGATGGGAATTAAGATAAAATTAGGTGTTTTGTTCATTCTTTTAAATGGAAATTTATTATCACAAAATGCCTTTCCAAAATCTTGGGAGGGCAATTATAAAGGGGAATTGCAAATTTTTGGGGTTGATTCCGTTAGAATGAGACTTCCTATGAAACTGGCTATTTTACAAAAATCAGATTCCGTTTACCAATTTAAAATCAGCTATGATTTTAAGGGTAAAGAAGATATTCGCGATTATGAACTTAAAATTGTTGATGCCAAAAGCGGGAAATATGTGATCGATGAAAAAAATACCATCGAGATTGATGCTTATTATAAAATGGGCATATTAACCAGTTTTTTTGAAGTCTCGGATTCATACAATATTTCCACCTATACCAAAATAAATGAGGATTTAATCTTTGAAATTATTTCAGCAGATGGAAAAAATACAACCAGTTCAGGAAAAACAAAATTTGAATCAGAGGATATTCCGGAAGTGAAATCGTATTTGGTGAATGGCCGGCAAAAAGCAGTTTTAAGAAAGTATTGATTATTTTCTGATTAAACTAAAATGAGCTTTATATGTTTTCATTGAATTTTCATTATCCGTCACATCAATTGAAAACCAATAATCATTTGAAGGAAGGAATTCACCGTTGTAAAAACCATCCCAGCCTGTATCTGGATTAATTGTGGCTAAATGTTTTCCAAATCTGTTAAAAATGTAGATGTTAGAATACTTGAATTCTTCAAAATTTAATCCTTTTATTTCCCAAAAATCATTGATACCATCATTGTTTGGCGTAAAAAACTTAGGAAACCCCAAAATAAATATTTTTTTAATGGCAATGCCGCAATTGTATGCGTTTTTTACATAAACAAAGTGTGTTCCCGGCAACAAATCATTAAAAGTATTTTCTGTCTGGTAATTACCGTTTGGATTATCAATCGCATATAAATTGTCAGTATTGGTCTCCGTCAAAATTCTAACGGTGTTGTCATTAATATTTATATCGACACTTAAAATATTTGGGATGCTAACTTCAACAATGTCAAATGTTTTTACCTTTTCACAAAGAAATTGTTTGTCGGTGATAGTCACTGAAAGCTGTTGCGCATTTTGAACGGTTATTTGATGTGAATTTTGACCATTACTCCACTTATAGTTGTAATTGTGTTGAATTTCTATAGGTATAGAAGCATTTATTTCAATGGGAAAATTACCCTCGCAAATTGAAAGGGTCTCGTTTAAAGCAACAGGAGGAAAATAATTTACAATTAATTTAAATGTTCCTGCACCATAACAAATACCTTCATTTTCGGCCCTGAAATAAATAGTTTTTTCTGAAGAAACATAATCATTGACCAAAGTCGCGCTATTGTTGCTCGCATTTTCTTCTGAATCATAAAAATAAATGACAACGGTGTTAGGAAGGCTTAAGGAGTTTTTTATTTCATTCTCCTTAACAGTAAAATTGAATGCTGCCGTGCCGTCACCAATATCGCACCCAAGATAATCATTCGCGTTAAGAAGGAGGCTCGAATTGGCAATCAATTTAACTTTTCCCAGACTGTGACAATCGGAATCTTTGTAGATGACTTTAGCGGTCAATAGTTGATTTGGAAACGTGTTTTTATAAATTAAGGGTAAGGGATTTTCATTATAGAGGTCATTATTGGCATCGCTGTCATTCAAATAAAAATAGACATTGAAGTCATCCACTTTATTTAAAGTCAAGGGTGCTATGCTATTTTCCAAATTAAAATTGGCCAATTCATCATAGGGATTGCTGTCGTAAGAATCGCATTGTATTAACTCATAGGCAGTATTCAGGATGATAGGCTTTTCATTGATGACCACTTCCTTGACAAGAGGGTCTTTTGTTTCGCCGTTCGTTGTTTTTGTCAAGGTAACATTATAAGTACCGGGTGCAGCATAAGTATGGTAAGCATCAATGGCCGTTGAGGTGGTGCCATCTCCAAAATCCCAAAGAACAGAATCAATAGTCTCTACCGTGCTGATAAAAAAATGAGTTGCATCCCCAAAACAGGTAAATTCATATTTAAAATTGAACAGGAAAAGAGACTGGATAAATGGAGGCAATCCTAATTTTGCTCTTTTACCAGCCAATGAAAATTCACTAAAAGTAGAATTACTGGCATCTGCTTCCGGATTGTTAATGACAGATAGTCGATCCCTCCCTGATTCAAGACGCACAAAACCAGCGATATATATTTTTTCATCTATGGCAAGTTGCAGCGCTCCGGCTGAATAATTGCTTTGCTTAAGCTGCGTTTTGGAGGCAGTTATATTGCTGCTTTCCAAATCAAATTGATAAAGATTGCTTCCCGAAATGTTGCTGTCGCTGTCAAAGTTATTTGAAGTAACGTAAAGTTTTTTTGATTTTGATGAAAAATCAACGCCGTAAGGATTTTCGCCGGAAAGTAAGTTTATCTGATTTGATACGGCACCTGTCGCATTGTTGAAATCATAAAGAAATGCTTTTCCGGTATTTCTTACCGTATTCCCTTTTGGGCCTTTTTCGTTGGTGGTCTTTGTAGCCGCATGGGAAATGGCTAATTTTTTGCCGTTTGGAGATGATTTTAAATAGCCCTGGGAATTATTTAAATAACCGCCTAAAGGAATTAAAGTATTGGTTTTTGAAACAACAGGATTGTTTTGAACGCCGGATTTTGTGATTTTAAAAGAATAAAAACTGTCAAGAAAATGGGTAATTACCCAAAAGGAAATCCCGTCGTTGTGCTGCACAGCCGTTATTTTTTCTGAACACTTAAATTGGGATTCTTTTGAATCGCTTGGATTGTAGGTAATTAAATGAATGTTTTTTTTGGCAGGGTTGACATCCCCTAAACCGCCTTGTAAATTCATATTCACTTCCGTATAATTTAAACCGTCATTTTTGCCGTCAGGATTTGGCAGGGAGCCATCTCCATCTTGTCTTGGCTGGTCAACCGTAAAAATATAATAACTGTTCGGATTGGATGGATTAGGAATGATGATGGCAGACTGGGTACTGGAAGAATCACCCAGTAATCCATAACCATTGGGCATTATTTGATGATTTCTGTTCCAAACAGAGGTCCCGTCTGTATAAAATAATAAATGGCCATCTTTATCTGAAAAAGTAGCGCAACCTTCTTCTGTGATTAAATTTCCGTTTGTTAAAGCTACAGGAGCACCACTGTTAAAGTCGATGCCGGCATTAACTCCAAAATACCAAATGGCCGCTTCCCTTTGGGCATAGAGACCATTGAAGGATAAAACCAACAAGAATATGAGTAATTTCTTTTTCAACGTAGTTAATATTACAATTTTTAAAAGTAATTAATTTATTTTCTTTAATAAGCAAAAAACAATAATCGTCACAAAATTCTATTTGGTTACCTCCTTATTAAACTAAAATGCCCTTTTTTCACCCGAGTGTTTCCTTTTAGGTCAACCAGTTCCACAGAAAACCAATAATCGGTTGATGGCAATAGCTGGCCGTTTAACAATCCGTTCCAGCCATCACTATATAAGTTAATTTCAGTGATCAGTTTACCAAACCGATCAAAAATATGCACGGTGGCACTTTGGTAAAAGTTTTCACTGGCACCCAACACATTCCAAGTATCATTTTGGCCATCGTTATTTGGCGTGAAGAATTTTGGATAGCCAATAACCGAAACCTCAATGGGAGCAATGCCGCAATTATTTTTATCCTGAACATAAATGGTGTGAAGGCCTGGCGTGATATTTTGAAAAGAGGGTTCATCCTGATAATTCTTATAAGGATCATCTAAAGAAAATTCATAATTTCCAATGCCCAGATTGTTGGTGTTGATTGTGATGGAATTGTTTGTGGAATCGTCAACAACAGTAATGTCATTTTCGGTAACGGTCGCAATTACGGAAGGAATCACTTTGATGGTTTTGGAAAAGGATTCGCATCCTTCAACAGAAGTTGCAATAACACTGTAGTCGCCTGCAGTGGAAATTTCCAGGAACGGATCGCTGCCAACCACTGTTCCGTTTTCATTTTTCCATTCATAGGTGTAAATTCCTTGCGCGTTGAAGGTTGAAACCGTTATAGGAGGCAGGTTCAAACAATAAATGACGCTTACTTCCAGCTCAAAATCTGGCCGTGGTTCCACCACCAATTTTAAATGAGGGCCAAATCCGAAACATTCACCGTTATCATCGCTTTCTACCCGAACATAAAGCATTTGTTCAAAAACACTTTCATTTCTAAATGGTTGCGTTTGGCTGATTTCATTTTTTTCCAGCTGTGCGTCTGTTAAATTCCGATAATAGGAAACGCTTAAATTTTGCCCGGTCGGAAATTGCGATTTAATAGCAACCGAATTTTCAGACAAATTAAAAAGCCTGAAACCATCTATTTCGGCATCGTTGTCGCAGGCATTTGCCGTTTTTAAATAATTGGACGGAAATGAAGTTGATGAAACCAATAAATTGACTTTTGCAACCCTGAAACAGCCATTTGTGTTCGCTATTCTGGCAAAAACAGCGGATTGCGTTGCATTTGAAAACGGACTAGCAGTGATAATATTCGCTCCCGAATTTGCTTCGGATAGGCTTTTATGATAGGTTACGGACAAAGAAGTAACGCCCAATGTTAAAAAATCATTTGCTTCATTCAAATTAAAATCGGTAAAACCATCCGCCACGCCATCTTCATCGCATTGTTTAAACGTAAAAGTTGAATTGATTACCGGCAAGGCAAAAACTTCAAGATTGAATGATTTTGTGATCGCACAAGCCGGATTGCTATTGGTCACAATTTTCACATAAATGGGCTGTAAATTGGCCGTGGTATTCTGAAAGGAAGTCAGATTTGCAATAATTTGGTTGGTTAAACCGGCATCCCTAAAATAAGTAATCGTAAATTTTGTAGCAGACTGTCCGTTTAAAATTTCAAGTTCTTTGCTCTTTAAATTAAATTTTTCAATACCATCAGTATCTGTGCCTGTTGAATTTGAATCGCACAAAGTTAAATTTGAAATGGTTGCCGGCGGATTTGGTGATTCAAATACCTGAACGGTAAAACTTGCCGTTTCATAACAAATCGGATTTTGGATATTCTGAATGCGGGCAAACAAAATGTCTGTACCATAAGTTGACGAATTGGTATAAAGATTTAGAATTGGATTGGTATTGGCATCGGCATCTGCAAGGTTTTTAAAATAAACAACTTCAAATTCAGCTGTGCTTTGTGTACCTAAAACTTCTGCATCTTTTAAATTGTGTAAATCAAATGCAATATAACCGTCGTTATTTTCATCACATTGCAAAACATTTGTTGGTTTTGTAATTGTTGGCGGCGTATAAACTTCCAATTTTACTTCTCCTTTATAGATGATCTTAAATCCACAATCATCAACATTTTCAACTTCTAGTTGGTACGTTCCCGAATTTGAAACAGTTAAGTTATTTAATGTCAGCGTTGTTGAGTAAAGATTTTCAATAGAATTTCCGTTGAACGTCCATTTATAGGTTGAGGTTCCCGAAATATTTATTGGGGATAACTTATAATTTTCACCAGAACAACGTTTTACAACCGTATTGTTCAAATTTTGCGTTGTGATGCCATCCGTAATTTCAACAGGTAATAATATAGAAGCGATAAACGGCGGCAATCCCTGCATAGCCCTTCCCGAAACCAAATCCATGGCATTTTCCTGATAATTGGCATTGATACCCAATTCGTCAGGCAAATTTATGGCATCTAAAAATCGCGTTCCGTTATTGTAATCTGGTGGCACGGTGGCATAAATTTTTCCGTTGGTCGCCAATTGCAATGCGCCCCTAAATCCTGATTTTGATTTCACAAGAAATTTGCTCGATGCAATGTTAGGATTTTCTAAATCGAACTGCCAAAGTTTATTTAAATTGTTTGGCGGTGTGTAGGTTGAACAATACAAGATGGAAGAACGCGGAGAAAATTCTACACCATAGGGCTGGCCGTCTTGTTGGATATTTGAAATGAGGATTTGCCCGTCATTGGCAACAATTCCATTGTTATCATTAAAACTGTAAAGCAATAAATTTCCCTGATTTCCTTGGGTTGCACTTGCCAGTTTTCTCCCGTCAGGTGAAACTTTTAAATATCCTCTTCTGTCATTGGAATTATAACTGACTGGAGGTGAAATTATTGGAGATTCGATTAAGCCTGATGCGTCAATTTTATAAGAAATAAAGGTGTTGTTCACCAACGAAATAACCCAAAAAGTATTGCATTCGGCACCTTTTACTGATGTTACTTTTTCTGTCCATTGCGCATTTTTGCCTATTGATAAATCTACTCTGGAACCAGGCAAAACAGCTCCAAATCCTCCATTTAAACTCATATCAAGAGTATAACAATTTAAACCATCCGTGGTTTTTATTAAATTACCGTCGTTATCATAATCATTTGCGCCAACCGTAAAAATATAAAACAAATTGGTGTTTCCCGGATGGGGAACAATGATGGCGGACTGTGAGCTGGAAGGGTTTCCCAATAAGTTTGTGCCATTTGGCATTGTATTATGGTTTCTATCCCAAACTTTTATGCCGTCCGTATAAAAGAGTAACGTGCCATCGGCTTTCGAAAAGGAGGCACATCCTTCATTTGTATTGATGTTGCTGCCAGAAGCGACAGTTGCAGTTCCATTGTTAAAACTCAATCCTCCCTGACGTCCAAAAAACCAATTATTTGCTTCGCCTTGTGCTAAAACAGCTACTGTGCAAAAAAGCAATAAGATGGTAATAAAATTTTTCATTTGGAGGAATTGGTTGCAACTTCCAAATATATAAAAAATTAAAAGTTAATTTTAGAAGTTAAATATTAAAAATAGAGTCAGAAGAACTCAGACTCCAGATTGCAGTTTATTTTGGAAGTTAAAAGTTCACAAAATGATTGCTTACTACAACTGAAAACTGAGAACTGACAACTCATTTCCTTTTACAAATCCCTTTTTTTAAGCAACACATACGATGCATAAATAAATATGGCAGTCCAAACCAACACAATAACAATGTCTTTTGGCTGTACCGAAAAATCCTTGGATAAATCTTCGCCCACCTGTTTTGCCACGGTTTTAACGGCGCCAATACGTGTAAAAGGTTCTTTGATCAGGTTGCTCATGGCTTCCAAAGGAAAAAACTGCATCACATTGGCTACCATGGTTTCAAATTTCCAGTAAAGCATTCCTTTGGCAAAACTTTCGATCCAAAACCAAACCAGCATCGCGCCAACGGCAAAAGCAGATCGTTTCACCAAAATTCCCAAAAACAATCCGAAGGCGAAAAAAGCAACCAGCTTCACAAAAAAGGCTATTAAATATTCCAGATCTGTAGTTACGATAGAAATTTCGTTAAAATCAGAATAGCTGTAACCGAGAATTAAGGAGACAAAAAACACGAATATGGTTGAAATAAAAGCCAGTAATAAAACCATATAAAATTTGGAGAGCACAAACTCTTTCTTGCTCAATCCGTCAATCAAATTTTGTTTTAAGGTTTTGTTGCTGTATTCATTGGCCATCATGGAAACGATAACAAGCAACAGGAAAAATTTTAAAATGGCCGCCATATAGGTGTTGAAATGCCAGATATAAGGGAAATTAAAGATGCCTTGATCGGCCAAATGAAATTTAACCGGACCGATATCAAATTTTATGGCCGCAATTAAAGCTATGGAAGTGAGCAGAACAAAATAAATGAAAACCAAAACCCTGCTGGCTCTGTTGTGTTTTAACTTATGGATTTCGATGTTTAACAATCGTAGCATTTCTTAATTTTTGTTGGTTAACGTTAAAAATTGTTGCTCTAAACTTGGTTTTCGCTTCACTAAATGCGATAAAACGATACCATTTTGGAACAAATAGCTGTTTATTTCTGAGGCTGAAACAGGCTTACTTAAGGTGGCAATGAGTTTATCATCTTCTGTTTTAATGGCCGAAATTCCTTCAAATTTGGTCAGCAATTCGATTAATTTCTCTGTATTAGAATCTGTCTTAACTTCAAAAAGTCCGTGCGAAGCCACCATCTCATCCACCGTGCCCGAATATAATTTGATGCCTTCCCTGATGACCACCACGTGAGAACATACTTTTTCCACTTCATCCAATAAATGTGACGCCAACAAAATAGTGGTGCCGGTTTGGGCAATTTCTTTAATGAGCACCCTGATTTCGTGGATTCCCTGAGGATCCAATCCGTTGGTGGGTTCATCCAAGATCAATATTTCAGGGTCGTTCAATAAAGCGGAAGCAATGGCCAAACGCTGTTTCATCCCCAATGAAAAGGTCGAAAATTTGCTGTTTCTGCGTTCGTACAAATTGACAATCTTTAGCTTTTCGGCAATTCTGTCGAACGGAATTTCTTTGATCTTACACACCAGTTCTAAATTTTGAATCGCGGTCATATACGGATAAAAATTTGGACGTTCAATAATAGCGCCCACTTTTTTAAGTGCCTGATGCGTTGTCAAATTGCCGTCGTACCAGCTGAAACTTCCGGATGTTTTGTTCACGACATTTAAAATAATGCCCAGCGTGGTCGATTTTCCGCTGCCGTTCGGACCGAGGATCCCGTAAACATTGCCTTTTTTAATGTCAAATGACAAATCATTTACCGCGTGAATGTGGCCAAATTTTTTATGCAGGTTTTTTAGGGAGAGGATCGTTTCCAAATTTTTGTTGTTTAGTATGAATTTTAGACGTTTATTAACAATATTTGTTACGGCAATATACTAAATTTGACCTTTATCAAATATTTTTATGCAGGAAGAAAAATTAATGTCGCGAAAAAAACCGAGTTACCCCATTAATGATCAGTTGTATGCCTATTTGACGGAATATAACAGAAATATTAAAATTCCGATTTTTTATGATGATTTGCTTCGCTTTGCCGGCGGCATTTCCGTATTCGACAAAAATGGAGAAGATTCGTTGTGGATTCGTGTTTATTATTCGGACCACGAGCGCGATGAAATTGATTTAAGCCTGAAGCGCATGTATATGATTTTGCATGGAGACGGAAGCGAAGAATCCATTTCTTTTTTGAATGTTGACGCCATTGATTATTGCACTTTCGGAAATTCAAAGCCTTTCAGGGTGAAAGTCAGGAATATTTTAAACGACAACCATACCTATATTTATATTAAAAAAGCGGATGCTTCAAGAGTATATGGCCTCGAATTGGAACATATCCTGTCGCCCAACAACATTAACTTTCTGGTTTACAAAGATACCTTGATTGAAGAGCACGTATTGGGTGTTCCCGGTGATAATTTTATTGAGGAAAATTTAAAAAACGTATCGGCCAGCGGCAAAAAAAGATTGTCGAAGGAGTTTGTGAAATTTAACGAACGCTGCGTGATTCGTTTACTGGGTGATATGCGGGCCTACAATTATGTGATTGTGGCTTCCTATGATTTTGACCAGGTTGAATACCGAATTCGTGCGATGGATTTTGACCAGCAATGTTACGAGGGGAATTTAAAAGTTTATTTCCCGCAATATTTCAAAGAAAATTATCCGTTTGTTAAAATGGTGGCCGACAATCTGCAGAAAGAATCTATCGAACAATATAAAAAAGAGGAACGATCTGCGATTGCACGAAGAATAAAAGGATCACATACGCGGATAAACAGTTTGATGGAATGCATGGCAAATGACACCATTTCAACGCCTGAGAAAATTCAGCAGTTAAAAACGGATTTGGTGAAATATACCAACGATAAAAATTTCAAGAAATGTAAATCGATGGGCGATATTTTAAAAGTGGGCTTCGATTTTGTGGTAAGGAATTATGAAAATGTAAACACGTATATTATTCGTTAATAAAAAAAGTGCCTAAAGTTTGGTCGGCGGCAAGTTAATTGGGTTTTCTGTCTAGATCCTCATTTTTAACCGCGAAGAACACTAAGAGCCCTGTTTTCAAAACCTGTCATTTGCGCCCTTTGCGTATTTTCCTTGCGTTCGTTGCGGTTAAAAGAAATTGTAAATAATCTGATAAAGCTATTTTTTAACTTTAGGCACTCAAGTCATTATAAGTACTTTAAGTACTGATTAGTTATAGTACTTTTTATTTCAGCTAATAATTATCATAATCAAATTCATCCAGATTTTCAAAATCATCATCGTCTAATTCATCCAATTCGTCAAAATCTTCTTCAGCGGTAAATTCCTTTTCGGGTGCTTTATCGGGTTTTTCCCCAATAGACAACATCACTTTTGGCAAGCCTTTTTCATCAGAAGGAACTATTTTGGACAATTCAACAAAAAACGTCCACATAGAAAGAAAATCATACACATATATCAGGTTATCGCCTTCTTTCACCAAAATATCCTTCAATAGGCTGTTGCGCATACAAAGTGCTGTGTCATCTTCCGACATATCAACAAGCGGAATTTCTTCCCCTTGTTCCCAATCTTCATTGGTTCGGTAAAATGAAGCCATTTCAATTCCTTGAAATCCAAATGATTTTGCAATAATAAAATGTAAATCTTCTAAATTAATGGACTCTTTAATAAGAATATCCCTAATTACGTCTTTTTCAACATCTAATACTACCCTAATTTTATAAGCCATTTTCTCTACTGATTTTAAAATACAAATGTACTATTTAAAGTTTTAATTCTTATTTTTACAGTCTGACATTTTATAATAAAATAGCCAAAAACAAAATTTTTCACCGCTGAACCCATAAAATTTGGGCAATTTATTTTAACAAAAAAACAACAAATGAACCAGAAAGAAAAAACATTGCAGACATTGAATTCTCTGTGCAAAAACACCTTGATGGAAACATTGCACATTACATACACCGATGTGGGCGATGATTATTTAGTAGCGAAAATGCCAGTAAACGCAAGGGTTTTTCAGCCTGACGGCGTTTTAAACGGCGGCGCCACAATGGCTTTGGCCGAAAGTGTCGGAAGTCCTGCTTCCATGTTGGCAATCGACAACGATAAATTTATGGTGCGGGGCATTTCTTTTTCAGCAAATCATCTGGGAAGCGCCAAAAGCGGAAATGTTATCGCAACGGCAAAATTTATTCACAAAGGACGAACCACGCATTTAATCGATATTAGGATAGAAGATGATTTCGGAAAACTAATTTCAACCTGCCGGCTCACCAATATTATTTTGCCGAAATAACTTCATTTATAACCATTTAATTTAGAACAATTGTCTGAAGAAATAGCGAATTTTTTTAATGAATTGGAACGTGTTTATCAGTCAAAATTGCCATTTGTGGCGTTTAGAAAACCTGATGAAGATTTGGCGACGGCATTTGTGCAGCGAACACAGGAATTGTTTGAGTTAAAATCTTATAAGGAAGCGGGTTTCGTATTCGCGCCATTTATTGCAACAGAGAAAAAAATATTTTTTCCTTTTGATGCATGCGATTCCTTCAGTATAAAAATTCCTGACATTGATCTGCTCGATAACGAAGAAATTCAAGCGGAAAAACCAAAATTTGAGACTGTTGAAGCGCCAAATACTTTAAAAGAAAATCATATCGCATTGGTTCAAAAAGCCATCGATTTCATCAAAAATAACAAGGCTAAAAAAATTGTTCTGTCGCGAAAAGAAACACTTACAATTGATCAATTAAAAGTTGTGAATACCTTTAGAAAAATGCTGAAAGCCTACAAAAATGCTTTTGTGTATTTGTGGTATCACCCGGAAATTGGTTTATGGATGGGCGCAACACCCGAAAAATTGCTCATTGTTGAAAAAGGAAAATTTGCGACAATGGCCTTGGCCGGAACCCAAAAATATAACGGAACTGTTGATGTTGTTTGGCAAAATAAAGAAAAACAGGAACAGCAATATGTGACGGATTTTATGGCGGAAAACTTAAAAGAATCTGTTGAATCATTGGACATTACCGCACCATTTACGGTACAGGCGGGAAATTTGGTGCATATAAGAACTGATATTTCAGGCAAATTGAAGTCTGCCGGTTCAATCGAAAATCTCATAAACATCCTGCATCCGACACCCGCAGTTTGCGGATTGCCAAAAGACGTCGCCGCTGCTTTTATTATGGAAAATGAAGGCTATCACAGGGCGTATTATTCAGGATTTTTGGGAGCGTTAAACAACAATGAAAGCAACAATTTATTTGTGAATTTACGCTGTATGCAACTGGAAAATAAGCTGGTGTCCTTGTATGTTGGCGGCGGAATTACAGCAGAAAGCATTCCCGAAAATGAGTGGGAGGAAACGGTGTCTAAGTCGGAGGTGATGAAAAAAGTGCTGTTTCATAAGTAGCAACAACATCGTTTTGTTCAAAATGCTCGTAAAATGGTCTGTAAATAGGTTTTATGTTGGCAATTTAGGCGATAAAAACGTATATTTGTTAAATCCGATCGGAGAAAATTACAAAGAATATGGCACGAATTATTCTACTATTATTTTTAGCGCTCACAATAAATTCCTGTGACCAAAAGAAAGGCATTAGCTCCATACACCAGGAAAATTGGGAAAACAGGAGCATTGACTTTGCGCTAAAAGATTCACTGACTTCGGGAAACACCTATTTGTCCGTTTATTCTCAAATCTATAGCCAATCAGAGCACAGAACGCAGGACTTGACAGTGACGGTAAGTATGCGGAACATCAATTTAACGGATACTGTTTATGTTTTTAAAGCAACATATTTCGACACAAAAGGCAAAGAAATAAGGTCTTACCTAAAAAAACCCATTTACCTGGCACCGATGGAAACTGCAGAAATTGTCATTGATGAAATTGACAAAGAAGGCGGCACAGGCGCTAATTTCTTGTTTGACTGGAAGGTTAATAAAAACGCCAACGAACCATTTTTTGAAGCGGTAATGATTTCAACTTCAGGTCAGCAGGGTTTGTCGTTTACAACCCAGGGCAAAAGAATTGAATAAATAAGAAGTCTTAAAATAAATACGTTTTTTAATCTGCAGTTGAACACTGATGCTTCCCAAAAAAGTAGGGTAAATTCACTAAAATATGAACCTAACTTTGCTTAACTTTGCAAATTAATGTAAAGAGTACATGCAGGAATTCCCTAAAAATAAATTGGCGCAACTGGTTGTAAAAAGTTGTGAAAATTTTTCCATAAATACCATCGTATTATCACCAGGTTCAAGAAATGCACCGTTGATTATTGGTTTTAACGGATCAAAAAACAGCAAAATATTGTCTGTGGTCGATGAGCGCAGTGCTGCTTTTTTTGCTTTGGGAATTGCACAGCAAACCAGAAAACCTGTGGCTTTGGTATGCACATCCGGCTCGGCCTTGCTAAATTATTATCCGGCCATCGCCGAAGCTTTTTACAGCAATATTCCTTTGGTGATCATTTCGGCCGACAGACCGGCGAATTTGATTGATGTTGGGGACGGACAAACGATTCGGCAGGAAAATGTATTCGAAAATCATATTCTGTTCAGCGCAAACTTAGGTGGCGGAAATGACAGGGAATTGATTGAAAATGCCATGCATACAGCAATCCATAAAAAAGGTCCGGTACATATCAACGTACCTTTTGAGGATCCTTTGTATGAAATGACATCGGAAAATGAAAATATTGTTGAAGATGCCGTTGAAAATGTCATAGTTGAAGAAAAATCATTGCTGAAGGAAATTCCGCTTGAGGTGGATGAACTTCAAAAATTTGCAGATATTTGGAATGCTTCCACAAAAAAAATGGTTTTGGTGGGCGAACAATTTCCCGATGAATTGCTGCAAATCCAATTGGAACATTTGGCAAAAGATCCGTCAGTATTGGTGTTAATCGAAAATACCGCCAATGTTTCCCATCCGAAATTCGTCAACAGTATCGATAAATTAATTTTTCCCTTTGAGGAAGATGAGTTGGAGGAATTTAAACCCGACATTCTGCTGACCATTGGCGGTATGATTGTATCTAAAAAAATTAAGGAACAGCTGCGCAATTACAAACCAAAACACCATTGGCATGCGGATGCTTTAAGGGCCTATGATACTTTTCATTGTTTGGAACATCATTTTAAGGTGTCGCCGCAATTGTTTTTCAGCCAGTTTTTCTTTTTAACCAAATCAAAAGAGAGCAATTATCAGCATTTTTGGCTGCATAAAAAGGAATTCAGGTTGCAAAAACATCAGGAATTTATGGAAACTTGTGCGTTTTCCGATTTAAAGGTTTTTGACACTATTTTGGCAACCGTTCCAAACCATACACAATTGCAATTAGGCAACAGTTCCGTGATACGCTATGCACAACTTTTCGACAGCAACAAAACCTGGAGAATATTTTGCAACCGTGGCACAAGCGGCATTGACGGCAGCACAAGCACCGCCATTGGCGCGGCGTATGCCGTGAAAGAAAATACCTTGTTTATTTCGGGCGATATCAGTTTTGTGTACGACAGCAATGCGCTGTGGAACAATTACATACCAAACAATTTCAGAATTATCGTGATCAACAATGGCGGAGGCGGTATTTTCAGATTTATTCCTGGGCCGCAACAATCTGGTGCGTTGGATTATTTTGAAACGCCACACCATTTAACGGCAGAACATTTGTGCAAAATGTATCAATTTGAATACAATACAGCAAATGATGAAGAAGAAGTACAAAAACAACTTTCTAGTTTTTATGAAGATTCCGGCCTTCCAAAGCTGTTGGAAATCTTCACGCCAAGGTTAGAAAATGACCAGATATTAAAAGCATATTTCAACAATTTAAAAGCGTAAATCATGGAAGAATTAAAAATAGGGGATAAGGTAGATTTGTTGGTGGTGAAAGCCACCACATTGGGTTTTACGGTGATGGTAAATCACGAATTTGAAGGATTGCTGTATAAAAGTGAGCTTTTTCAAAAAATTCATGAAGGCCAGCAACTAACCGGTTACATAAAAAAAATCAGGGAAGACGAAAAGCTCGACGTGAGTTTGCAGCCCATCGGATTTAAACAAACCATTGTAAGCTATGAAATTACGCTGCTCAAGGCACTAAAAGAAAACAAAGGTTTTTTGCCTTTGAACGATAAAACAGCGCCGGAAGAAATAAAATACCAGTTGGGAATGAGTAAAAAAGCGTTTAAAAATGCCGTTGGCGGTTTGTTCAGACAAAAATTAATCACCATTTCCGACGAAGGAATCAAATTGGCTGATTGGTCAATTGGCCAAAAAGACAGTTTGTTGGAATAAGTTATACGTTATTTGTTTCAAGTTTCAAGTTTAATCGTTCTTAGATAGATATTATAAGTTATTGGGAGAAAGTTGGGAGCCATTATTTTTTAACTTAAGCTTAAGCTTGCAACTTTCAGCTAAACCTGAAACTTTAAACCTGAAACTTTAATCTTTTAAAGTCCCGTCTCTCTTTTTCAGCACCCTTTCAATATTTTCATAATAACCATCGGCATTTGGGTCGCCTTCAGGCAATTTCATATAACCGCTTTTGTAATATTCCAAGGCTTGTTTAAATTTGCCGCCGGTTTCATAATAGCGCCCAATATAATAATCACCTATGGGCGATTCCTTATAAAGTCGGTTAATCATTTCGCCAAAATTCTTTAAATAATCCCCGTTTTCTTTGTCCAAAATGATGGATTCAATCGCGAAAATATCACTTTCCCTTATTTTCAAATTACTTCCGAAAAGGTAGTCGATTTCAACATATTTATTTTCCAGATAGGCAATCGCATCCGCAGGCGAAAGGTCTTTGATGTTTTTTTCAAACTCTTCCTTTGAAATCGACGAATACAAATCAAAAATAAAGGCAAAAGCACTTGGAATGCTTTGTCCGATTGACGCCACGGAATTGCTGTTTTCGAAGAATTCATACCGATACTTAAATTTTGGGTTGCCGGCTATTTTTAACAGATCATTGGTTCCGTTTATTGGGGTTTTCCAGTTTTCCTGAAGGTAGGTTCCGCCGGACAAATAATAAAATCGGGTTTCATCTTTTAAGGTCGGAATTTTTTGTTGTAACAGGGCAGGCATATCTTGGGCATAATATGGATTGATGGCTACAAAAGCATTGAAACCAGGGTCATCTTCTATTAAAAAATAATTGATAAAATTTGCGGTCAACGTGTTGCCAACAATGGTTTTAAAAGGAGAAAGCCTGTAATTTTCTTCTAAATAATCCAGCAATTCACTTCGTATAAATCGGTAAAATGCCTCACTGTCTGCGGTAGGCAAACTGTTTTCTTTAGAATATTCACAATCTTTAACGCGTTCATTGAACTGATTTTGGTTAATGCCGACAATAATTTGTTCCGGCGCTTTTTCCTTTGCCGAAAATAGGATGGAATTTCCTACATAAACGTCAAATAAATATTCGGCATCCAGCACAATGGTAAGCGGATACAATTTTGATTTATCGTCGTTGTAACCTGGCGGAACATAAATTTTCAAATAACGCTCATTGTTCAATTCAGTTGAATTGAATTTTTTTAATTGGGTGCTTTGCGAATAAACAACACTCGAAATAAGCAACGCAATTCCCAAAATTTCTAATTTTTTTAGCAGCAGTGTTTTCATAATCTAAAGTTAATTAAATTTTTTAAATACCAAAATCATAAACTTTATAAATTAATGGCATTCCTAAAAGGGTCGCGCCTTTCATTCCAATTCGTCATTGAGAGAAGGATTACTGAAGCGTAGCTTTAGCAATCCGACGTGGCAACCAGTTGTGAACTAATAATAAGTTAAACAAGTAAAAGATTTCCTAGAAAAATAAGTTCTGAACAAGAATTGTAAAGAAATCAAAGAAGCCCGTCATATGATGTTTTTCGTTGTAAAATATTGAAATTTTTAGTGTTGGCCGACGGAGCAACCCAAAGAGCCTCGAGGCTGGTGAAGCGGGGAAAAGGCGGTCTGGGTGATGTGGACAAAAAAATTCAATTCATTTTATAGAAAAAGATCATCAGACTAGATTTTTTGTTTCTTTTTCATCAATGGAAAAAGAAAAGAAATATAAAATGAGTAATAAAGCTTGTTTTTAAACACAGATCATTGCGAGCAGTGTGTTGCAATCTGTTGAACAAATTGCCGAACAAACTCGGATGTCGGGATTTTCACTTCAAACATGGTTCACTGAACTCCAATAAAAAATAAATAAGAGGTGAAGTAATCCTTAACGCAAGTTGATTTACGTCCCGATAGCTATCGGGATGACGATTTTTGATTTACGATTTTTGAATTAAGAATGTCGACAGGGCAAAATTCGTCAATCGTCAATCGTAAATCTAAAATTTCCTTTGCTCTTTGCGTATTTTCTTTGCGCCCTTTGCGGTTAAATGCAAATTTCAATTGGATTTTTTATAATTTTTATTTGGTTTCTATCATAGAATATGTAAATGCTGTTATAAATATAAATTAGCCAAATCATTGTATTTTAGATCATATTATATGGGTTGCAAATAAGTGAACCCATTTTTAGGGTTATAATTTTTTAAATCATTTAAATGATTTATTTTTACTTCTTAATTGAAAAGAACATGAAACGAGCCTCACAAATTTTGACCCGAAAAGGAAAGATAAATAGCGAACAGCAGCTGTACAGCTAAAAAATAAAATTTAAACAGATGAAAGAAATTAATTGGAAAACGGTCAGAGATTTTGAAGACATTACCTATAAAAAATGCAATGGCGTAGCGCGAATTGCATTCAACAGGCCCGATGTCAGAAATGCGTTCAGGCCTATAACCACAAAGGAATTATATGAAGCTTTTTATGATGCCCAGGAAGATACTTCAATTGGCGTGGTGTTGCTTTCTGCGGAAGGACCATCAACCAAAGACGGTGTCTATTCTTTTTGCAGCGGCGGAGATCAGAAAGCACGCGGCCATCAGGGTTACGTGGGTGAAGACGGCTATCACCGATTGACTATATTGGAAGTGCAGCGGTTGATCCGTTTTATGCCAAAAGTGGTCATTGCGGTTGTTCCGGGATGGGCTGTTGGGGGCGGACATAGTTTACATGTGGTTTGCGACCTGACTTTGGCGAGTGCCGAACATGCCATTTTTAAACAAACCGATGCCGATGTCACCAGTTTCGATGGTGGATATGGTTCGGCCTATTTGGCCAAAATGGTCGGACAAAAGAAAGCGCGTGAAATATTTTTCCTCGGCAGAAGTTATTCTGCACAGGAGGCCTGTGATATGGGTATGGTAAACGCTGTAATTCCGCACGAAAAATTGGAAACTACCGCTTATGAATGGGCGCAGGAAATATTGGCTAAATCGCCAACTTCCATCAGAATGTTGAAATTTGCGATGAATTTAACCGATGACGGTATGGTGGGGCAACAGGTTTTTGCCGGAGAAGCTACCCGTTTGGCGTATATGACGGAGGAAGCCACAGAAGGCAGAAACGCTTTTCTGGAAAAACGAAAACCCAATTTCGAGAAAAAATGGATACCTTAATTAAGTTATAAGTTTTGGGTTATAAGTTAAAAGTTTTTTAAAAAAATATAGAAGTTAAAATGAAAATAATTTGCATTGGGCGCAATTACGCAAAGCATATCGAAGAATTACAAAACGAAAAACCTAAAAATCCGGTGATATTTTTAAAACCGGATTCGGCCATACTGGCCAAAAAGCAACCTTTTTTTATTCCGCCATTTTCTAATGATATTCATTATGAAGTAGAAATTCTGGTGAAGATAAATAAAGTGGGAAAACACATCAGCCAAAAATTTGCGCATACCTATTACGATGAAATTGGGTTAGGCATCGACTTTACGGCACGCGACATTCAGCAGGAATGCAAAGAAAAAGGATTGCCTTGGGAAAAAGCAAAAGCATTCGACGGAAGCGCTGTGATTGGTGAATTTTTTCCGAAGGATAGTTTGGGGGATTTAAACAATTTAAACTTCAAATTGCAACTGAACGAAAAGATTGTCCAGGATGGAAACACCAACGCCATGCTTTGGAAAATTGACGAACTGATTGCCTATGTTTCTCAGTTCTTTACACTGAAAAAAGGAGATGTGTTGTTCACTGGAACGCCCGAAGGCGTAGGGAGAGTGTCAGAAAATGATGTATTGACAGGAACAGTCAATGGTGTTGAAAGTTTTCGGATTACCGTAAAATAAATCGCCGGTTAAAAATACTTAAAATAAAAAATGCACTTCAAAAAGTGCATTTTTTGGTACGATTATATATGGTGTGATTTTATCAGCGCAATAAATAATTGCCTAAAATGAAAATATTATAGGCCTAAAATCTATAGGTTCTTCAGTACGGTGCTCTTTTAAAATATTGTAGCCGTAATGTGTTTTTACCAATTTTTGAAAGTCGAATTTTAAGCGGGGAAATTCACGCAATAACTTTTCAAAATTTTTCGTGTTAGATTTCGACAAAAAGTAATGCAAAATTTCCACATAGGCCCTGCTCAAAGTTTTATTGAACTTATCACTGTTTAAAGCCGTTTTAAAATATTTTTCCTTGATATGATTGTTTTTAACAATGGCAACATCCAAACCATGTTTTTGGATTAAGATCCAAGCCAGTCTTAACATCGTTTCGTGGGTAAATAATTCCGGACTTAAAGAACAATTTTCTATTTGCTCAAGAAGTTCATTGTCTGTTAATTGATTAGGGGTAATCATAGCTGTAGTTGGTTTTTTTAGTTCCTAGTATATAGAATATAGATGCAAATTTTATTAAAAGGTTGCGTGTTAATTGCTATATTTAGCACAAATATAGTGAAAGAAATGCAAGCAGAGATAATTACCATTGGAGATGAAATATTAATTGGCCAAATTTTAGATTCAAATTCAAAATGGATTGCCACCGAATTGAACAAAATAGGTGTTTCCGTGTATCAAATCACCTCAATTCAGGACGACAAACAACATATCTTAAAAGCGATAAAAGAAGCGCAGTCAAATGC
>CAZBGP010000040.1:4257-21341 GCA_964491495.1 uncultured Lutibacter sp. | reverse complement strand
GAAATTCCTCAGTTTATCAATGTGTTAAAAGGCGAAATGAGTTTGATTGGTCCGCGTCCGGAAAGACCCGAATTTGTAACGATGCTGGAAAAAGAACTTCCTTTTTATGCCATACGCCACGTCGTAAAACCGGGGCTGACGGGCTGGGCGCAAGTGATGTATCCTTATGCACGTTCGGTAAACGACCAGCATAAAAAATTAATGTACGACCTGTATTACATCAAAGAGCGAAATTTATTGATGGATTTAAAAATCGTGATCAAAACCATCAGCACCATCTTATTCTTCCGGGGAACGTAAATTGTTAAAAGTTATTTGTTGATATGTTGATATGTTCAATCTAAAACCAATAACATTTAACATAAATTAAAATTCGCTGGTAAAGTGCAGCTTCACGTTTGGATATTTATCCTGCGTCATTTGTATGGAAAACGCAGAGTCGGCTAAAAACACCAGTTGTCCTTGTTTGTCGTAAGCCAGATAACGTTGTTTCACGCGTTTAAACTCTTTGAATTCCTCGCTTTTAGGATCTTTAGGATCTACCCAACAGGCTTTATGCACGTGTAAATTTTCGTAACTGCATTTTGCCCCGTATTCATGTTCCAGTCGGTATTGTATCACTTCATATTGTAAGGCGCCAACAGTTCCTATCACTTTTCGGCCGTTGAGTTCTAAGGTAAATAACTGCGCAACGCCTTCATCCATCAATTGGTCGAGTCCTTTAAACAATTGTTTTGATTTCAAAGGATCGGCATTGTTGACATAGCGGAAATGTTCGGGAGAGAAGCTTGGTACCCCTTTAAAGTTCAATACTTCGCCTTCGGTAAGCGTATCACCGATTTTAAAGTTTCCGGTATCTGGAAGTCCTACAATATCACCTGGAAAGGATTCTTCAACGATTTCCTTTTTTTCGGCAAAAAAGGCATTCGGACTTGAGAATTTGAATTTTTTATTCAGCCTAACGTGCAAGTAAGGTGCATTTCGTTTAAAAGTACCCGACACAATTTTAACGAAAGCCAACCGGTTTCGGTGATTCGGATCCATATTGGCGTGAATTTTAAATACAAATCCGGTGAGCGTCTCTTCTTTGGAGTCCACCAAACGGATATCGGCCATTTTTGGTTGCGGAGACGGCGCAATTTCAATAAAACAGTCCAGCAGTTCTTTGACCCCAAAATTGTTTAAGGCCGAACCAAAAAACACGGGTTGCAATTCACTGTTTAAATAGGCTTGTTTATCAAAATCAGGATATACTTCCCTTAAAATTTCCAATTCTTCGCGCAGCGTATTTGCCGATTTTTCGCCTATAATATTATCAAGTTCAGGCGTAGAAATATCGGTCAATTCAATGCCTTTGGAAACCGTTTGCTTGTTGTCGCCCGAGTACAGGTTTATTTTTTTTTCATAAATATTGTAGATGCCTTTAAAATCGTAGCCCATTCCAATGGGAAAACTCAGCGGCGTTACAGTCAGTCCCAGTTTTTGTTCCACTTCATCCAGCAAATCGAAAGCATCTTTTCCTTCGCGGTCCATTTTATTGATAAAAACAATGATGGGAATTTTTCGCATTCTGCACACTTCCACCAGCTTTTCGGTTTGCTCTTCAACCCCTTTTGCCACGTCAATCACGACAATAACGCTGTCAACAGCGGTAAGCGTTCTAAAAGTGTCTTCGGCAAAATCCTTGTGCCCGGGGGTATCTAAAATATTTATTTTTTTGCCTTTGTAGTTAAAAGCCAATACAGATGTGGCCACAGAAATTCCCCTTTGGCGTTCAATTTCCATAAAATCGGAAGTGGCGCCTTTCTTGATCTTGTTGCTTTTCACGGCTCCGGCCTCTTGTATAGCGCCCCCAAACAGCAATAATTTCTCGGTTAAGGTGGTTTTTCCCGCATCGGGATGCGAAATAATCCCGAAGGTGCGTCTGCGTTGTATTTCTTCTAAAAAAGTCATCACTAAAATTTTGAGGTGCAAATATATGGCTAATTACACGATTTGCCAATTAGAATTTACGGGCATTCAGGCGCTAACGTTTGGCAGGCTTAAATGTTTACAATTGCAGTGCTGAAGCCTAAATAAGTTGGTGGGCGTTTCCGCCTTATCGGCGGCCGGGTTTTACGCTGCAATCTTTTATTGCTCGTTCCTCGCATAAAAGGATTTTCACTTCAACCCCTAACGCAGATTGAGTTACGCATTTTGATTTTTCTAAAAAAAAAGGTAACGCCAGGAACTTAAAAATTTCTCTTTAGCCTTTCCTTTTTTTGGAAATCAAAATAGGCATTTGCAGTTAAAAAATGAACTGCAAATGCCTATGATGTTTTGTGCGCGTAACAAGATTCGAACTTGCACATTCTAAGCGAACACCAGCCCCTCAAGCTGGCGCGTCTACCAATTCCGCCATACGCGCATTGCCTTAAACAAAAAAAGCTAAGTGGTTAAACTTAACTTTTTGTGACCGGGCTGGGGCTCGAACCCAGGACCACCTCCTTAAAAGGGAGGTGCTCTACCAACTGAGCTACCAGGTCAATATCCTCTTTCTCAACGCGAGTGCAAATATACCATCTATAGTTGTACCTCACAAGTTTTTTTATATCCTTTTTTAAACGATATTTGTTTTTAAAATTAACACATTAATTTTGAGTTTATGAAGATTGTTTTATTGGGCTATATGGCAAGCGGGAAATCGGCTGTCGGAAAAGTTTTGGCAGCTGCATTAAATAGTCAATTTATTGATTTAGATGAATTTATTTCAGAACGAGAACAATTGTCCATTACGCAAATCTTCGAAACAAAAGGGGAGATATACTTCAGAAAAAAAGAAGGTGTGTATTTGCAGGAATTGCTGAATTTGAATCAAAGTTCAGTCATTTCATTGGGTGGCGGAACGCCGTGCTATGGAAATAATATGGAATTTATTGAAAATAAATCTACCTCATTTTACTTAAAAGCATCCATCGACACCATTTTTGAAAGATTAAAAGATGAAACTTCACAACGGCCTTTGGTTGCTGCTATTGGAACCGAAAACTTAAAAGAATATATTGCCAAACACCTGTTTGAACGTGCACCTTATTATGAGGGCGCCAGCCACACTATTTTGGTGAACAATAAAAATGTGGCTCAAATTGTTGACGAAATGCTGTTATTACGCTAAACTCGCGTAGGAATTGTTGTTTTCAAACACAACAGAAATATGTTCTTTCAAAGAAGTTGACAAAGAAATCCCTTTAAAATCGGCCTTTACCGGGTACTTTTTATGGTTTCTGTTGATTAATACCGCAGTATTGAAACGTTTTAAAGGCACTTCCAAAAAATGTTTGATGCCATAAATTAAGGTGGTACCCGAATTTAAGACATCATCCACCAAAACCAAGGATTTATTTTTGTATTCGTTTGAACCTATGGAGGTAGTAATCTCATTTATCGGGTGTTTTTTATCAATTTTAACTTCGCACAAAACCACTTTTAAATCAGAAATTTTGGACAATACTTCGGCAATTTTCTTTGCAAACAAAAAACCATTTCCTGTAATTCCGGCAATAATAATTTCTTTTTCGTTAAAATTGACTTCGTATATCTGGTAGGCAATTCTTCGTGTTTTATTCTGAATTTGCTCATTCGTTAAAATAATTGAACTTTCCATGGGTTTATTTTTTTTCAAAGATAAAAAACAATTCCCTACCGTCTCTTGGCTTTATGGAATTATAACATCTTTCCAGTTTTTTAATGGTAAATTTTTCGGAAAACAGCTGTAAATATTCTTGTGAGGAACCACCAAATGGCGGACCGGCTTCAGTGAGCTCAAAATCAAATAAAAGTCCGGCCAATGTGCCTTTTTCCGCCAATAAATTGTGCATTTTATCAGCATATTTCTTCCTCAAAAAAGGATCTAAAGCGCAAAAAAAAGTTTGTTCCACAATTAAATCATAGTTTCCTTCATGATTAAAAAAATCATCGTGAATTAAATGGCTGACAGGGAAATTTGGAAACCGTGTTTTTAAATTTTTCAACGGCTGTTCAGCAATTTCAATCACAAAAATGTTTTCAAAACCTTGCTCAAATAAATATTCCGCTTCATAACAATTGCCGCCTCCGGGAATTAAAATTTTTAATTTTTTGTTGGCCAATAGTTTAAAATATTCCACAAGAGGGGTAGAGGCATAGCCAATATCCCAGCCGGTTGCCTCATCGCTGTATTTGCTTTCCCAATAAGTTTTGTCAAAACGTGTTTTCAATGTATTTTTTATAAATTTTCAATTGTTGATTTTTTCTGCTTCAATAATAAGTAAAAAGTCTCTTTTCTTTTAGCGAAGCGGTCTTTAATCTTATAATGATTTTACCAATCCGCCATCTATAGAGATATTTGTTCCGGTAATATAGGATGCATAATTTGAGGCTAAAAACGCCACCAAATGGCCAAATTCATCAGGTTTTCCCAATCTTCCTGCTGGAATTTCCTGTGTCATTAATTCCAAATTTTCTTCCAGAGAAATTCCTTTGGCATTCGCCTGAATTTTATTGAGTTGCTGAATTCTTTCCGTATCAAAAAGTCCCGTTAAAATGGTGTTTACGGTGATACCGAAAGGCGCAACGTCTTTTGCCAGTGTTTTTGCCCAAATGGCAACCGCCGCCCTAATGGTGTTCGATAAAACAAGATTCGGCAAAGGTTCTTTAACCGTTAATGAAGCGGCATTGATAATGCGTCCGTAGTTGTTTTTCTTCATATTTTCAACAGCCAGCATGGTTAAATGACAGGTTGTTTTAAACAATAAATCGAAGGCTTTTTGGTAATCGTTTGTATTTTTTTCAAAAACACCGCCCGCTTCCGGTCCGTTGGTGTTGTTGACCAAAATATCAACAGTGTTTTGTTTAAAATAGGCAGATGTTATTGCTTCAAAAGAATTAAAATTGTAAAAATCAACAACAATATAGTCGTGTTTTTGATTGAAATTGCATTCCATCTCAGCCAAGGTTGCTTTCAGCTTTTCCTCATTTCTGGCCATTAACGTAACTGAAGCGCCACAACTGGCCAATTGCAAAGCGATTGCTTTTCCCAAGCCTTGTGTACTTGCGCCAACAAGCGCATTTTTGCCTTCTAAATTAATCTTCATTTCCATCTCCTTCTTCGTGTAAATCATCTATATCACGTCGGTCCTTTTTAGTGGGTCTTCCAACACCTTTTTTTCGATAATAATCTTTGGAATATTTCAGTAAATCTAATTTTTCAAATTCTTCTTTAGGCGTTAAATCTATTCGGTATAAATCGACCAACTTAGCGCCAACACGGTTTGCAGGTGTATCTATGACTTGTATTTGATAGTTGATCTGATTCTTTTTAACAATCAATTTTTCGCCGGTAAAAACTATTTTTGACGCCTTCACATTGTCTCCATTAAGTTTTATATGGCCTTTTCTGCAGGCTTCCGTGGCCAGACTTCGGGTTTTATAAATTCGTATGCACCACAAATACTTATCAATTCTCATATAATAACGTTAAATTTTATCTTTTCTCTTTAAACAAAGGTAGTAAAATTGTACATTGCGCCCTTAAAAATTAACCCGAATGAAATTTAAAAATATATTCTTTATACTTGCTGTAAGTGCTGTAATTTTTTCTTGTAAAAAAGATGATGATAACGCTTCATTTGATGCGGCAAAACAAGCTTTGGAAGACGATGTAACGTTGATTGACTATTTGAAAAAGCATTATTTAAATGAAACTGACGGCGGAATTTGGACCATAAAAAATGGGGAAACGCCTTTGATGG
The DNA here is from genome assembly GCA_964491495.1 of uncultured Lutibacter sp. Classification (GTDB taxonomy): domain Bacteria; phylum Bacteroidota; class Bacteroidia; order Flavobacteriales; family Flavobacteriaceae; genus Lutibacter. Next base: position 15,573 of record CAZBGP010000040.1, on the reverse strand, counting down.
ATCAAGTTGAAGTACAGAATATCACTAATAACGACATTTCTTATAAATTGTATTATTTGCGTCAGTCTCAAGGAGTTTCTATTTCACCAACAAGGGTAGATTCGGTATTGACAACCTATACTGGAATGTTATTAGACAGCACGGTTTTCGATGCACGATCAACAATGTTGTGGATGCCGCTTACTGGTGTAATTGATGGATGGGCTTATGGTTTTACAAATTTTAAAGGCGGAACAAAGGTTTTAAATACTGACGAATCTTTTTATTATGAAAATGCAGGAAAAGGAATTTTATTTATTCCATCAGGTTTGGCTTATGGGAATTTTATACAAAGTGCTATTCCTGAAAATTCACCGCTTATATTTCAAATCACTTTGAATGATGTTAATATTGCTGACCATGACAACGACGGCGTCCTGTCTAAATTAGAATTTCCGATTGGCAGCGATGATTATAAAACCTTTGATACCGATGGTGACGGAATTCCAAATTATTTGGATGCGGATGATGATGGCGACGGAAAATTAACCAAAGATGAAGACACCAACAATAACGGGAATTGGTTTGATGATGATACGGATAATGACGGAATACCAAATTTTTTAGATAAAGACAACTAATAAAATATCAAAATAAACTAAAAAAAGCTTCCTGATGATTCAGGAAGCTTTTTTTAGTTTGAGCATCCGCGATTTCCGCCTCTCCAATTACTTTTAATTCTATGGCCACGATCATCGGAATTTATTTTTATAATATTTATATGCACGCTTAAAATAATTTGACTTGGGTTGTATTCCAGCAAATCGGCGATATTTGTTCCGTAAATTCCTCTATTAATATTTACCCGAAGCTCTTCAACCTTTGTAAGACCGTATTGGTAGCGTAAATCAATGCCAAATCTTCCTGCTTCCACTAAAAGACCTGCATTTATACTGGTCGAAGAATTTTTGTAAACATATGGATACGAAGATCCTTGTTCTACACCTTCTAATTTCATATCAGAAATACTGCTAAAACTTGGCCCGGCATACAGCGCAAAAGGTCCGTAAATTTTGTATCCCAAAAGCAGTGGAATATCAATTTTTGTTGACATCCAATTGGCTGTTTTGAACGCCAGCGGATAATTATTTTTTGACGACACATAATTTACTTCGGGTCTGATAAAAAACTTGTCAAAAGCGATCATCGCGAAAGCACCAATTTGGAATCCCATTTCTTTTTCTGCCGAAAAAACAGTATCATCATTTGGCGTGACGCTTGTGCCTAACCCACTGGCATTACCATAATGATACAATTCGCCGATACTGTTATAATTAATTCCGCCTTTTAATCCAAAAGAATATTCTTGGGCGTTCACAAATGAGAAAGAAATTAGCAATATAACTATAAATAGGGGTTTTACTTTCATAGTTTTATAATTATAGGTTTAGGTGATCATATTATAAATGTATAAATTTAATTTTATATTTTACAATTTATTTTAAAAGATAAAATAACCCATCAATAAAAAAGCCTGCAATTTGCAGGCTTTTAAGCGTATTAAAATTTATTACTGTTAATTTTTCACTACTGAAAAATTATTTTTTACTTCCGGATAATCTATAAGATAAACTTAAAATAACCTGTTCTGGTCTTGAATCCAATCGGTACTCTATATTACTTCCCCCAAGATTAGTTTCTATAAATGTAGATTCATTTTTATTAAAACCTCTTTCATATCTAACATCCAATCCCAATCTTCCAAGCTCAAGTCCAGCTCCAAAATTAAAACCTACCGTAAAATCATTATCAATTCTTTCATATTGGATATCTTTAAAATCATTTTCCAAGGTATATTGAAATGCTGGTCCGGCGAATACACTTAATGGTCCAATTAATTTTAATCCAACCAATACAGGCATATCCAATCGTGCAATCTTATAATCTGCTGTACCTCCTGTATTTAGTTCATATTCACTGGTAGTTTTTGTATACACCAATTCTGGTCTTAAATAAATTGGACCTAAAGCCAATTTACCGTAAATACCAACGTTGTAACCAGATTTTCCTTTTCCTTCGTTTTCAACAAAGGTATTGGCATCATCGCTTATTTTACCGTTTGAATTGTAACTTAATCCTCCTTTTATACCAAATCCACTTTGTGCATTCGCATAAAATGCTGTTAACAGTAAAACCATTGATAGTACTAAAATTCTTTTGTTCATAATTTTTAAATTTAGGGTTTATAATACATTTTTATAACCTGTGAGCTATTTGCCACTGTCATTAATTCTGCAAAGGTGAAAGATAAAATTCATAAAGAAGTTATATAATTCCAGTTGTAAGTTGCAAAATTCACAGATTAAATAAATTAACTTGCTTTGAAAAGATGCATGTCCACTTTTTTTAAAGTGGGGAAATAATCACAATTTCTCTAGGCAGCAACACAAAAAAAGCATTGCTGTATTATAAACGCAATAAAGGTGACATTATTTCCTGGAGATAACTTTTTTAACGGCAGCAACAATGGCGATATCAGTTAAACCATATTTTTCCATCAATTGTTCTGGGGTTCCAGATTCTCCAAAACTATCATTTACAGCAACAAATTCTTGCGGAACCGGATTGTTTTGAACCAAAATGCGCGCAACGCTCTCACCCAAACCACCTAAAATATTATGTTCTTCGGCCGTTACAATACAGCCCGTTTTTGCAACAGATTTTAAAATAGCTTCGTCGTCTAAAGGTTTTATGGTATGAATGTTAATAACTTCGGCGCTAATTCCCATCGCTTCCAGTTTTTCTGAAGCCTGCAATGCTTCCCAAACCAAATGTCCGGTCGCAACAATGGTCACATCAGTTCCTTCAGTTAACATAATGGCTTTGCCGATGATGAATTTTTCATCTGCCGGCATAAATACAGGTACAACCGGACGACCAAAACGCAAATAAACCGGACCAACATGCGCAGCAATAGCTATTGTTGCGGCTTTTGTTTGGTTGTAATCACAAGTGTTGATAACGGTCATATTAGGCAACATTTTCATCAAACCAATATCTTCCAAAATTTGATGCGTTGCGCCATCTTCACCTAAAGTAAGGCCGGCGTGTGAAGCGCATATTTTTACATTTTTTTCTGAATAAGCAATAGATTGTCTGATTTGGTCATAAACCCTTCCTGTAGAGAAGTTGGCGAAAGTGCCCGTAAACGGAATTTTGCCACCAATGGTTAACCCTGCGGCAATTCCCATCATATTTGCTTCTGCAATGCCAATTTGAAAAAATCGTTTGGGATGATTTTCAATAAATTTTTCCATTTTTAACGAGCCCACCAAGTCTGCACATAGCGCAACTACATTTTCATTTGTGTCGCCCAATTCAGCCAATCCTGCACCAAATCCCGATCTTGTGTCCTTTTTTTCTGTAAACGTGTATTTTTTCATCTGTTTAAATTTTATTTTTTAGCGGTACAGCTGCTGTTCGCCATTAATCATTCCCTTTTGTGTCAAAATTTGTGAGGCTCGTTTCATCTGTTATTTATTAAAAATCGTTCAAAAATAATACTATTAAACGATACGATATTACAATTTCATTAATTCTTCATACAATTTATGAACAGGTAATCCCATCACATTAAAATAGCTGCCTTCAATCTTGTTAACACCTATAAAACCTATCCATTCTTGAATTCCGTAAGCGCCGGCTTTATCAAAAGGCTGGTATTTTTCAACATAATATATGATTTCTTCCATCGACAATGGTTTGAAATAAACCATCGTTTCGTCGTAAAACACCTTTTGTGAAGTCTGTGTTTTAATGCAAATTGAGGTAATTACCTGATGGCCTGTGCCCGAAAGTTCCTGTAGCATTTCTATGGCGTGCTTTTTGTCTTTAGGTTTTTCAATGGCTTTATCATTCAGCCAAACAATGGTATCGGCAGTGATTACAATGTCATTTTCAGCCAAATCCGTAAAAGCGTCTGCTTTTAATTCAGCCAAATAATCGGTGATTTCTGTACCTTTTAAAGTTGACGGATAAATTTCTTCTATAGCTTTTACCTGAATGGAAAATTCCAGTCCCAACTCTTTAAATAATTCCTGCCGGCGCGGAGAACCCGATGCCAAAATGATGTTTTTATTTTTTAATTTTTCTGAAAGCATTAGTAAGTATTTAAAGAGAATATAAGCAATGCGTTAATTCCCAAAAACATAATAATTTTTAGGAAAATACTCAATTTTTTAAAATCCTTTTTTGTTTTTGCCGATAGCAATTTCAGGGCAACATACAGTAAAGGAAACATCGTAAATAGTAACAAATACAGCACCGTAAATTTATAAATTGAAGCATATTTTACCACAATAAACAACAACAAACCCAAAGGAAATAAACACAAAAATGAGGCTATTTTTTTTGATCTTGAAACGCCTAATAAAATAGGCAAGGTATTCATTTTCATACTATAATCACCATTTATGTCTTCAATGTCTTTAACTACTTCGCGAACCAAATTCAGGAAGAAGGCAAAGCATGACAACAGCAATATTACAAAAATCACCACCTGTTGCGCTTCAATTTGAACGGCAAAATTTAAATCGAAAAGACACAGAATTACAATGCTGAATGCGACTAAGGAGGAAACTGTGATATTGCCAATTAAAGGTTTTGATTTTAGTTTTTTTGAATATAAATAGAGCAGGAGTGAAGCGCCAATAAATATAAAAGCTTGCGTTGGTTTTTGCATAGACAATGACAAACCAATTCCTAGAATAATTCCCAGCGTATTGGTTATCAAATACAGTTGATTTGCGGTTTCAACAGAAAATTGATTGGCAACAATTACTTTTTGCGGCTTGTTGATTAAATCTGATTTTAAATCGAAAATATCATTAATCATATAACCGGCCGCCATAATAAATATAAGCGATAACAATAAGATAACAAATTGAAAATCAGTAAGATTGGTTTTTAATTCAAACGCTGAAAACAAGAATAATTTTAGTAAAATTTGCAGGTAAATAATGAGCAGTAAATTTTTCCATCGTATGAATCTTAAAAATGCTGCCAATTTCATCTGTTTTCATTTTATTTTTTAGCGGTAACAGCTGCTGTTCGCCTTTGATCATTTTACTGTGTATCAAAATTTATGATGGCTCGGTTCATCTGTTTATATTTTATTTTTTATTGGTACAGATGCAGTCGCCATTAATCATTTCTGTGTGTATCAAAATTTATTATGGCTCGTTTCATCTGTTTACATTTTATTTTTTAGCGGTAACAGCTGCTGTTCGCCTTTGATCATTCTACTTTGTATCAAAATTTGTGATGGCTCGGTTCATCGTTACTAATTGAAATCTTTTTTAATTCGGTCCAAATGGATTTTGTTATCTCTGTTCTTTATAGATTCGCGCTTATCGTAGTTTTTCTTTCCTTTAGCTAAGGCAATTTCCAATTTTGCCCAACCTTTATCGGTTAAAAATAATCGCAACGGAACAATGGTTAACCCCGCATTTTGAACTTCTTTCAGCAATTTTTTCAATTCGCGTTTGTTCAACAACAATTTTCGTTCACTTTTCGGATTGTGGTTAAATGCGTGGCCATAAACATATTCTTCAATAAACATATTGATCGCAAACAATTCGCCTTTTTCATTAAACTCACAAAAACTTTCAGTGATTCGCGCTTTACTTTCTCGAATCGATTTAATTTCGGTTCCGGTAAGTTGAATCCCGGCTATATATTTATCCAGAATCTCATATTCAAACCGCGCTTTCTTATTTTTTATGTTAATGTTTTTCTGCATAACTTAAGCAAAGGTAATTAAAACACTTCGAAAATTGATTCAATACAATTTAAAAATCACAGTACAACAGAAGGTCTGTAATTTGATTTCCTTTAACGGTGACAATGTACAAATGTGAAAATTCGGCATCATCCATTTCGGGATATTTTTGTTGATGAATTAATCCGTTCACAAACTGCGGAATGGTGTTGCTGTGACCAACAATCAACACGTTTTTGCCTTCATTTTCAATTTGGAAAAGTTCAAAATCGACTTTTGACGGATTGTAAATAATTGGTTTTAAATTGAACTTTTTTACAATGGGCTCAACTGTTTTTAGTGTTCTAATATAATCGGTTGAATAGATGGCATCGAACGAAATATGCTGCAACATTTTTTTCCAATTCTCAGCTCTTAGAAAACCTCTTTCGTTTAAATCCGGATTTTTATCGGCAGGATTTTCCCTCACTTTTTCCGCATGTCTGATCAAAAAATAGGTGGTTGTTTTTTCAACCGTTTCTTGTGCTTGCAAAGTTGTCATTGTTATGAATAAAAGACTGAATAAAATAATTTTCCGCATCTGATAATTTTTTATAAAGAAACAAAAAAACTGCCAAAGGCAGTTTTTTTATTCATTATTTTTGTTTCTAAACACAATTTTATCATCAAAAGCATCCAGCAATATATGGCTGTCTGGTGTTATTTTATTAGCCAAAATTTCCTTGGACAATTCATTCAATACTTCTTTTTGAATCACTCGTTTTACGGGTCTTGCACCAAATTGCGGATCATAACCTTTGTTTGCCAGCGCTTCAATCACGTCTTCAGAAAATTCGATATGAATATCTTTTGTCAGCAACATTTTAGCCAATGCATCCAACTGGATTTTAACAATTTGTTTAATTTCTTTTTCATTTAAAGGCGTAAACATAATGATTTCATCAATTCTGTTTAAAAATTCAGGTCTGATAGTTTCTTTTAACAAAACCAATACTTCTGCTTTAGTGGCCTCCGTAATGCTGTCGCGTTTGTTCATATCCATTTTTTCAAATCTTTCCTGAATTATATGTGCGCCCATATTCGAAGTCATAATAATAATGGTGTTCTTAAAATCGGCAACCCGGCCTTTATTGTCCGTTAACCTTCCTTCATCCAACACCTGCAATAAAATATTAAAGGTATCTGGATGCGCTTTTTCAATTTCATCCAATAAAATTACGGAATAAGGTTTTCTTCTGACCGCTTCGGTTAATTGTCCGCCTTCTTCATAGCCAACATATCCCGGAGGCGCACCTACCAAACGGCTTACCGCGTGGCGTTCTTGATATTCGCTCATATCAATTCTGGTTAATGAATTTTCAGAATCGAATAAATATTCCGCCAATGCTTTTGCCAATTCCGTTTTACCTACTCCGGTTGTGCCTAAAAACAAGAAAGTTCCCAGTGGTTTTTTCACGTCCTGCAATCCGGCCCTGGAACGTCTTACAGCATCGGCAACGGCGCTGATGGCCTCTTCTTGGCCAACAACCCTTTCATGCAATTCATCTTCTAAATGCAATAATTTTTCCCGTTCGCTCTGTAACATTTTTGTAACAGGAATTCCGGTCCATTTGGCCACAATTTCAGCGATATCGTCGCGGGTCACTTCTTCTTTAATTAAAGAGGAATCCTGATTTTTAGCCAATTCTTTTTGAAGTTTTTCTAAAGTATCCTGTTCTTCTTTAATTTTACCATAGCGAATTTCAGCAACTTTTCCATAATCGCCTTCACGTTCGGCACGTTCAGCTTCCAATTTATAATTTTCAATGGCTTCTTTGCTTGCCTGAGCTTTATCAACCAATTCTTTTTCACTTACCCATTTAGCATTGATTTCGTTACGTTTCTCTTTCAAATTGGCAACTTCTTCTTTCAGACTGGCTAATTTTTTTTCATCTTTTTCGCGTTTAATGGCTTCAATTTCAATTTCAATCTGCATTATTTTACGGTCCAAAACATCCAATTCCTCAGGTTTTGAATTTATTTCCATACGCAATTTTGCAGCCGCTTCATCCATTAAATCGATGGCTTTGTCAGGTAAAAATCGGTTAGAAATATAGCGTTGCGAAAGTTCTACAGCAGCAATGATGGCATCATCTTTAATCTGCACTTTATGATGGTTCTCATATTTTTCCTTAATACCACGCAAAATTGAAATAGCGCTTTCCGTATCAGGCTCATCAACCGTTACTTTTTGAAACCGGCGTTCCAGCGCTTTGTCTTTTTCAAAATATTTTTGGTATTCATCAAGTGTTGTTGCACCTATTGCCCGCAATTCGCCCCTTGCCAAGGCAGGTTTTAAAATATTTGCGGCATCCATAGCACCTTGCCCGCCACCGGCACCAACCAAGGTGTGAATTTCATCAATAAACAAAATAATTTCTCCATTGGCAGATGTAACTTCTTTGATGACCGATTTCAATCGTTCTTCAAATTCTCCTTTATATTTTGCACCGGCAATGAGGGCGCCCATATCCAAGGAATAAACCTGTTTTCCCTTTAAATTCTCAGGTATGTCGCCTTTCACAATTCTGTGCGCCAATCCTTCGGCAATGGCAGTTTTTCCGGTTCCGGGTTCTCCAACAAGCATCGGATTGTTTTTTGTTCTTCGCGATAAAATTTGAAGAATTCTTCTAATTTCTTCATCACGGCCAATAACGGGATCTAATTTTCCGTCATTTGCCAACTGATTTAAATTACGTCCATATTTATTAAGTGCGTTGTAAGTTTCTTCAGCGCTTTGGGAAGTTACCGTGCTTCCTTTGCGCAACTCTGAAATAGCCGATTTTAAGTTTTTTTCATTGACACCCTGATCTTTTAAAATTTGGGAAGTCGTGTCTTTTGTATTTAAAATCGCCAGCAATAAATGCTCTATGGAAACATATTCATCCTTCATATTTTTTGCTTCAATAGTTGCTGTATTAAGCATTTTAGAAGCGTTTCCCGACAACGAAATCTCACCACCGGTCACTTTTGAATAACTTTCCAAAGTTTTATCAATCAAACTTTTAAGCAAATCGATATTTAATCCTATCTTTTTAAAAATGAAAGGAACCACATTTTCATCCACTTCAAAAATGGCTTTTAAGATGTGTGAATTTTCAATTTGCTGATGCCCGTAACTTTGCGCTATTTGTTGCGCTTGCTGAACGGCTTCCTGCGTTTTTATGGTAAATTTATTAAAGTCCATAATGTTATATTTAATTGTATTTAATTTTAGTTCTCAAAGAATATTCCACTTAAATAAAGTATCATAAATAAGTCATTTTGTCTTATACAATTTAAAAAGAAAGGACATTTTGTCTTTTTAAGGAACTGTAACGAAATAAAGTGTGCAGAATTGACGAAGTAATTTTGTTCTTTTTTAAGGCGTAAATGATGAGAATAGCTTACGCTATTTAAAGAGTTTACAACGAAGAAAAAGGGCAAAAGAACAAGCCAAAATGTATAGTTTATTTTGTTACAGTTCCTAAGTAAGTAATTATTAGCTTTGCCGACTTAAAGATAAAACAATTAAAATGGGATTATTCGATAATTTATTTAAAAGTGCCGATAAAGAAGAAAATAATATGAAAATAAATTGGGTGCCTTTGAATGATGAAACACAATTGTCAGCAATCATAAAAATTTCCTCAGACAAACCTGTTTTAATTTTTAAACACAGCACAAGATGTGGCATTAGCAGAATGGTGCTTAAAAATTTTGAAAGTGATTACGACATTCCGGAAACTGAAATGGATCTGTATTTTTTAGATTTATTGAATTACAGGGCGTTGTCTCAGGATATTGCAATAAAGTTCAACGTGATGCACCAATCACCGCAAGTTTTGGTGATAAAAAATGGAGCGGTAATTTATCATGATTCACACGATTGCATTAGTGTTGGTAAGATAAAAGAGCTCTTGAAGAACTAAAATTATTGAATTTTTATAGTTATTACAAAAAAAGTGGCTGTCCAATTAGATTTAGACAGCCACTTTTTTTTATTGTTTAATTTGTTATTTTATATGTTTCGGCGCAATTGCAGGCATTATTTTGCCGGTACATTTACCAAAACCGATTCTCACTTTGTCATTTTTACAATACCCGCGAATAATGACATTATCGCTATCGTTGAAAAATGCTCTTGAGGTTCCGTCTTTTAAAGTGATAGGCTCTTTCCCTCCCCAGGTTAGTTCCAACATAGAACCATAACTATTTTTTGTCGGACCCGATATGGTGCCGCTGCCCATTAAATCTCCGGCTCTTACAATACATCCATTACTGGTATGATGCGCCAATTGTTGCGCCATCGTCCAGTATAAATAGTTAAAATTTGATGTAGTCAACAAATTTAAATCTCCGTTTTCGGTTTCAATGGCTGCCTGAAGTTTTATGTCATAACTGTTTTCCGTACTTTTTTGCTGTAAATAGGGAAGTGGCGTAATTTCTTGTTTTGGGCCACTACATTTAAAAGGTTCCAAAGCATCCATCGTAATAATCCAGGGTGACATCGTTGTGGCAAAACTTTTTCCCAAAAATGGCCCAAGAGGCACATATTCCCATTTTTGAATGTCTCGGGCGCTCCAGTCGTTTAATAAAACCATTCCAAAAATATAGTCTTGGGCTTCATCAACAGAAATTGATTCCCCTAAATTATTTACATCGGTGGTAATAAAAGCGGTTTCCAGTTCCATATCCAAAGCTTTTGTTGGTCCAAAAACTGGTTGGGTTTCACCGTTTGGCAATGTTTGTCCGTATGGCCTGCGAATTTTTGTTCCTGAAACAACTACAGACGAGGCACGCCCGTGATAACCGATAGGCATATGAAGCCAATTAGGCATCAACGCATTGTCGGCGCCTCTAAACATCACGCCAACATTGGTGGCGTGCTCTTTACTGGAATAAAAATCGGTATAATCGCCAACGCTTATGGGCAGCAACATTTCTATCTCATTGACATCGAAAATAATGACTTCCCGATGTTTTAAATTGTCTCTTAAACTTGCATTTTTTATATCAAAAACTTCCGCAATTCTGTTTCTTACCAATCTCCAGGTTTTTCTTCCGTCGGAAATAAAATCGTTTAAGGAATCCTGCATAAACATATCATCAGTTAACGGAATTCCTTCAAAATACCCCAATTGATGGAAAGCACCCAAATCAATGACGTATTCTCCAATTCTGGTTCCAATGGTTATAATGTCATCTTTGGTGATAAAAACGCCAAAAGGTATATTTTGAATGGGAAAATCGCAGTTTTCTGCTACATTTAACCATGACTTTCGGGTTGGATTGTTTGCTGCTATTTGCATATATGTAAACTATTAGTAGTTATTATTTTCTTATCAAATATAGAAGTTTATTGTTAAAAGCAAAATGAAATTCCTATTTTTGCAGAAATTTTAACTTTTAAAATCAAATTTAATGCAACGTGATCAAATTATCTTCGATTTAATACAAGACGAAAAAGAAAGACAAACTAACGGTTTGGAATTAATTGCTTCGGAAAACTTTGTAAGTGAACAAGTTATGGAAGCCAC
>CAZBGP010000040.1:0-4157 GCA_964491495.1 uncultured Lutibacter sp. | reverse complement strand
CATGGCGGACATTTAACACACGGTTCTCCGGTGAATTTTTCAGGGAAATTGTATAAAACGTCTTTTTATGGTGTTGAAAAAGAAACCGGTGTTTTAAATTATGACAAAATTCAGGAAACTGCCACCAAAGAAAAACCAAATTTAATTATTGCGGGCGCTTCTGCGTATTCTAGAGATATAGATTTTAAAAGATTCAGGGAAATAGCAGATTCTGTTGGTGCCTTGTTAATGGCCGATATTTCTCATCCTTCTGGATTAATTGCCAAAGGAATTTTAAATGATCCAATTCCTCATTGTCATTTTGTAACCACCACAACGCACAAAACATTGCGCGGACCACGTGGCGGAATTATAATGATTGGAAAGGATTTCGACAATCCGTTCGGGCAAACATTAAAAAACGGAACATTGAAAAAAATGTCAGCTTTAATTGATTCAGCAGTTTTTCCTGGAAATCAAGGCGGACCTTTAGAGCACGTGATTGCTGCAAAAGCAATTGCATTTGGAGAAGCTTTAACTGATGAATTTTTAACATATCAAATTCAGGTGAAGAAAAATGCGGCAACGATGGCTGCTGCTTTTATGAAAAAAGGCTATGAAATTATTTCAGGCGGAACAGACAACCATATGATGCTGATTGATTTAAGAAACAAAAATATTAGTGGTAAAGATGCTGAAAATGCCTTGGTGAAAGCTGATATTACTGTAAATAAAAATATGGTGCCTTTTGATGATAAATCTCCTTTTATAACCTCAGGTATCAGAATTGGAACTGCAGCCGTTACAACCAGAGGCTTGAAAGAAAATGATATGATTGCCATTGTGGATTTAATTGATGAAGTTATTCTTAATTATGAAGATGAAGCCGTTTTGGAAAGTGTTGCTGAAAAAGTAAATGATATGATGTCGGGCTTGCCGTTATTCGCAAAATAAATAGCATTTTAAATATATAAATCCCGCCTTGAGCGGGATTTTTTATGCTTCTTTTTTATATTCGCTACTTTAGTTACAAATTTTAAGGTATTATTTATTACCTTTAAGTGTTTCATATTTAGGTTATTACAAATTTTATAAATAGTGCTTATAGTTCTATTATCACAATCAATTAAACTGTAAAAAAGCGCTATGTATTAACTCTAAATTTGTTACATAATTTATAAATAATCATAAAATGGAAATACAAAAAGAAATTACATCTATGCCAAGAATTGGAGATAAAGCTCCTGAATTTAAAGCAGTAACTACACAAGGACCAATTAATTTCCCTGGCGATTATGCCGGAGATTGGGTGATTCTATTCAGTCACCCTGCCGATTTTACGCCGGTTTGTACCTCAGAATTTATGACGTTTGCAACAATGTCAGACAAATTTGAAAAAGCCAATTGCAAATTGGTGGGTTTATCAATCGACGGTTTATACAGCCATATTGCCTGGTTACGTTCAATTAAAGATAAAATTGAATATAAAGGAATGAAAAATGTGGAAGTTAAATTTCCTTTAATTGAAGACATTACCATGAATGTCGCCAATAAATACGGTATGATTCAGCCAAATGAAGCTGCAACCCAAGCAGTAAGAGCCGTGTTTTTTATTGATCCTAAAGGAATTATCAGAGCCATTATTTATTACCCATTAAGTCTTGGAAGAAATTTTGATGAATTGTACAGAGTAATTATCGCCTTACAAGCTGCTGATGCTTTTGGTGTTGCCACGCCTGCCGATTGGCAGCCAGGAGATGATGTTATTATCGGCCCTGCAGGCTCTTGCGGAACAGCACAGGACAGAATGGACGGAAAAGAAGATATGGATTGCAAAGAATGGTATTTTTGCACCAGAAAACTTGATAAAGACTTAGTTCTTAATACAATTCTTAAAAAATAGAATTCAAAATTAATTAAAAAATCCCGCTTTAAGCGGGATTTTTGCTTTTAACTATTCTTCTAAATCTTCAATATCCTCAGCGCGTTCTATAATATTTTGAGGCAATGATTTTTTGGATTTTGCGCCCATTTTCTTCAATTTTTCAACACTTACGATTAAATTCCCTTTTCCTTCAAAAAGTTTGTTCATAGCGCCTCGATATTCCGCTTTTGCTTCATCCATTTTTTTGCCGACATTGGTTAAATCGGCAATAAAACCTTCAAACTTATCGTACAAAGCACCGGCTTGTCGCGCAATTTCTATGGCGTTTCGCTGCTGTTTTTCATTGTTCCACATAGAATCAATGGTGCGCAACGTAGCCAAAAGGGTAGTGGGCGTCACAATCACAATATTTCTCTCGAATGCTTTATTGTACAACTGATTGTCGGTATTTAAAGCTACTGCAAATGCAGGTTCAATAGGAATAAATAACAATACAAAATCTGGCGATTCAATTTTGTAAATATCTTCGTAGCGCTTTTCGCTCAATTGTTCTATATGGCGTTTTAAGGAATTTACGTGTTCCTTTAAAAATTGTGATTTTTCATAATCATCATCAGAATTAACAAATTGCTCATAAGCGGTTAAGGAAACTTTTGAATCAATCACCATTTTTTTACCATCGGGTAAGTTAATCACCACATCGGGAAGTATTCTTTTTCCTTCGGCATTGGTAAAACTCTGTTGCACAAAATATTCCCTGTCTTTTTCCAATCCAGATTTTTCCAAAACCCTTTCCAATACCAATTCACCCCAGTTTCCTTGCATTTTACTGTCGCCTTTCAACGCTTTTGTCAAATTGATGGTGTCTTTGCTCATTTGCAGGTTCAAGTCTTTTAAACCAAGAATTTGCTGACGTAAAGCGGCGTGGTAATCAATGCTTTCTTTGTGCGTATCTTCCACTTTTCGCTCAAAAGTCTGGATTTTTTCCTGTAGCGGACTTAAAATATTTTTTAGGTTTTCTTTATTTTGCTCCGTGAATTTAACCGATTTCTCCTCCAATATTTTACTGGCCAATATTTCAAATTCTTTGCTGAATTTTTCCTGTAATTTTTCAACTTCAGCCTTATTTTCCTGTAGCTTTTCTTCCAGGTTATTAAACTCAGAAACCTTCTGCGCCAACCGAATGTCTATCTGATGCTTTTCTTCATTCAAGCTATTTTTTTCTTGAATCAACTTATTAACATTTAATTCATTAAGTTGTTTTTCTTCAAGCAATAGTTTATTTCTTACTTCCAGCTCAGAAGTCACTTTTTCAGAAGTATTTTTGGTTAATAATTTGCCGATTATAAAGCCAATTGCTAAAAACACCAAGGCAATTATTACGTAAAATATAAAATCAGTCATTACAATTTTTAGATAAATATTAGTTTATAAAAGTAAGAATTTTATATTTGCGTCCGAACCGGTATTTGAAAAATAGAAACCGAGTTATCAACAACAATATGAAAATTTTTGCCCGTTTTATTTTGTACACCATTTTTAGATGGAAAGTGATTGGAAGTTTCCCAAAATATTTAAAAAAATATGTGATTATTGCGGCGCCGCACACGCATTGGCAAGACTTTCCTTTGGGTGTTTTTATTAAATATGCAGAAGGTTTGCCGGCAAATTATATCGGAAAAGCATCTTTATTTAAGCCGCCTTTCGGATTTATATTCAGATGGCTTGGAGGAACGCCCATTGAAAGAAGCACCAGCAACAACAAGGTAGAAGCCATTGTAAATATCTTTAATTCTCAGGAAAATTTCATTTTAACAATGTCGCCCGAAGGCACCAGAAAAAAGACTGAAGTCTGGAAAACAGGATTTTATTACATTGCCAAAGGAGCAAATGTGCCTGTTGTGATGATTTCTTTTGATTTTAAAAACAAAGAAATTAAAGTCGCTGAACCTTACTATTTAACTGCTGATATGGAAAACGACTTTAACTTCTTTCATAAATTTTATGAAGGCGTTCAGGGTAAAATTCCCGGAAACTTTTAACCTTTATAAAATGGCAATTTTACCACTACGGCAGGAATTGCTTTATTTCTGATTTGAATAAAAATTTCTGTGCCAAGCTTTGCATAGGCCGTTTTCACGTATCCCATTCCAATGCCTTTTTTAAGTGACGGACTCATAGTTCCCGATGTTACAACACCAATATTTTCACTTGCTTCATTCACAATTTCGTAATCGTGACGCGGAACTGCTTTTTCAATAACTTCAAAAGCGACCAATTTTTTTGAAACGCC
>CAZBGP010000039.1:6494-21757 GCA_964491495.1 uncultured Lutibacter sp. | reverse complement strand
TTGAAAATAATTATAAGGAACTAAAAATTGAGCTTAAGGAAAAAGCGGATTTAAAGCGAAAACTGATTATTGTTTTCAGGGTTTATAATGACGGACTGGGATTTCGATATGAGTTCCCTGAACAAGAAAATCTTTCCGAAGTGCTAATTACCGACGAAAATACTCAGTTTAATTTAGCAGGAAATCATACCGTTTGGTGGACTCCCGGCGATTGGGATTTATATGAACATTTGTACACAACTTCAAAATTTAGTGAAATTGATGCACTTGCAAAAGCAAATCATCCAAATTTATCAAAAACCCACATTCCCGAAAATGCGGTAAATACACCAGTAACCATGAAAACTTCTGAAGGATTGTATTTGAGTTTTCACGAAGCAAGTTTGATGGATTATTCGGCAATGACCTTAAAAATTGATAATGAAAATTTGGCGATGACAAGTGAATTGGTTGGATCAGAAAACAACGATTATAAAGTAAAAAGAGCAGTTCCTTTTCATACACCTTGGAGAACGCTTCAAATTGCAGAGAAAGCCGGTGATTTAATTGAATCACGTTTGATCCTTAATTTGAATGAACCTAATAAATTAGGTGATGTTTCATGGTTTAAACCTACAAAATATACCGGCATTTGGTGGGAATTGCATTTGGGTAAATCCACTTGGGGAATGGCTTCAGGCAAACACGGGGCAACTACTGAAAATACAAAAGCATTTATAGATTTTTCGGCAAAAAATAATATTGGTGCTGTTTTGGTTGAAGGATGGAATAACGGCTGGGATCCTAATGAGGGCGGTTTTGATTATGTGACCTCATATCCCGATTATGATCTTAAAGAAGTTGTGCGTTATGGAAAAGAAAAAGGCGTGGAAATTATTATGCATCATGAAACTTTTGGTAATGTTGAAAATTACATAAAACAACAAGATACCGCTTACGCTTTAATGCAAAGTTTGGGAATTCATACCGTAAAATCTGGTTATGTTGGCAAGTTGATGCCTTTAGGGGAATACCATCACGGACAATTTATGGTGAATCACTATAACAATTCGGTGATTAAAGCGGCAAAATATCAGGTTGCCATCAATGCCCACGAACCAATTAAAGACACAGGTTTGCGAAGAACATATCCAAACACTATTGCTCGTGAAGGTTTGCGCGGACAAGAATTTAACGCTTGGGCTACTGATGGCGGGAATCCTCCGGAACATTTACCCGTTGTGGCATTTACCGCAATGTTGGCTGGGCCAATTGATTATACACCGGGAATTTTCGACATTAAATTTGATAAGTGGAAAAAAGACAATCAGGTCAATACCACCATTGCCCAACAATTGGCATTGTACGTTGTTATTTACAGTCCGGTGCAAATGGCTGCCGATTTAATCGAAAATTATGAAGGAAATCCGGCTTTTCAATTTATAAAAGATGTTGGCTTCGACTGGCAAACCACCAAAGTTTTGAATGGTGAAATTGCTGATTTTGTGACCATTGCCAGAAAAGAAAGAAATACCAACAATTGGTTTGTGGGCGGAATTACGGATGAAAATGCAAGGGAAATGGAAATCAATTTTGATTTTTTAAGTTCGGATTTAACCTATGAAGCCATTATTTATGAAGATGGAGAAAATGCACATTGGGATAAGAATCCGACTTCCATCAACATCAGAAAAATTGAAATCAACAATCAATCAAATCTAAAAGTTAAATTGGCTCCGGGAGGCGGATTTGCCATCAGTATCATAAAAAAATAAGTAAGATGAAAAAAGTTTATTATAGTCTTTTATTAATTGTATTGGCAGTTTTTATTAATTGTAATCCCAAAAATAGCGTGCAGGAATCGGAGGTAAAAGGAAAGGAACAAAAGAAAGTGGTTTATCAGGTATTTACAAGGCTATTTGGAAATACAAATACCACCAATAAACCCTGGGGAACTATTGAGGAAAATGGTGTAGGAAAGTTCAACGATTTTACGGATAATGCCCTTAAGGAAATAAAAGACCTTGGCGTTACGCATATTTGGTATACGGGTGTTTTACATCACGCTACGATTACTGATTACACCAAATATGGCATCTCCAACGACGATCCCGATGTTGTAAAAGGCAGGGCAGGATCTCCTTATGCCATTAAGGATTATTACAATGTTAATCCGGATTTGGCGGTTGATCCAGCAAAACGATTGGAGGAATTTGAAGCTTTGATAGACCGTACACATCGCATTGGAATGAAAGTGTTGATTGACATTGTGCCAAATCATATAGCGCGCGGATATAAAGGAATGACCAATCCTGAAGGGGTAAGTGATTTTGGTGCAAACGACAATAAAAATGTTGAGTATGATAAAAATAATAATTTTTATTATGTTACCGGACAGGATTTTATTGTACCGAAATGGCAAAATAATTACACACCATTGGGTGGGGAAATTCATCCGCTTTCTGATGGTAAATTTGAAGAAAAGCCCGCAAAATGGACAGGAAACGGGTCGCGTTTGGTACAGCCTGATGCAAATGACTGGTACGAAACCGTAAAAATAAACTATGGAATTAAACCGGATGGCAGCAAAGATTTTGAAGAATTGCCTGCGGAATTTACTTCTAAAGATTATAAAGCACATTTTGCATTTTGGGAGGGTAAAATTGTCCCAGATTCCTGGAAGAAATTTAGGGATATCGCCTTATATTGGGTTGATAAAGGTGTTGACGGATTCCGTTATGATATGGCCGAAATGGTACCTGTTGAATTTTGGAGTTATATGAATTCAGCCATTAAAATGAAAAATCCGGATGCTTTTATTTTGGCTGAAGTATACAATCCGGCCTTATACAGAGATTATTTACATCGCGGAAAAATGGATTATTTATACGATAAAGTTGCTTTATATGATACCATTAAAAATATTGTTCAAGGTCGTGGATTAACCGATAATTTACCTAAAATCCAAAGTGATTTGTCCGATATTGAGCACAATATGTTGCACTTTTTAGAAAACCATGATGAGCAGCGTATTGCAAGCAGTGGTTTTGCGGGAGCTGCAGCATTGGGAAAACCGGCAATGGTGGTTTCTGCAACAATCAGCACAGCGCCTACGATGGTTTATTTCGGTCAGGAAGTTGGTGAGCCAGGAAATGAAAATGCAGGATTCGGAATGCCAACACGCACCTCAATTTTTGATTATGTAGGCGTGCCAAATCACCAAAAATGGATGAATAACGGGAAATTTGATAGTGGCCAATTAACTGCTGAACAAAAAGAACTGCGTGATTTTTACAAACGATTGCTGAATTTCACTGTTAATAGTGATGCTTTAATGGGTAATTATCAAGAAATTCACAGTTTCAACAGAACCCAATTAAATAATTATAACCATCGTTTATTTTCTTTTGTGAGATGGTCAAATGATGAAAAATTGATTATTATTTCAAATTTTGATGCCAAAGAAAGCTATGATCTGGAATTGAAATTGCCAAAAGAAATTATAACCTCGTGGAATTTAAATGCTGACAAATTTATTTTAATTGACCAATTATACGGAACACAAAAGACCGATTTAAAAATTGAAAATGGCGAAGGCACTATCAAATTTAAACTTGGTCCTTTAGCTTCTTATATTTTCAAAGTCCAAGACAATTAGATGAATTTTGCTTTATGAATTGAACAGTTTTAGAAGCAAAATCAACACCAAAATTTAACGAATAACGCATAACAATTAAAAAAAGATAAGGAGTTTAATTTAAGCTCCTTATCTTGCTTTATGCAACGAAATCGTTATAGTGAATATTAAGCAGTTTTGTAGGCTAAAAACGCATTTAAAAGTAACTTTGTAGTAATATTTTTAACCCATGAATGAACCAATAAAAAAGATAGCAGTTTTAACCTCAGGAGGCGACGCGCCCGGTATGAATGCTGCGATTAGAGCCGTTGTAAGAGCCTGCACTTATTATAGAATTGAGTGCGTTGGCGTTTACAGAGGATATCAAGGTTTGATTGAAGGTGATTTCGAATTGCTTTCTGCACGCCATGTCAGCAATATTATCAACAAAGGAGGCACTATTTTAAAATCTGCACGTTCCAATGAATTTAGAACTACAGAAGGAAGGGTAAAAGCCCATAAAAGTTTAAAAGAAGCCGGTATTGGCGCTTTGATAGTTATTGGCGGTGACGGAACTTTTACAGGAGGTTTACGGTTTATAGAAGAGTTTAACTTTCCAATTGTCGGAATTCCTGGCACTATTGATAATGATATTTACGGAACAGACAACACAATCGGTTATGATACTGCGCTGAACACAGTGGTTGAAGCAATTGATAAAATACGTGATACCGCAAGTTCCCACAACAGATTGTTTTTTATTGAAGTGATGGGACGTGATGCAGGCTTTATTGCTTTAAATTCAGGAATAGGTGCAGGGGCCGAAGAAATTTTGATTCCGGAACAAGATATGGGATTGGACAGGTTGGTAGAGTCTCTTAAAAAAAGTAAAGAAAAAGGAAAAACAAGCAGTATTGTTGTGGTTTCCGAAGGCGATAAAATAGGAAAAAGCGTATTTGAACTGGCCGATTATATCAATGAAAATTTTCCTTATTACGATATCAGAGTGTCGGTTTTAGGGCATATGCAGCGCGGAGGTTCTCCAAGTTGTTATGACAGGGTTTTGGCTAGCAGATTAGGTGTTGCAGCCGTTGAAGCTTTATTGGACAAATCAACAGGAATTATGGTTGGAATTACAAACAATCAAATATCTAAAGTTGATTTGGATAAAGCCATAAAAATGAACAATGAAATTAATAAAGAATTACTTAAAGTTGCTGAAATAACTTCAATATAAAAATTAGTATAATAAATTAAAACAATAGATTATGTCAAAAATTAAAATAGGAATTAACGGGTTTGGAAGAATAGGAAGAATTGCTTTTAGAGTAGCGGTGGCAAGACCTAATGTAGAAGTGGTAGGAATAAATGATTTGTTGGATGTAGATCATTTGGCTTATCTATTAAAATATGATTCAGTTCACGGCAGATTTGATGGTGATGTTGAAGTAAAAAACGGAAATTTAGTTGTTAACGGAAAAGAAATCAGAATTACTGCCGAACGCAATCCTGAAGATTTAAAATGGGGTGAAGTAGGAGCAGAGATTGTTTTAGACTGTACAGGAATATTTACAAGTTTGGAAGGTGCTCAAAAACACATTACAGCAGGCGCTAAAAAAGTGGCCATTTCAGCACCATCTGCTGATGCACCAATGTTTGTGATGGGTGTAAACCACAAAAAAATTACCGCAGCAAACACCATCGTTTCAAACGCATCTTGTACCACCAACTGTTTGGCACCTTTAGCCAAAGTAATCAATGATAATTTTGGAATTGTTGAAGGATTAATGACCACCATACACGCTACAACTGCAACACAATTAACTGTTGACGGTCCTTCAAAAAAAGACTGGAGAGGCGGAAGAAGTGCCTTAATCAATATCATTCCTTCATCAACAGGTGCAGCAAAAGCTGTCGGAAAAGTAATCCCTGAATTGAACGGAAAACTTACCGGAATGTCTTTTAGAATACCAACTGCTGATGTATCAGTTGTAGATTTAACTGTAAGAACTGAAAAATCGGCGACGATGGACGAAGTGAAAGCGGCATTAAAATCAGCTTCAGAAAACGAATTAAAAGGTATTTTAGGATATACTGATGAAGCTGTAGTTTCACAGGATTTTGTATCAGAACCTAGAACAAGTGTTTTTGATGCTGAAGCAAGTATTGCTTTGAACGATAATTTCTTTAAATTAGTGGCTTGGTATGACAATGAATTTGGCTACTCAACAAAACTAGTTGATTTGGCTGAATATATTCATTCAGTTAAATAAGAAATAACAAGTTTAAAAAAATAAAAAATGATTCTAATAGCAGATGGAGGTTCAACAAAGGCGGACTGGATTTTACTGGATAAATCTGGAAATCAGGTATTTAAAACAAGAACCGAAGGATTAAATCCAGAGATATTGTCTGCTGATTTTTTGAAAACCAGGATTCATTCCAATGAAGATATCACAAGTTACAAAGACAAAGTGACTGAGGTATATTTTTATGGTGCCGGATGTGGAACAGAGAGATTGACATCGCTTTTGAAGTCTATATTTGAATCATTTTTTAAAAATGCTGAAATTGTTGTAAAAGAAGATACCTACGCAGCAGTTTATGCCGTAACCGAAAAACCCGGAATAGTTTGTATTTTGGGAACAGGATCAAACAGCTGTTATTTTGACGGGAAAACTGTGGATGTCAGGGTTCCTTCATTGGGTTATATTTTAATGGATGAAGCCAGCGGCAATTATTTCGGTAAAAAATTAATACGGGATTATTATTATGATAAAATGCCAAAATCGATTGCTAAACTCTTTGAAGCGCAATTTGATTTGGATGCCGATGTGATCAAAAGAAATATTTATAAAGAAGAAAATCCGAATGCCTATTTGGCACATTTTGCCGAATTCATTTTTAAAAATGAACGCACGCCTTATTTTAATAAAGTGCTGCAAAAAGGTATGAAGGAATTTTTTGTTAACAGAATATTGCCTTATCAGGAATCGGCTGATGTTCCTGTTCATTTTGTTGGGTCTATTGCTTTCTTTTCCCAGGATATCATCAATGATGTGGCAAGATATTATATGGTTGAAATTGGTAAAATTATTAGACGGCCAATAGATGGTTTAATTGAATATCATAGAGAAAAAATAAAATTAGAGAAGGTCTAACAATCTTTCTAAAGCCATACCACGAGATCCTTTTATAAGGATTGTGGCATTGTTAATGTTTGAATAATTAGTTGAATTTTTGAAAGATTCATAGCTTTCAGAAACAAAAGCATTTTTTGCACCTGTTGCGGAAAATGCTTTTCCTATTAAGAAAACTTTTGAAAAATTACAGGAAGCCACCAAATTGGCTATTTTTTCATGTTCCATTTTGCTGTCCTTTCCCAATTCAAACATATCACCTAAAAAAACCACTTTATTTTCATCTTTTAACTGGGCGAAATTTTCAAGCGCAGCCTGCATACTACTCGGATTTGCATTATAGGCATCTAAAATTATTTTATTGCTGCCTTTTTGAATGAGTTGCGAACGGTTATTTACCGGAATATAATTTTCAATGGCAATTTTAATGTCGGTTTCTGAAATATCAAGATAATTGCCAACGGAAACAGCAACAGCAATGTTGTTATAATTGTATTTTCCGATAAGATTGCTTTCAATCAAGGTATTTTTGAACTCCACTTTTACGAACGGATTCGCTTCCAAAAATTTAATGGAATTGTTGCTAAATTCAACAGTGTTGATTCCGGCAGCTTGTTTTACCTGAAGTTCATCATCGGTATTAATAAAAACAGTTCCTTTGTTTAATCTTAAAAAATCATACAATTCCGACTTTGCTTTAATAACTCCTTCAACGCTTCCAAATCCTTCTAAATGCGCTTTTCCAAAATTAGTGATTAAGCCATAAGTCGGTTCCGCTATTTTGCATAAAAATTCAATTTCCTTTAAATGATTTGCACCCATTTCAACAATTCCAATTTCTGTTTTTGGTGTCATTGATAACAAGGTAATTGGCACGCCAATATGGTTGTTTAAATTGCCTGTGGTTGCGGTTGTTACATATTTTTTAGACAAAACTGCGTTGATCAATTCTTTAGTGGTGGTTTTGCCGTTGCTTCCTGTTAAAGAAATAATAGGTATGGAAAGTTGCTTTCTGTGAAAATTCGCCAGCTTTTGAAGTGTTTCCAGAACATTTTCAACCAAGATGGTCTTTGAATCAGTTTTGTATTTTTCTTCATCAATAACAACATAATTTGCGCCATTTTTTAGCGCTTCTTCAGCAAATTCATTGCCATTGAAATTATCGCCTTTCAGGGCAAAAAAGATGGCTCCTTTTCTTATTTTACGCGTGTCCGTATCCACCAAATAAGTTTCTCTGTAAAACTGATATAATTGTGCAATATTCATGGGTTAAATATAAAAAAGCCTCACTGAAATTTCAGTGAGGCTTGGGTTTATTTTTTAAATAGTATTAATACCTAACTTTTGTTGTTGTTGGTTTTCTTTTTTTATAGGTCATAGGTCCAATTCTGTCAGAAGCGCATCTAAAACCAATAAAATTTGTTGCCATATACTCTGGCAAATACCTGCGTTGCGATGGATCTAACCAATATTCCATATCTTTCCAGGAACCGCCTTTGTAAACACGAGATATATCACTAATTAAAGTTGTTCTTTTTTCAACATCATATTCTTGCATCAACAAACCGCTTTCGCCTATAACTCGAGGTTTTACAGGTGAATTGTACATACGAGGTTTGGTTTCCAATTCGTCCTCATTTTTATTGTACATTTTTGTTGAAGCCAAATCACCATCTTTTATGTCTACATTATATGCTTTTTCATAATTATTTCTCATATAAGCATCGCGTTTGGTAACTGGCTGGAATTTAACGCTTCCGGGTAATTCTTTTGGCATTATCCGTCCGTTTTCTAAGGTGTCATATTGTACAGACAGGTCATTAGCGATCACCACATTTCCTTCAGAATCAATCATTTTTTTAGTAAAAATATTACCCCTGAAATAGTTAAAGTCGTTTGCTTCATTGTCGATAATTGGTCGATAAACATCCGCTACCCATTCCGCAACATTGCCCGACATATCGTACAAACCGAAGGCATTTGGTTCATAAGATTTGACTTGAATGGTAATGTCTGCGCCATCATTACTCCAGCCCGGAACACCGCTGTAATCTCCTTTTCCTTGTTTAAAGTTAGCCAATTGGTCTCCTTTATATTTTTTTGATTTGTTACGGGTATATTTTCCTTTCCAGGCATATTTTTTTCTTCCTCGGGTATTGTTGTATTCACGATCTTCAACAACAGCCTTAGCCGCAAATTCCCACTCGGCTTCTGTAGGAAGCCTAAATCTTGAACTTAATATTCCGTCAGAAACTTTAACTTGTCTGCCCGTAAAAGAACCTCTTGAAGGTTTGGGTTCTCCTTTTTTAAGTTGTTTATTGGTTGGCAATCCCCTTTTGTAGATAGAAGAATCTCCATCAAAAAGATTGTATGGATTGTTTAAGTAGGTATCTGTGTTAAAATTATTTTGTCCTTTAACCTCTAATGAATCCAATCTGAAAAGCGGTTTTAGAATGCCCCTATCCATTAATATTTTTTCATTCACCCTATCGGTTCTCCATTTACAGTATTGAGTGGATTGAATCCAGCTAACACCAATAACCGGATAATCTGCATAACCTGGATGTCTTAAATAATTTTCAGTCAATTGCTCGTTCAATCCCAAAACATCTCGCCAAACTAAAGTATCTGGAACTGCAGAATTATAAATATGTTCGTAGTTTGGGTCCCTCGGAGGAAAAACTTTTTCCATCCAATCTAAATAAAATATATATTCGGAGTTTGTTACCTCAGTTTCATCCATATAAAATGAACGCACTTGCTGTTGTACAGGTGTCGTATTCCAGTCAAACAGTACATCATCCTGTACATGTCCCATGGTAAAAGTACCGCCTTCTATCAACACCATGCCGGGAGGCGCTTCCTGTCCTTTATATTTTGTGTCTCCCGCAAAACCACCAGCTTTCTTGTCTTTTGAACTCCAACCGGTAAGTGATACGTTATTTCTTGGATTTCTATTATGGCAACTCACAAAGAAAACAACAGTAATAGTTAATAAGATTAACTTATATATGTTATTTAGATTTTTTAAGTTCATTTCAAATTGGTTAGGGTTAAAATTTCCCGCAATTTACATTAAATTAATTTTTTTGCAAGAAATAATATTAATAAATATTAGCTACGTTTTTACTAACGGCAGTTTTCAATCTTTAGTATGCGAAATGTTGTAATATATTTCAATGATACAGCTATTTTTTAAAAGAAGGGAATTACCCGGCATAATTTTTTATATATTTTTTTTGGTTTAAATTACTATATTTTTTGAAAAATTTACTTTTTTTTGTAAAGCAAAATAATTTATCAATTAACAGAAACGATACTTAATGCTTTAATAAAAAAGTTTTGTTGGCAATTAAGTCCGAATTATTTTTCTAATTAATTCAATATCAAATCTTTATAAAATTGTAAATCAACTTAAAAAACTAAGCATCCCAATTGAAGTTTATTTGATAAAATATGTTCCTAAAACGGACTGTTTTAAAAGTATTAGTGCCCACAATAATATGATTAAAATAACGTTTTTTTGTTGAAGATATAAGTGATTTTTAGGTTTAGAAATTAAATATTTTGACCTAAACTTAGAAAGTATTTTTGAATCTTATATAGGATATGTAAGCAATTATTTATAAAAGACCGAAAAACAGGGATACTTCGATAAAAAATAAGATATTTGTTCCTTTAAAAATATTTAATTGATGAGAAAGTTACTAGGATTGACATTGATGGTTTTTATGGTTGTTTTAAAAACGTATGCGCAGGAAAATCCCAATCCTATCACCACAGCTGCTCCATTTTTATTGATAGCTCCAGATGCACGCGCTGGCGGTATGGGGGATGTTGGCGTTGCTACTTCACCCGATGCTTATTCACAACATTGGAACGCTTCAAAATTTGCATTTATGGATTCGCAATTTATGGTGGGTATTGTTTATACGCCTTGGTTGCGCGAATTGACAAACGACGTTTTTTTAGGCGGTTTTTCGTTTGCCAATAAAATAGATGACAGAAGTGCTTGGGCAGGAAGTTTAAAATATTTCAATTTAGGTCAGATAGATTTAACAGATATCAATGGAACACCTGAAGGAACTGAAAAACTAAATGAGTTTTCTGTTGATGGTTCTTATGCATTAAAACTGAGTGAAACCTACTCGATGGGCGTAACTTTGCGCTATATCCGTTCCGATTTGGGTATTGAATCCGCAAATTCTACCATAAATCCGGTAAATACTTTTTCCGTTGATGTTTCGGGGTATTATGAATCCAGAGAACAGCGTTATGGCAACATTAATGGTATTTGGAGAGGTGGTTTCAATGTTTCTAATATCGGCCCAAAAGTTTCTTATTCTAATGACGGTCAGGAAAACTATATCCCAACAAATTTAAAACTTGGGGGCGGATTTGATTTTATTTTAGACAGAAGCAACAACGTAAGCATCAATTTGGAATTTAATAAATTATTGGTTCCAACACCAAGTATTTCTGTTAATGATGATGGGCAAGCTCCATATATTCAAGAAGATGTGAATTTTATTAACGGTATTTTTAAATCATTTAATGATGCGCCGGGCGGATTTAGTGAAGAACTTAAAGAAGTTACCTGGGGATTGGGTGCAGAATATATGTACGACAATGCTTTTGCTTTACGAGCAGGGTATTTTAATGAAAATGATTTAAAAGGATCACGTAAATATTTTACACTTGGTACCGGCTTTAAATTTAAAAGTTCTAAACTCGATATTTCCTATTTATTTAATGCTTCAGAAATAAAAAACCCACTTGAAAACACACTGCGATTCTCCTTGTCATTTGATTTTGGAAATTCATATTAAGCAACTAACCAATAGCCAGAACCAAAATTTTTGATGAAGAAAATTGAACTTAAAACCCAGATTACCATTTTTGATTCCATTGACGAATTGCCAACCATCGTAAAAGGTTTGATGAATAAAGCCATTGAAGCCAAACAAAATGCCTACGCACCTTATTCTAAGTTTAAAGTTGGCGCTGCCTTCCTTTTAGAAGACGGAACAATGATCACAGGAAACAATCAGGAAAACGCCGCCTATCCTTCTGGGATGTGTGCCGAGCGAGTTGCCATTTGGAAAGTTTCTTCGGAATTTCCCAATAAAAAAATATTGAAGCTGGCCATTTCGGCAAGTTCTTCCTCCCAAATTCTTAAAGAACCTGTTGCGCCTTGCGGTGCTTGCAGGCAAACCTTGTCCGAATATGAAATTAAACAAAAAGAAAAGATTGAAGTTTATTTTATGGGCGAAGAAGGTGAAATTATTAAAACCAATTCAGTATTGGATTTACTTCCAATAGCTTTCGATAAAACATTTTTATAAAAATTGAATGAAACAGGATATTGAAAATCGTGAGGATATTTACTTGCTGGTAAAAGATTTTTACGTAAAATTAATGAATGATAATTTAATGCATCATTTTTTTGATGAATTCTCCAATCCTGAGCTGTTAGCCGAACATTTACAAACCTTGGTCGATTTTTGGGACAATATCCTATTTTTTTCAGGAACCTATCAAAAAAATGCGATGCGGCCTCACTTAGAATTACAGCCAAAAAAACCTTTTAAAAGCGAACATTTTAAGCAATGGCTTTTGCATTTCAATAACACTGTTGATAAACATTTTTTCGGTGAAATTGCCCATGCGGCTAAATCACGCGCACTTTCCATTGCAACAGTGATGCAAATTAAAATAGCGGAATTGGACAAGCAATAAAAAAACTTGTTATATTTACATTTTAAATAATGATAATGGCAATAAATTCAGTAATTACAGGAACAGGAAGCTATATTCCTACAGTCGTTAAAAGAAATTCAGACTTTTTAACCAATCAATTTTTAAATGATGACGGTACACCTTTTGGCTATGAAAATGATGTAGTGATTGAAAAATTTAAGTCGATTACGGGCATTGAAGAAAGACGCTATGCAAGTCCGGAATTAAATTCGTCAGATTTGGCATTTTTTGCCGCCGAAAAAGCGATTACAGACGCTGAAATTGATCAGGAAACGTTGGATTATATAATTTTGGCGCATAATTTTGGAGATGTAAAAAGCGGTGCTACTCAAAGCGATATGTTGCCAAGTTTGGCTTCAAGGGTAAAACACCGATTGGGAATAAAAAATCCTAATTGTGTGGCTTACGACATTCTTTTCGGTTGTCCGGGATGGATTCAGGGAATGATTCAAGCGGAAGCTTATATAAAATCAGGAATGGCAAAAAAATGTTTGGTGGTAGGCACAGAAACACTTTCAAGAGTTTTGGATGACCACGACCGCGATTCCATGATTTATTCTGATGGCGCCGGCGCTTGTGTGGTTGAGGCGTTAGAAAGCACCACTAAAACAGGAATTTTAAGTTATGCCGCCCAAACCTATACTTTAGAAGAATGCTTTTACCTGTTTTTCGGAAAATCATTCGATAAAACTGATGATGATCATATACGTTATATAAAAATGTATGGCAGAAAAATATATGAATTTGGATTAAATTTTGTTCCAACGGCCATGAAAGCGGCATTGGATAAAAGTGGTTTTGATATTTTGGACGTCAAAAAAATATTAATTCATCAGGCCAATGAAAAAATGGATGAGGCCATCATCAAACGATTTTACAGATTGTATAAGACGGATATTCCGGAAGCCGTGATGCCGATGAGCATCCATACCTTAGGAAATAGTTCTGTGGCCACTGTAATCACCTTATATGATTTAATTAAACACGGAAACCTAAAACCTCACAGTCTTCAAAAAGGAGACGTGATATTGATGGCTTCCGTAGGAGCAGGAATGAATATAAACGCGATGGTTTACAAATATTAAAAACCTGTAAAATATTTTAGTAATGAGCCCGTTTTTCGGGCTTTTTTTACGCTTCTTTTTTGCTGGCTACTTCTAAAATTGCAGTTGCCAAATAGTCAAAAATAGTGGTCGCGCTAAAAGTTTCATAACCAGTTACAGGTAAAGCAATTTCAGCAGTTTTTCCGTGGAGGTAAACGCCCAAAAGTGCCGCATTTACTGGCCCATAACCTTGGGCAATCAATCCTGTAATCATTCCCGTCAACACATCACCGCTTCCGCCAGTGGCCAATGCCTGATTTCCTGTTGAATTAAAATGGCGTTCATCATCTTGGATTACAACGGTATGTGCTCCTTTTATGACCACAATTACGCTATGCTTTTTGGAAAATTCCGATACTTTTTCAAGTTTTTCATAATCGTTTTTCCAAGCGCCAATCAATCGCTCCAATTCTTTTGGATGTGGGGTTAAAACAGTGTTTTTTGGCAAATAGTTCAGCAATAACTGGTTTTTGGAAAGCAAATTAATAGCATCGGCGTCAATAACCAAAGGAAGTTTGTTGTCTTTGATAAAATTTTCAAAACCTTGCGCTGTTTTTTCTGCAGTTCCCATTCCGGGTCCGATACCAATAACGCTAGGATTTGTTTTAAAATTGAAATACGTTAATTCATCATCAGTATCTACTTCAACCATCACTTCCGGAACGGAAACCTGTAAAATTGCATAACCGCACTTTGGAATATAAGCAGAAACCAATCCACTGCCAATTTTCAGGGCTGCTATAGAAGCCAACGTAATAGCTCCCATTTTACCATAACTGCCGCCAATCATCAGCGAATGGCCATAAGTTCCTTTGTGATCCCATTTGTTGCGGGTTTTGTATAAAGGAATAATGTCTGCCAGTGTTGTATAATGGGTTTTTGGATGTAGACTTTCAATAAAATTTTGATCCAAACCAATATCAATCACTTCCCAGGTATATACAAAGTCTTTATTTTCAGGCAACAAAAAAGCCATTTTTGGTGTTTGAAATGTGAGAATATGGCTTGATTTTAATACTGAAGCTGCATCTGTGACTGATTTATTGCCAAACAATCCCGAAGGAATGTCGATGGCCAACACAAAAACTTTTTTATGGTTAAGGTATTGGATTAATTTTTTGGTGAATCCTTCCGGATTTCTGGTAAGCCCGTTTCCAAAAATGGCATCAACCACCAAGTCATTGGCTTCAATTTCAGGAAAATTATTTTCGTTGTTTAGCTTGATTGGGGTTAAACCAATTTCAGTAAGCCGTTTATAATTAACAATAAATTCGTCGGTTCGCTTGTCGCTGAAATTCACAACATAACAATTTACGCGATAGTTATGCTTGTGTAAATGTCGGGCAATCACCAAACCGTCACCGCCATTGTTTCCGATTCCGCAAAATATATGAATGTTTCTTTTTTCACCCTGCAATTTGTTGTGCAGCCACTGAAAGCAACTTGTGGCAGCAGTTTCCATTAAATCGACAGAAGTGATGCCTTTGTTTTTAATGGTTGTTTTATCTGCACTTGCTGTT
Organism: uncultured Lutibacter sp.; assembly: GCA_964491495.1. GTDB lineage: Bacteria > Bacteroidota > Bacteroidia > Flavobacteriales > Flavobacteriaceae > Lutibacter. The sequence continues at coordinate 6,639 of CAZBGP010000039.1, read as the reverse complement.
TGTTGTGGCGAGAGAATATACATGGCAAAGTTTATAAGTTTAAAGCTTAAAGTCCAAAGCTGAAATGTTAAACGTTGAAATGTTAAACGTTATTTGTTAAAACTTGAAACCAACAAATCATAACCAATAACATATAACCAATAAC
>CAZBGP010000039.1:0-6394 GCA_964491495.1 uncultured Lutibacter sp. | reverse complement strand
TATTTGTTAAAACTTGAAACCAACAAATCATAACCAATAACATATAACCAATAACGTATAACAAATAAAAAAGCTACCCTTTAAAAACACCCATTTCTGCGTATTTTTCCATGCGTTTTTTTACGAGGTCTTTAGGCGATAGCTTTTTTAATTCATCAAAAGCTTTCAGAATGGTTTTTTCAACTTCTATAAATGCGGTTTCTCTGTCAAAATGGGCACCTCCAAGCGGTTCTTTAATGATTCCGTCAATCAGTTTTTGCTTTTTCATGTCTTCGGCTGTTAATTTCAGTGCTTCAGCGGCTTCTTCTTTGTGCTCCCAGCTTCTCCATAAAATAGAAGAACAAGACTCAGGAGAGATAACGCTGTACCACGTATTTTCCATCATATAAACACGGTCTCCAACACCAATTCCCAAGGCACCGCCCGAAGCACCTTCACCAATCACAACGGTAATAATAGGCGTTTTTAAACGTGTCATTTCAAAAATATTGCGCGCAATGGCTTCACCTTGGCCACGTTCTTCCGCTTCCAATCCCGGATAAGCGCCAGGTGTGTCTAATAAAGTAACTACTGGAATCCCAAATTTTTCTGCCATTTTCATTAATCGCAGGGCTTTTCTGTAGCCTTCCGGATTCGACATTCCAAAATTTCTGTATTGGCGCGTTTTTGTGTTGTAGCCTTTTTGCTGGCCTATAAACATAAAAGATTGATTTCCTATTTTTCCCAATCCGCCAACCATTGCTTTGTCGTCTTTAAATGTTCGGTCGCCGTGCAATTCCATAAAAGTTTCTCCGGCAAGCGCAGTAATATGGTCTAAGGTATAAGGCCTGCTGGGATGGCGGGAAAGTTGCACCCTTTGCCAGGCTGTCAGGTTTTTATAGATATCTGTTTTGGTCTTTAGTAATTTTTTTTCAATGTTTTTACAACTTTCGGTCATATCAACATCGCTTTCTTCACCAATTAAAACACATTTGTTATATTGTTCCTCTAATTCTTTAATTGGCAATTCAAAATCTAAATATTCCATATTTTAAAAGTTTGGTTGAACTACAAATATAACAACTAATCAATTTTAGAAAGTTAAATTATAGTCTTTTTTTTATTTTTTAAAATTCCGTTGACCACAACAATCAATAAAATTATTGTTGCCCCAACATAAAATTGTGTGCTCATTTTTTCTTTTTCGCCAAAAATAAGCACTGCTAAAATGATTCCGTAAACGGGCTCTAAATTCAACGTGAGTATGACGGTATAAGGTGTTAAATGCTTCATTATTTTTACTGATACGATGAATGCGTAAGCTGTACAAATACTGCTCAATATAAACAAATAAAGAAAATCTGACGATTTTAATGCAAATTGTTCAAAGGAGAAGCCTGTTGTGAACAAAACGTAAATGGTGATAAAACCAACGCCAAACAGCAATTGATAAAAGGAAATCACTTCAGCCGTGTGTTTTCTAACATATAAACCATTAAGAACCGTAAACAAAACTGATAAGAAAGAGGCAATTAATGCATAAATTATCCCTAAAGTATATCCGCCTTCAAAATTTAAAATAATGTATAAACCTGCTATTACTATAAGTCCGAACAGCAATTCAATAAAATTGATACGTCTTCTGAAAAATAAAGGTTCCAGAAAAGAAGTGAATAAGGCACCTGTACTCAAGGCAATTAATGCAACAGACACATTAGCGACCTTAATTGCCGAGAAAAAAAAGATCCAATGCACCGCAATGATAACGCCGCCAATAAAAAATTTCAAGAGTGCTTTTGGCCCTACGCTTAGCGACTTTTTTTTAATGATAAAATAGATGAATACAAGGATTACTGCGAACAGCATTCGATACCAAACCAACGGTATTGCATCGATGCTTATTAAAGCACCTAAAATTGCGGTAAACCCCCAAATAAATACCAAGAAGTGGAGATGCAGGTAGTTTTTTAGCTCAGTTTTTGGCATTCTTCAGGTATAAATATACTGCCAAGGCACCAAACACAATATTTGGTAACCAAACCACAAAGAATGAATTTTTTTCTGCTCCGGCACCCAATACTTCTGCAATTTTCAGTAAAAATACGTAAACGAACATAAGTGATATACCAATTGCCAAATTTACGCCCATACCGCCTCTGCGCTTTTTTGAGGCCAATGAAACTGCCAAAAAGGTTAAGATGTAAGACGACACAGGCAAGCTGGTTCTTTTATGAAGTTCCACCAAGTACACATTTAAATTGCTGACGCCTCTATCTCTTGAGGTATTGATAAATTCATTCAATTTTATTGAATTCATTTCTTTGGCCATGTAATCAACATAAATTAAATCCTGGTCGGTAAAACTAAATGCAGTATCTAATCTGGTGCCTGATTCTATGATATCCCGCTCTTTTAAAATAAATCTTTTTTTATAATTGATCATTTGAAAAGTACTGTCTTTTTCCTGCCAACGAATATTGTCTGCAAAAAGTTTATATTTTAGTTTGGTGCCCTCAAATTTTTCATAAGAAAAGTTATAGCCAACTTTAGCGTCGGTTGTATAACTTTTTAAAAATACATAATCATTTGGCCCTAATTGCAAATTAATATTGGTTAAATAATTTTCGTTAAGTTGTGTTTTTTTTAAATATTTTCTGCTAAATTCCTCAAACGTTTTATTGCTGTTTGGTACCACAAAATGGTTCATCACTAAAGCAAATAAAGTGACCATGGTAGCGCCAATAAAATAAGGTTTTAAAAATCGCGTAAATGATATTTTAGCTGAGTGTATGGCAATAACTTCTGTATTTCCTGCAAGTTTTGAGGTAAAGAATATGACCGCAATAAATAACGCCAAAGGCATAAAGGTATTGCCATAAATGATAATGAAGTTGAAGTAATAGTCTTTAAGAATTTCCGGCAATTTTAAATCGGCGTGCCGTAAAAATTTATCGACTTTTTCCGATACGTCAATAGCAATGGCAATTGGAATTAATAGCATTAATACCAGCAGAAATGAGCTAAAATATTTTTTTAATATGTATTTGTCCAGTATTTTCAAGTTGATCGTTTAATCGTTGAATTGTTAATTTGTTTAATCGTTTCACGCTACTTTGCTTCGACTGCCCTACGTGAACCAACTTTTTACTTGCATCTTCGGTCTTATGTCTCCCAACTTTATAAAAACCCTACATCCTGTTGTCCATTTGTTTCACCATCCTGTTTTTCCAAGGCGTAAAATCTCCGGCTAATATATGCTTTCTTGCTTCACGAACCAACCATAAATAAAAACCTAAATTATGGATGGAAGCGATTTGTTTTCCCAGCAATTCTTTTGAAATAAATAAATGGCGCAAATAGGCTTTTGAATACATTTTATCTACAAAAGTGATGTCCATTTCATCAATGGGAGAAAAATCATTTTCCCACTTTTTATTTTTGATATTGATGGTGCCGTTGGCCGTAAATAACATACCGTTACGGGCATTTCTGGTTGGCATCACACAGTCAAACATATCAATTCCCAAAGCAATATTTTCCAAAATGTTGGCAGGTGTCCCAACGCCCATTAAATAGCGCGGTTTGTCTTCGGGTAAAATTGCAGTGACAACTTCAGTCATTTCATACATTTCATCCGCAGGTTCTCCTACTGAAAGTCCGCCAATTGCATTTCCTTCCGCTCCAACAGAAGCAATGAACTCGGCCGATTGTTTTCTTAAATCTTTATAAGTGCTTCCTTGAACAATAGGGAAAAAAGCCTGGCTGTAACCGTACTTGAAAGGTGTTTTTTCCAAATGTGTGATGCAACGGTTTAACCAGCGATGCGTCATATGCATAGACCGTTTTGCATAACCATAATCGCAAGGATATGGTGTGCATTCATCAAATGCCATAATGATGTCGGCGCCAATGGTGCGTTGGATTTCCATCACATTTTCTGGCGTGAAGGTGTGGTATGAGCCATCAATATGGCTTTTAAATTTTACGCCTTCTTCCTTAATTTTTCGATTTTCTGAGAGTGAATACACTTGGTATCCGCCACTATCTGTCAAAATATTCCGGTCCCAATTCATAAATTTATGCAAACCGCCGGCTTGCTCTAAAATGGTTGTTTGCGGACGTAAATATAAATGGTAAGTATTTCCTAAAATGATATCAGGGTTAATCTCGTCTTTTAATTCGCTTTGGTGTACGCCTTTTACGGAACCTACGGTTCCGACGGGCATAAAAATAGGCGTTTCAATTTCTCCGTGATCGGTAGTGATTACACCAGCTCTAGCCTTGCTTTGCGGGTCGGTTGTTTTTAATTCAAATTGCATAGTCGGCAAAGATACTGATTAGAATCAAAGTTGAAAGTTAAAAGTTATAAAGTTTGGAAGTTAAAAATGCTATTTATTTTTATGAACATCTGCTGAAGCTTCTTCTGTTTTTGAGGAATCAGAAATCATATTGTTGATTTCAAGCATCTCTTTTTCCGACAATTCCCGCCATTCGCCAACTTTTAGCCCTTCTAAATTCACGTTCATAATTCGGGTGCGTTTTAGGCTGGTGACATCATAATTTAAATAATCGCACATTCTGCGAATTTGGCGGTTTAAACCTTGGGTTAACACAATTTTAAAGCTATAATCATTTAATTTGATTACTTTACATTTTTTTGTGATGGTGTCCAAAATTGGAAGTCCGCCACCCATTTTCTGTATAAATTCTGACGTAATTGGCTGCTTTACAGATACAATATATTCTTTTTCATGATTGTTCCCGGCCCTTAAAATTTTATTTACAATATCGCCGTCGTTGGTTAAAAATATCAATCCCTGTGATGGTTTGTCTAACCTGCCAACAGGAAAAAGCCGTTGCGGATGCTTGATAAAATTTACAATATTTTTAGGTTCTTTTAAATCGGTGGTGCAAACAATGCCAACTGGTTTGTTAAAAGCAATGTATAAAGTTTTTGGATTTGCATTTAAAGGTTTTCCGTTAATTTTCACCACATCGCCTTCAAATACCCGATTTCCCAATTGTGTGGGCTGGTCGTTTATGGTAACACAACCGTCAACAATCCATTTTTCCGCTTCTCTGCGGGAACAAATACCGGTACTGCTGATGTATTTGTTTAAATTAACTGAATTTTCGTTTGTAATTTCTGCCATTATTTATTTCAAAATGCAAAGTTAATAAATAAACTTAATTTAAAAATTGCTATTAAGGCAAAGCAAAAGTGCCATTATCAAGTTCAAACTTAGGCTGCGCTTTAATCAAAAAGTAATTTTTATTAAGTGAGACATTAAAAAGAAGCTAAAAAGTTGGCAAAAAAGATTCAAATTTTCGACATATCTTTGAGCTATGTTTTTGCAGGCGAAAGAACGCTATTTTTTTATTCAAAAAAAATGGCTTTCGCAAAATTGCAAATCATAAAATATCAAATAAATTATTAAGATATCATGATGAAAAGATTAGCCAATTATTTACTGGAAGGTTTATTGTATATAGCTCCGTTAAGCATTACAGCATATATTATCTACTCGGTTTTTATGTTTATGGACAATTTATCCCAAGATTTAATTTTTGAATTATTTGCGATTAAAATTCCTGGTTTGGGCGTATTGACATTGCTTATATTTTTAGTTTTTATAGGTTTTGTCGGAAGAACTTTTATTGCGCAGCCTTTAAAAGCGTTATTTAAAAATGTGATCAGCAGAATACCCTTGGTAAAATTTGTGTATTCGGCTTTTAACGATTTGTTTTCGGCTTTTGTGGGCAAAGAAAAAAAATTCAACCAGCCGGTTTTGGTAAAAGTGAATCTCATTTCCGATCTTGAAAAAATTGGTTTTATTACTGAAGAAAATCTGGCGCTTTTGGGCGAAATAGATAAAGTGGCCGTATATTTTCCGCATTCTTATAATTTTTCGGGCGAGTTGTTTATTGTTCCAAAAGCCAATATCAAACCATTAAACATCAGTTCAAGCGATGTGATGAAATTTGTTATTTCCGCAGGATTGACAGGTTGGGAGAAAGCTTAGGTTTAAAATGAAATTAGAAAAACAGGATTGCTTTTGGCAATCCTGTTTTTTTACAATTAGGTAGTCATTTTATTTTTTCACAGCCTTAACCACTACAAAAGAACCTTGTCCAAACCCTTCTTTTGGCAATTGCACCTCATTTATTTCGTCCAAACCGCCAAATAGTGTTTGGTTGTATTCAAATTCTTTAAATCCGGCTTCCTTTAATAATTTGGTAACATAAGCAACGGAATAAAAATTGGCATACTTAAAAAAAGTGCTTCTCATTTTGTTTTCTTCATAGGTTTTTCCAATTTTTTGGTCTTTATCGATAAAACCAATAAGAATGCTTCCTTTAGGTTTTAAAATCCGATACGCTTCTTTAAATGCGCGTTTCACATTGTTGAGGTGAC
>CAZBGP010000038.1:0-22540 GCA_964491495.1 uncultured Lutibacter sp. | reverse complement strand
AGGCATTCACCAAAATACCAACAGTTGGATCGAAAGCGCCTTCGGTTTCCTTAAATATCTTTGCTGATTTTGTGAAAACTTCCTGTAAATTGGCATCTGCACTAACAGCGGTGTCTCCTTTATTTATTTTTGAAAGATCCGAAGTTGGAATATAGGTAGAAGCGGATTTGTTTATCGCCGCAATTAAACTGTCGATTTTGATTTCATAATTGTTGGACCCGTCAGCCAAATAACGTACTGTAAATGTGGTGCCTATGGCGTCTCCTTCAATTACTTTTAGGTTGTTTTTAGTATCAGTACAAGAGAAAAACACCAATAAAATTAAGATAAAGAGACAATTTTTCATAACTTTAGTTGTTATTGAATTATTAATGAATTTAAACAGTAAATATAAAGTTTTATTTTTCTTAAAAATATCATAAAATAAGGATAATTTAAGGAACATTACTTTGTTTTATTTACTTTTGTTACACATTAAAAAACCATATAAATTATGAAGAAAATCGGAATTTTGATGCTGATGGCATCTATTTTTTTAACTTCATGTGTTTCTCAAAAGAAGTACACGGACTTGGAAAACAATTACAACAAAACGAGTTCAGAATTGGTTGATACCAAAGCTGATTTGATGAAATGCAGAATTGAAAGTGAAAGTAGATTGAATGCTTTAAATCAACAAGTAGCAGATCTGCGCAAAGACAAAGAAAAAACATTGGAATATGTTGAAAACTTAACTGTTTTATCAAAATCTGCTTCAGAAAGCATCAAAGAAACTTTGACACAGATGGGTAAAAAAGATGAATATATTCAATATATCCAAAAAGCGATTACCCAAAGAGATTCTATGAATTTGGCTTTAGGGTTTAAATTAAAAAGTGTGTTGAAAGATGGCTTTAGCGATGAAGACATTCAAGTAAATGTGGAAAAGACTGTGGTATACATTTCTATTGCCGACAAATTATTATTCAGAAGCGGAAGTCACGTGATTTCAAATGATGCAAAACGCGTGTTGAAAAAAGTTGCCGATGTTATTGCAGCGCAACCTGAATTGGAAGTTATGGTTGAAGGTTATACTGATAATATGCCAATCAGCACTTCAGATATGAAAGACAACTGGGATTTAAGTGTTAAACGTTCTACCTCTGTAATCAGGGTTTTACAAAACGACTTTAATATTGAACCAAGTCGTTTGGTTGCTGCAGGAAGAAGTGAATATATGCCTTTAGCTACCAATGCAACGGTTGAAGGAAGATCTAAAAACAGAAGAACACGTATTGTTCTTATGCCTAAATTAGATCAGTTTTTCAAATTACTGGAAAGTAAAGTTGATTAATTAATATGATGATTTATTGTAAAAAGCACGCCATTGGCGTGCTTTTTTTGTTAAATATTGTATGAGATTTAGTTTAGTTCTACATCCAAAAGCTGCAAACCTTCATATTGCAGCAGATATTCTTCGTTTAAATAAGGCGCCAAGTCATTATTGGAAGCGTTTCCCAATCCCACATTTGCAAACAGCACCTTGGCTTCGTTCTTTTGTGCGTGCAGTTTGATGGTTTCCATCCAAATAACATCGTAAGGTATGTGGTATTCAGAAATGCCAACCACTTTTACCACCACAAAATAGCGAACATTGTTATTATCAACACAAACAAATTGTGGGTTCTTTTTTAATTGGCTGTTTATGGCAATAAATTCATAACCTTTAGCTTCCAGGTCTTTGCCAACAATGTTCATTGCTAAATTATGTAATTCTTGTTTTGTAAGTGATCTGCTCATTTTTGAAAGGTATTATAAAAAAAATCCGATACAAAGGTATCGGATTTGGTTTTCTTATTTTTGATGATGTTGATTATCCTCCAAAGTCGTCAAATCTGATATTTTCATCAGCCAATCCAAAGTCTTCACCCATTTTTTGAACTGCCTGGTTCATTAATGGCGGTCCGCAAAAATACAATTCAAGATCTTCTGGTGATTCGTGTTTTGACAGATATTCATTGATTACTGCATTGTGTACAAAACCTGTAAAACCATCACCTACAGTATCGTAAATGTCTTTTTTATTTACCCAATTGTCAACCGGTAAAGGTTCAGACAGTACAAGATAAAACTTAAAATTAGGAAATTCCTGTTCTAATTTACGGAAGTGATCAGTGTAAAACAATTCGCGTTTAGATCGTCCGCCATACCAATAAGTAACTTTTCTTCCTGTTTTTAAGGTTTTGAAAAGATGGTATAAATGCGAACGCATTGGCGCCATTCCTGCACCACCGCCTACATATAACATTTCAGCATCAGATTCATTGATAAAGAATTCACCATAAGGTCCGGAAATAATTACTTTATCACCAGCTTTACGTGAGAAAATATAAGTGGAGGCAATACCTGGATTTACATTCATCCATCCATTTTTAGCCCTGTCAAATGGTGGTGTTGCAATACGAACATTCAACATAATTTCTTTTCCTTCAGCAGGAAATGAAGCCATAGAGTAGGCGCGCTCAACAGTTTCCTTATTCACCATTTTTAAAGGCCATAAAGCAAATTTATCCCATTCTTCTTTAAATTTATCTGGTGTTTCATGTTCTTCAGGATGCGCAGTAATATCTATATCAGAAAAACTGATTTCGCAAGGCGGAATTTCAATTTGAATATAACCACCTGCTTTGTAACCCATATCTTCAGGAATTTCAACAACGAATTCTTTTATGAAAGACGCCACGTTATAATTTCTTACAACAGTTCCGTTGAATTTTTTGATACCGAATACTTCTTCAGGAATGCTGATATCCATATTCTGTTTTACTTTCACTTGACAAGCCAAACGAACGCCCTCTTTTAATTCTTTTCTGTTAAAGTGAGGTGTTTCTGTTGGCAAAGCTTCTCCACCTCCAGAATGTACGTGACATTCGCATTGAAGGCAAGTTCCACCACCACCACAAGCAGACGGCAAAAATATTTTTGCGTTGCCCAAAGTGGTTAATAATGATGCTCCAGATGAAACTTCAATTTCCTTTTCACCGTTGATTCTAATTTTTACAGGACCAGAAGGTGATAATTTTTGTTTAACATACAATAATATCGCCACCAATAATAGTGTGATAATTAAAAAAGCTATGACTGCTGCTAAAACTGTGTTTACGGTACTTGCTGCTAATATAATCATTATTCTGTAATTTCTTTTTCGTTGTTGGCTATGTCAATCGCGTCTTTTGTAATCTCAACTTGCGTAACAACAGTTGTTTGTTTTGTGGTTTCTTCTTCATCGCCTCCTGTTAGCATTCCTCCAAAACTCATAAAACCTATGGCCATTAAACCAGTGATAATAAAAGTTATTCCCAATCCTCTTAAAGGTCCCGGAACGTTTGAATATCTAATTTTTTCACGAATTGCAGCGATTGCTAAAATGGCTAAAAACCAGCCCAATCCAGAGCTGAAACCGTAATTAACAGCCAATGCAAATGTTGGAATCTCACGCGATTGCATAAAAAGAGATCCACCCAAAATTGCGCAGTTTACGGCAATTAAAGGCAAAAATATACCCAAGGAATTGTACAATGCAGGAGAAAATTTTTCAATAATGATTTCAACCAATTGCACCATTGTGGCAATGGTTGCAATAAACATGATAAAAGACAAGAAGCTTAAATCGTATTGGGCGTACTCAGGTCCTAACCAAGCTAACGCGCCTTCTTTTAGTAAGTAAACATCCAACAACCAGTTTAAGGGAACTGTAATCGCCTGTACAAATATAACGGCTGCTCCCAAGCCAACTGCGGTTGCTACTTTTTTAGATACAGCAAGGTAAGAGCACATTCCCAGGAATGTTGCAAATATCATATTATCTATAAATACTGCCTTAAAAAATAATTCTATATGTTCCATATATTTCAGATTTTAGTCCCGATAGCTATCGGGATCAGTTTTCAATAATTTGTGATTACTGAGATTGATTTGCCTTCAACTAATTTTAATTATGTTCGATTAAAGATGTGTTTCTTGCGCGTTGCACCCAAATGATAATTCCTATAGTAATTAATGCCATTGGTGCTAATAACATAAATCCGTTATTTTCATAACCGAAAGCATATACGCCTGTTTTCTCAATAGAATCACCTAAGACTTTGTAACCTAATAAAGTTCCTGAGCCTAACAATTCCCTGAAGAAAGCGACTATAACCAATATTATTCCATAACCGGCAGAGTTTCCAATTCCATCCAGAAATGATCTCCAAGGTCCATTAGCCAAAGCAAATGCTTCAAAACGACCCATAATAATACAGTTGGTGATAATTAGCCCCACGAAAACTGATAATTGTTTTGACAATTCATAAGCAAAAGCTTTTAATATTTGGTCGACAATAATTACCAACGCAGCTGCAATTACCAGCTGAACAATAATTCTAATTTTTGATGGAATAACATTTCGTAGTAATGAAATTACCACATTTCCCATTGCCAAAACAAACATCACAGATATTGCCATAACAATTGAAGCGTTCAATTGCGCTGTAATTGCCAGTGCTGAACAAATTCCAAGTACTTGAATCGTAATTGGGTTATTGTCAGCCAATGGATCTGTTATTAATTTTGCATCTTTTTTTGATAAAAGTCCCATAAATTATTTTTTTAATGTTTTTAAGTAAGGCACGTACATCTTTAAATCTTTTTTAAGCATGGCAGATAGGCCGTCACCTGTAATTGTTGCCCCTGCTATAGCATCTACTTCAAAATCGTTTTTATCCAGGTTTTTTGGATCTGCGTTTCCTTTTACCGCACTAATTCCTTTAAAAGTGTCACCGTCTAAAATATGCTCTCCTTTAAAATCGTCCATAAAAAAGCGTTCTTTTATATTTGTCCCCAACCCTGGTGTTTCACCTTTATGATCAAAATATACACCTTGCACCACCAATTGCTCATCTAAAGCCACATAACCCCAAATGGCATCCCATAAACCATTCCCTCTTACAGGTACGATAAATAATTTTACGCCATCTTTTTCTCCAATAAACAAAGGCAATCTTCTTTTATAGTTTGGGTCTTTTGCCTCTTCGGATTCCTTTTTAATATCAATTAAGTAGGCATTGTTATCTTCAACGGCTTCGGTTCCGGTGATTACCAATTGCTTGGTAATGTATTTTGAAAACTCACTGCCCACAATGTCTTTTGAAACAAATTCAACGCTGGTTTCATCATTTTGATTGATGCCCATTGCGTATAAAATATTTAGTTGTTTTTCTATACGTCTGTTCTCAGATACTTTATCGCTTAAAGCGGAAGACACAAAAGCCAGCAATGCGCCAACAATAATTACCATTCCCGAGGCGAACAGTACTGTGTATACGTTACTTTCAAGATTCTTTGCCATTGTTATGCTGTTTTTGCTTTTAAACGTTTTAATCTTCCTTTAACATTGCTTCGCACTATAAAATGATCAATGGTTGGAGCGAATACGTTCATTAATAAAATGGCCAACATTACGCCTTCCGGATAAGCAGGATTGAATACCCTGATCATAATCGAGATAAACCCAATAAAAAATCCATAAATCCATTTTCCTTTATTTGTTTGTGAGCCAGTTACCGGATCTGTTGCCATAAATACCACCCCAAATGCAAAGCCGCCGAGTAATAAATGATGCCAAAATACAGTATTCATTAAAACATAAAACTTACTTCCTTCTACAATCCAGCCGGCGTTAACAACTCCGTTGAACATAAGCCCCATAACCAAGGCGCCAAGTACTGACGAAAGCATGATTCTCCAACTTGCTATTTTTGTAAAAATTAAGAATATACCTGCCAATAAAATTAAAAATGTGGAGGTTTCTCCCACCGAACCGGGAATAAATCCAAAAAACATATCATAAACGGAATAGGCCAATTCTTTTCCTTGAGCCAGACTTCCTAAAATTGTTTCACCTGATACCGCAGCAACATCTGCACCTGCAGCCATTTCATTGGCTCTTTCAACAGCGCCGCCAACCCAAACTTTATCACCGCTCATCCAAGTTGGATAGGCAAAGAATAAAAATGCACGTATGGTTAAAGCCGGATTTAAAATATTCATTCCGGTTCCCCCAAATATTTCCTTTCCAATCACAACACCAAAGGCTACGGCCACAGCGAGCATCCAAAGCGGCGTATCTACGGGTACAATTAAAGGAACTAACATTCCGGTTACAAAATAGCCTTCTTCAACTTCGTGTCCTTTTATTATTGCGAACAGCACTTCAATTCCAAGTCCAACAACATAAGAAACTACCACAAGAGGCAGTATTTTTAAGAAGCCATACCAAAACGCATCCATAGATAAAAATTCTACCGGTGTGCCAAATGCTTTAAAATGCTGAAAACCTGTGTTGAACATTCCAAATATCAAACAAGGGATAAGCGCCAAAACCACCATGGTCATGGTTCTTTTCAAATCGTCGGCTCCTTTTATATGGCCGCCTGAATGTGTGGTTTCGTTAGGCGTGTATAAAAAAGTATGAAGAGCTTCAAAAGCAGGCAACCACTTTTTCCCCTTTCCATTTTCTTTGATAGCATGTAGTTTTTCTTTTAATCCCATAACCTTATCCTATTTCTTTTAACATTAAGTCTAAACCTTTTCTAATAATTTCTTGATGTGGTTGTTTAGAAACACAAATAAATTCTGTTAAGGCAAAATCTTCCGGCGCCACTTCATACATACCCAATTGTTCCATTTCATCCAAATCCTTGTACAAACAAGATTTTAGGATTTGCATTGGGTAAATATCTAAAGGAAAAACTTCTTCATAAGCTCCGGTAACCACGAAAGATCTGTGTTCGCCATTTGTATTGGTGTTTAAGTCGTACTTTTTATTTGGCAATAACCACGAAAAAGTCAAGGCTCTTGAGGTAGATATTTTATTGAAAACCGGCAAGGACCATCCAAACAATTCATAATCGTTTCCTTCGGGGATTACGGTAATAATATTGTCATAATACCCTAAATTTTCTTTGATGTTTTTGGCTTTTCCTGTTAAAACATTGCCACTTATAATTCTGTTGTTGTTTCCTTTTAATTTTCCATTTACCAAACTAGTTATGGTTGAACCAATTTTTGTTTTGTAGTATTTTGGTGCTTCTACAGAAGATCCGGCCAATGCAACAATGCGTTCAGTATTAAATTTCCCGGTTAAGAGCAGTTCTCCAATAATGACCAAATCCTGCGGATTGATCGTCCAAACGGTTTCACCTTTATTTACAGGACTTATTTTATTAATTTGTGTGCCTACATTTCCTGAAGGATGCGGGCCTGAAACTTTATGCAAGTTTATATTGTTCAATCCGGCAAAGGGTGAATTTGCATTTTTTCCAACGGAAACATGAACTTCCCCTGAAGTTAATTTGCTCAAAGCTGTGATTGCTGCCTGCAATTCTTTTTCTTTTCCTGCCAAAACATAGTCGTAGTCGGCGGCTAAAGGCGCGCTGGCATAAGCAGAAACAAAAATAGCTTTTGGTATGTTTGCCGTATTTGCAATCACATCATAAGGTCTTTGTTTGATAAAAGGCCAACAACCCGATGCCAATAAATGACTTTTAATCTCATCAGCATTCATAACTTTTGGATCTTTCACACCAAAATCGACAAATTGTTGTTGAGAATCGGCTTTAATTTTAATGGCCAATATCTTTCTTTTTTCACCGCGAATAATATCCAGCACTTCACCGCTAACTGGAGACGGAAATTTCATTTCCTCGTTGGCTTTGTTATAAAATACGGCTTCTCCAGCTTTTAACTGAGCGCCAACTTTTACGGATAATTTAGGAATTATACTGTGGAAATCTTCAGGTATCAATGTGTAAACATCACTAGTTATTGCATTTTCGGTAAATTTTTCGGCTTCACCTTTTAGCTTAATATCTAGACCTTTTTTAATATGAATGTCCTTTGACATATATCTTAAGTTTATTTAATAGTCTTTAAAAAACGGAGCAAAAATACAATTTATACATTAGTATTCTATGTTTTTTATCATATTTTCGTAGAAAAATTTGTTCGCGGTCACTGTGGCATGATTTTCGTACTTTTAGCAATATATTTATATGGAAAATTATTTAAAACAGCAGTGCAAAAATTTTAAATTATGATAAAAAACGGCTTTCTATTTTTTTGTTTTTTATGCGTTGTTCAATTTGGATTTTCACAAACTGATGGCACAGATGCTGCACATATTAAAGCCATCATATTAAAACCGGTGGCCATAAATTCGTATGCGCCCATTGTTCAACTTGGAGAAAAATTGCTGTTGACGTTCGACGATTTAAATGCTGATGAACATACTTATTCCTATAAAATTGAACATTGTAACATGGATTGGAGCAAGTCTAATTTATCGAAATCTGAATTTGTGAACGGTTTTGCCGAAGACAGAATTCGTGCTTATGAAAATTCATTTAACACCTTACAGCCCTTCACAAATTATAGCGTAACCATTCCAAATGAAACCACTAATCTCACTATTTCGGGAAACTATTTAATTTCGGTTTTAAATGACGATGAACAAGTGGTTTTTTCGCGTCGTTTTGTGGTTTACGAACCAATGGTCACGGTTGGTGTTGCTTTGTTTAAAAGCAGAGATATTTTCTATTTCAACACAAAACAATCGGTTGAGTTTACCATCAACACGCCAAACTTGCTAATTAACAATCCGAGCGAAGAAGTTTTCCCGGTAATTCTTCAAAATAACAATTGGCAAAATGCCATTACGGGATTAAAACCCCAGTTTTTTAGGGGTGACCAATTGCTTTACAAATACAATAAGGAAACAAGTTTTTGGGGCGGTAATGAATTTTTATATTTCGATTCCAAATCCATCAGAAGTTCATCCTTAAACATTGCCAATGTTGAATTGGGCGAAGATTTGTATCACACCTATTTATTTACCGATGAAGAAAGAAGGAACCAGCCTTACACTTTATATCCGGATGTTAATGGAAATTTTGTGATCAGAAATTTAAGTGGGGAAAATAGCAATACGGATGCCGATTACAGTTGGGTATATTTTTCTTTAAAAACTTCACAAAACCTTGAAGGCAAGGAAATTTATGTCAGCGGAAATTTTAACAATTGGCAATTAAACGATGCAAACAAACTAACATATAATGAAGCATTGGGCTTGTATGAAGCCAAATTGCTGCTGAAACAGGGATTTTACAATTATCAGTATGTCACCAAAGCAACAGACGGCATCATTAGCACCCATGATATTGATGGGTCTTTTTACAATACAGAAAATGATTACACCGTTTTGGTGTACTATAAAAAATTTGGAAGCAGGTACACAAAAGTGATTGGCGTTGGTTATGGCAACTCCGAAAAAATAAACAACTAATATTTTTGTTTGAAAATTTTAGTATCTTTGAACATTAAAAAATAAGTAAATCGCTATGGTACAACAAGTAACAAATGGGATTAAAATTTCAGTCACTTCTAATTTCGAAGGCACAAGCTATCGAAATTTCAGGCTGTATTTTGCTTTTAGTTATGAAGTTACCATCGAAAACCAAAGCAATGACACGGTGCAACTTTTAGAGCGCCAGTGGACAATTTTTGATTCATTAAACCACAACGAAATTGTGGAAGGTTCTGGTGTTATCGGAAAAAAACCCATTTTAAAACCCGCAGAAAAATACACCTACAGGTCGAATTGTTTTTTAACATCTCCTATAGGCGCGATGAAAGGTTTTTACAGTATGGTAAATTTCACTAATTCAAGCGCTTTTAAAGTGTATATCCCAACTTTTCAATTAATGGTTTCCAGTATTCATAACTAGGCTTTATGAAATTTCAGCTTCAACGGTTTCGAAATAAACAAGCCAAAGGATTGGAGTGTTTAAATTGCGGTATGCCACTGTTGCAGAATGAAAATTTTTGTTCGTATTGCGGACAAAAAAACACCACCAGCAAATTAAGTATCGGGAATTATTTTAATAAGTTGGTTTCAGGATTTTTTTCTTATGATTCCCAATTTTGGACCACCTTTATTCCGTTGCTCATTAAACCGGGAAAAGTTGCCAAAGAATACATTCTGGGAAAACGCGCCAAATACGTAAATCCTTTTCAGTTATACCTGCATGTTTCCATCATTTTCTTTTTGATTTTAGGGATCTCAAATAAAATTGACAGCGCCAAAAACCCAATAAAAGATATTGCGACAGCCAGTAAAACATTAGATTCACTATCAAAATTAGATCCGCAAAAAGTTGATTCCATAAGGGCAGAAATAAAAAAAAGGACGGCGGATAACAGGCCAAAAGATTCCGCCAACACCAAAGTAATTACCGATTTGGAAAATGCATTTAGTTTGTATGAAAACGATTCAGATTCCACAAAAAAACCGCGCGAATTCGCCATTAAAACAAAACAGGAATCCAACATCGGCTTTTTTGATAAAATTGGTGATTTTTTTAACTTCCGTAGAAAATTTCCTGCATACACCAATGAGCAGGCATTGGACAGTTTGGGTTACCAAAAAACATTTTGGAACACTTTTTACTACCAGCAGGTTAAAAAAGCGGAAGCCAATTGGGCTCAATTGAAGACAGATGAGGGCGTTAAAAATTTGATCAAAAAATTCACCTCGTATATTTCCATTTCCTTGTTCGTTTTTCTGCCCGTTTTCACGCTCTTTTTAAAATTGCTGTACATCAGAAAAAAATTTACCTATATGGAGCATTTGGTCTTTGTTTTTAATACGCAAACGGTCTTTTTTCTCTTGTTTATCATTTTTTATTTGCTGAACCTGATCTTTAAAATGGAAAACGCCTCTTGGATTTTTGTGTTGTTATTTATTGTTTATTTTTATAAATCGTTACGCAATTTTTATGGACAGAAACGTTTTATAACCATCGTAAATTTTATTTTACTGAACAGTTTTTATACTTTTTTGGCAATAGTTGGAGTTACCATCGTTGCAATGCTTTCTTTTATAAGCGGTTAAAATTAACGGCAGTTTTTGTGGAATGCACAACATCTTCATACATCATTTCAATAGTAGTTTCCATTTTTTTTACTGAAGTAATGCTCACCGTTTCAACATGAATCCGTTTCATTAAAACGGATTGTTCTTTATCATCAGTTTCCATATGATGAAATTGCAATATTGCTTCGGAAGTGAATTCATTTTCAGAAAGCCATTGTTGAAACCAGGATTTGCGCAATTTCTTAATTTCATCAATGTATAAAGTTGAAGAAGACCAAATTTTAGGTTCGTTTTTGTGTGTTATGATATGCTTTTCGTGTTCATCCCAAACCACTTCAACCAAATTTAATTCATTATTATTCCAGTCAACAATTACCATCGTAAAAGGTTCAACATCCAACAAGTCAAGGTTTTCAAGATACGGCTGCAGGCTGTTTTCTTTCAACAATTCTTTGGCAATTAATCCACGGCTTTTGGGGTAATTTTCCTTCCTTTTGTGCTTTATGAAACCGCCGTTCAACACGCAAACCAATCTTTTTTTTGAACTTGCGCCAATCCAGGTGCCTCCCGCAACTTTGTCCTTCGGATAAAGCATTTCAACGCCATCTTCTTCATAAATTTTAGGCTGCAACGTCTCTCTTAACCTTTGCTCATCACGGTTGGAAGTCAGTATGAAATCGGTATTTCCTAAAGGCAAAAAAGTAACAGTGCACATTGTATTAAAATTTGATTATTGAGTATTAGACCTTCATATATTAAAGTAAATTCAATTTTGTAACTTTGCAAAACAAAATTAAATTAAAAAACCTTAAAAATATATACGATGGCTTCAGGATTTTACAATGTACCAAAAGCAGTTAATGAGCCTATAAATTCATACGCTCCAGGGACTCCAGAACGCAAAGCGTTATTAGACACCTATAAAAAAATGTTCAACGAACAAATTGACATTCCTTTTTATATTGGCGGAAAAGAATACAGAACAGGAAATACGGTTGATATTCATCCGCCTCATGACCACAAACACTGCGTGGGAAAATACCATGTTGCAGAGAAGGAACATATTGAAATGGCGGTTAAAAAAGCTGCTGAAGCACGCGTTAAGTGGGCAGCAACCAGCTGGGAACACCGAGCAGCGATTTTCTTAAAAGCTGCCGATTTATTGTCGGGCCCGTTTCGTTACAAAATGAATGCGGCAACTATGATTGCACAATCAAAAAATGCTTTTCAGGCAGAAATTGATTCTGCTTGTGAATTGATCGACTTTTTGCGTTTTAACGTGCAATTTATGACGGAGATTTACAACAATCAGCCGGCATCTTCTGCAGGAATCTGGAACCGCATGGAATATCGTCCTCTTGAAGGATTTGTATATGCCATTACGCCTTTTAACTTTACCGCAATTGCAGGGAATTTGCCTTCGGCTCCGGCGTTGATGGGAAATGTGGTTATTTGGAAACCGGCAAGTTCCCAAATTTATTCTGCACAGGTAATTATGGAATTGTTTAAAGCTGCAGGTTTGCCTGATGGCGTTATCAATATGGTTACCGGAAATTCGGCGATGATTACAGATGTTTTATTGAACAGCCGCGATTTTGCAGGTGTTCACTTTACAGGTTCTACTCCGGTATTTAACAGTTTCTGGGAAACCATCGGAAAAAATGTGGGCAATTATAAATCGTATCCTCGTATTGTTGGGGAAACTGGCGGAAAAGATTTTATCTGGGCACATCCAACATCAAATGCGCAAGAAGTTGCTACGGCAATTGCAAGAGGTGCTTTTGAGTATCAAGGCCAAAAATGTTCTGCTGCATCTCGTGCTTATTTACCAAAAAGTTTGTGGGGCGCCATTAAAACTTCCTTGGAAAGAGATTTGAAATCATTTAAAATGGGATCTCCAGAAGATCCAACAAACTTTATAAATGCAGTAATTGACAATAGAGCGTTCAAAAAATTATCGGGTTATATTGAAGAAGCAAAAGCAGATGCCGATGCCGAAATTATCATTGGAGGTGGTTACAGCGATGAAGTTGGTTATTTTATTGAACCAACAATTATTGTGACCTCGAACCCAAAATACAAAACAATGTGTAATGAGTTGTTTGGGCCAATTATGACCATTTTTGTTTACGAAGATGAGAAATGGGAAGAAACCCTGGATTTGATTGATTCCACAAGCGAGTATGCTTTAACGGGCGCTATTTTTAGCGGCGACCGTTATGTAATTGATATTGCCACCAACAAATTGGAAAATGCCGCTGGAAACTTTTATATCAACGACAAACCAACCGGAGCTGTTGTTGGACAACAACCATTTGGAGGCGCTCGAGGTTCGGGAACAAACGACAAAGCAGGATCTGTTTGGAATTTATTGCGTTGGGTAAATACCCGTACCATTAAAGAAACTTTTGTTCCGCCAACAGATTACAGATATCCGTTTTTGAAAGAAAGCACCATTGAAACGGTGGAAAAAGAAGTGGAAACTGCCATAGAAAAATTGAAAGTATTTGGTAAAGATTTATCAGATAAATTCAAAAAATAATAAAAATTTTTATACATAAAAACGCGCCAATTGGCGCGTTTTTTTTATGCAATAAATTTAATAATTTTTTATCCGCCGGTAAGTTTGTCGGCACCAGCCAATAATCCGTTTAATTCTTGTGGATTATGTATTAAAATTGGGATATGTTGCGGACAGATATAAAATTCACTTTCCTGGTAATAAAATTTTGTTACTGGAACTTCCGTTGATGGTTTTTTACAAACTAAACATGCTTTATCTTGACTCATAATTTTTTACGATTTAATATCAGACAAAATTACCTTTTATCATTTTGTTAAACCATAACATAAATCATATTTATTTCTTTTTTAAAGGAATATGCACCACTTTTTTGGTTTCGAAAAAATCTTCTTCAAAATAGTGGGTCAAATCAAACAGCTTTGCATTTGGGAAATGTTGTAATTCTTCGGTTAAATCGCCGCCTTTTAAATACAGTATGCCGTTTTTCAATTCGTGTTGCTGTTTTTTGGCGATCTTGGCTTTAGTCCATTTCACAAAATCGTCCATATTGGTAACTGCACGGCTTACAATAAAATCGAATTCCCCTTTTACTTCTTCGGCCCTAATTGCTTCGGCTTTCACATTTTTTAAATCGAGCGCTGCTGCAATTTCTTTTACCACTTTAATTTTTTTTCCAATGGAATCCACCAAATGAAAATGCGTATCCGGAAACAATATGGCCAAAGGAATTCCCGGAAATCCGCCGCCTGTTCCAACATCCAAAATTCGTGCACCGGGTTTAAATGGCTGCACTTTCGCAATTCCCAAGGAATGCAACACATGACGAATTGGCAATTCATCAATGTCTTTTCTTGAAATAACGTTGATTTGCGCATTCCAAAAAGCATATAATTCGGCTAATTGTGAAAATTGGGAGCGTTGATTTTCCGATAAATCGGGAAAATATTTTAAAATAATGTCCATATTTTTGCAGTATTGTGAGCGCAAAATTACGGTTTCCTAAATTAAATTAACATCTTTTGAAAAAATGTTATATTTTTCACAAAAGTTATTTAGCGAAACATGAATGGCGTAATTTTGGCGCTTTAATGGCTATATTTATACATATAAATTTTTATGACAAATGATACCATCAGCTTTTCTAGAATAGACAAAGCAATTTTTTTCAAGACATTAAATAAAAGGGTTAACGCTTATTTTAAGGAAAATGGGCTAAAACGCACCGGCAATTGGAAATTATATTCCAAGGCCATCATCATGTTCAGCATATTTTTAGTGCCTTTGGTTTTAATTTTAACCATTTCTTTGCCGCAGTGGGTGTTGCTTTTATTGACCGTTGTGATTGGAATTGGTATGGCAGGCGTTGGAATGAACGTGATGCACGACAGCAATCATGAATCTTTTTCGAGTAAAAAATGGGTGAACAAAATTATGGGAAGCAGCATGTACATTTTGGCAGGAAATGTGTATAACTGGAAAGTGCAGCACAATGTTTTGCACCATACATTTACAAATATTCCCGGATTTGATGAAGATATTGATGCCGGCAGAATTATCCGTTTCAACAAAAATTCTAAATGGTTGAAAATACATCAATTTCAAAAATATTATTCCTTCTTTTTATACGGGTTGTTAACCATTAATTGGGCCATCACCACCGATTTTAGACAAATGCACAAGTATTTGAAGCGCAAACTTTCATATGGCAAATTCCCAAATCCTGCTACAGAGTGGACCACGTTAATTGTGACCAAATTGCTTTATTATTTTCTTTGGATTGTTTTGCCGCTGTTGGTTTTGGACATTGCCTGGTGGAAAGTGTTGATCGGGTTTTTTGTGATGCATTATACCGCGGGAATCATTTTAAGCATTGTATTTCAACTGGCACATATTGTTCCATTGGCAGAAATGCCTTTGCCGGATAAAGAAGGAAATCTGGAACATACATGGGCAGTGCATCAATTATATACCACAACCAATTTTGCGCCGAACAATAAATTTATTTCCTGGTACACAGGCGGCTTGAACCATCAGGTTGAACACCATATTTTCCCGCATATTTCACATATTCATTATGGGAAAATAGCTAAAATTGTAAAGGAAACGGCATTGGAATATGATTTGCCGTACAACGAATATAAAACATTTACAAAGGCAATTGCCGAACATTTTAACCAATTAAAAACGTTGGGCGCAAAGCCGGCGTACGCATAAATTATTCGATATGACCAATCAACTTTCCGACAGAATTAACAACTTACCGGTTTCAGAAACTTTAGCTATGGCCGCAAAAGCCAGAGAGCTAAAAGAACAGGGAAAAGACATTATCAGTTTAAGTTTGGGAGAACCTGACTTTAACACTCCCGATTTTATTAAGGAAGCCGCCATTCAGGCCATTCACGACAATTACAGTTCTTACAGTCCTGTTGATGGTTATGTGGATTTGAAAAAGGCGATTTGCGAAAAATTTAAGCGCGACAATCATTTAACGTACCAACCCAATCAAATTGTGGTTTCAACGGGTGCAAAACAATCTATTGCCAATGTGGCGATGGTATTGTTAAATCCGGGTGATGAGGTATTGTTGCCTGCGCCATATTGGGTAAGCTATTCGGCCATTTCCATTTTGGCTGAAGCAACTTATATTGAAATTCCATCAACCGTTGAAACTGATTTTAAAATTACGCCGGCGCAGTTGGAAGCGGCCATTACGCCAAAAACAAAAATGATATTTTTCAATTCTCCAAACAATCCGAGCGGCACAATTTATAGTGAAGCGGAATACAGAGCTTTTGCGGATGTGCTGGAAAAACATCCAAATATTTTCATTCTTTCCGATGAAATTTACGAACACATTAATTACGGCGAACCTAATTTTAGTTTTGCTGCCATTCCAAGTATGTTCGACAGAACCATCACTGTGAATGGTGTTGCAAAAGCATTTGCGATGACAGGCTGGCGAATAGGTTACATTGGCGCACCGGAATGGATTGCGAAAGCGTGCACAAAAATGCAGGGTCAAATTACTTCTGGAGCCAACAGCATTGCACAGCGTGCCACTATTGCGGCATTGCAGGCGCCGGTTTCCAAAATTAAATATATGGTTGATGAATTTCACAAGCGCAGAGATATTGTGATAGATTTGATTCGTGAAATTGACGGCTTTAAATTAAATGTTCCCGGAGGCGCATTTTATGTTTTTCCTGATGTTTCCCATTTCTTCGGTAAAGAAATTAAAGGTTATAAAATTGAAAATGCGGCTGATTTCTCCATGTTTTTATTGGCAGAAGCAAACGTAGCAACTGTAACGGGCGACGCTTTTGGCGCACCTACATGTATCAGGATTTCCTACGCTGCATCGGAAGCGCAATTGCGTGAAGCGATTAAAAGAATTAAACAAGCGTTAAGTTAACCTATAAGGATAAAAAAAACCGGGCAAAATTGAACATGCCCCAAAAAGTTAGACACTATTTGGGGCATTTTTTATGGAAAGAAAAGTAAAGTTTGATTATGCATTTAAATTAAAATTGGTTTGCAGCAAAAGTTAGTAATTATTTGTAAATCAAAAATCTTAATCCCGATAGCTATCGGGACGTAATTTTATTTGCGTTAGCGATTGCAGTGGCATACTTTTTTTACGTGAAACGCGGAAAAAGATATAACGGAAAGCGCGACCCGCAGGGTAACGCCCAACGTGTTTTAATTCACCAACATGGTATTGGAAGTTTTAAAAACCCAAAATTTTTGTCCCATAAAACTAAACGATGCGCTAAGGCCAGAGGCGCCAACAAAGGCGATGAGGTATTTGAAAGGCAAATCGACGAAATTTCTATATTGGTGTAAAATATACAACAATGCCGAGTTTGTGCCTACGTTGATAAGCAATGCAATGCCATATAAAACCACAAATTTCACCATTCTTTTGTGTGATCGGTCCTTCTTTTTCCAGGTCCAAAATTTGTTGAGAAAATACGTTACAGTCATACCGCACATAAAGGAAATGCTTTTGGAAAGGGCTTCATTGCCAACCGCTTGGAAAAGTTTTTCGGGAAGCGTGTTTAGCAGAATAAAATAGCACAGTAAATCTACCGAAACAGCCAAAAGACCGATGAGCGTAAATTTTACCAGCTGTTTTTTTAAAGGTGATATGTCTTTTAATTTCATCTGATTAAATTTTATTTTTTAGCGGTAACAGATGCTGTTCGCCATTAAACATTTCCTTAAGAGTCAAAACTTGGAAGGCTCGTTTCATTTATTTTGTTGCTGTTTCTATGCTATTTAGGCAGCAGTTTAACCCTTTTTAATTACGAGGGTTTAATGTTATGCGGTAATTAATTTGCAAATATATTTAATCGCTTTGTTTTACGAATTATTCTTGGTCATCTTTTTTAAAGATGCTGCCAATTCCACGGCCAATTTTTTGTGCAGCTTCAATTCCTTTGCGCAAAGGTTCGGGCGTAATATTGTCATCATACCTTTCTGTGCTGTACGGCAGGTTGAATTGTTGCGGATAAATGACGATTCGGCTGTTTTTTTCAAAATGCTTTTCGAGTTTCGAAGGCAAATTTTCCAGCACATTCATATGGGAAGCAGCGCCTTTGCGTGCGCAAACCAACACCAATAAATCATCTGGGTCAATGGTTTTTGACAATACAAAAAAGTCATCCCAGTCTTCGAAGAAATAAGGGTTAATTAATGCGGTTAGCCGCGCTTTTTTCATGAGTTTGGTTACGGAATTCTTGGTGGTATCGTTACAGCACAGCAAAATGGGAATGCTTAATTCTTGCGCCAATTTGGACATTTTAGTAAACCACTGTTCAAATCCGTTTTCATGTTCTGCCAAAGGCGGAATAACCAAAACAATGCGTTTGTGCAGTACCAAAGGCTTTTCAAAATGGCAAATAAAAGTGGTTTTATCGGTATTGTCTAGAATACTGTCCACTTTTTCGCCGATAAATTTGTCTATCAATCCTGCGCGGTGCGGCCAGCCCAAAATAATGATATCAGCCATAATTTCTCTTGAAATACGGGAAATACCGCTTGCCCGGTTATGGTCAATGGTTGTTATAATATTCACTTTTGTTTCTGATGCCGATGCTTGTTTCACAAATGCTTCGAGTTTGTTTCTTGCCCTCAAAATATTGACTTCCGCTTCATCATTGTTGGAAACCACGGAGAGAATGGACACAGGATTTGCCGATTTTTTATCCCTGATAAAAATAGAAAACTCAAGGAGTTTTTCTATGCTTTCTAGATTGGCAATTGGAATGAGAATGTGTTCATTGGTGAATTCGCTCGATTTTTTCAAGTCGGAATGATCGTCTTCCATTTCAATGACAATTTTTTTAGCGGCTTTTTCGGTTGCAAAAGATGCTATAATACAAGTAATTAGTATCATTATTATAGTGCCATTTAGAATATTTTCATCCAATATTCCTGCCTTAAAACCGATAAGCACAGCAGCAAGTGTGGCTGCTGCTTGAGCGTTGCTGAGCCCAAAAATAAGCTGGCGTTGTGCCACTGAATACTTAAATACGAGTTGGGTAACAAAGGCGGCAATCCATTTACCGAAAATAGCGACTACCGTCATAACTAAAGCTATTATTAATGCTTCCGGCCCTTTTGTGAGCACGCTTATGTCAACAATCATTCCCACTGAAATCAGAAAAAACGGGATAAACAAGGAGTTTCCTATAAACTCAATCCTGTTCATCAATGCTGAAGAGTGCGGAATCAATTTGTTAAGTGCCAAACCGGCCACAAAAGCGCCTATAATTGGCTCAACACCTGCAACTTGCGCCAAAAATGCAGCAAAGAAAACAACGGCGAGCACAAAAATATAGTGCGAATGTTTTTCGCTTTCAAGCCTGCTGAAAAACCATTTTGCTATTTTAGGAATCAGATAAAACATGATCGCAGAAAAGATAGCCAGCGAAATACCCAATTTAATCCAAAACTCGAGATTAAGACTACCTTGATTATTACTCATAATAACTGCGAGTAGCAAAAGCGCCGCTGTATCTGTAATAATTGTTCCACCTACGGTTATTGCGACTGCTTGATTTTTTGAAATCCCAAATTTGCTGACTATTGGATAAGCTAAAAGTGTATGTGACGCAAACATACTGGCTGTTAGTAAACTAGCATTAAAATTATAATTTAGCAAATAATAAAATACAGAGAAACCAATTGTCAATGGAAAAATAAAGGTAAAAAATCCAAATAAAAGGCTTTTGTTTCTGTTCGCCTTAAACTGGTTCATGTCCAATTCAAGTCCGGCAATAAACATAATGTAAAGCAAACCAATAGTTGAAAATAGGTCGACTGCAGAGTTTTTTTCTAAAATATTTAAGCCATAAGGCCCAATAATGACACCTGAAATAATTAAACCAATAATTCCAGGGATATTTAATTTCCTCAGAAGAATGGGTGAAAGCAAAATAATAAGCAGAACTAAAGAAAAAATCAACACTGGATTTCCCAGCGGTAATTCAAATTCGTGTATCAAATGTTCAAAAAAATCTGTCATTCGCCTTGCTTATGATTGTGTTAATTTTGGCCTTACTTGGCAGTAAATATAAGGGATTTGTTTAAATATAACTATTTTTAGGAAAATGTCTCTTGTTTTTTAGCTTGTTTTAGGATTGCTGAATTCAATTTTCATCATAATGTCAGTTTGTGCATCATCGCCCAGCATAAAAATATGTTTGCTGAAGGCTTTTAGCCCATTTTTTTCATAGAATTTAATGGCGGCGGAATTTTCTTCCCAAACCCCCAACCAAACATAATTGAGTTTTGCTTGTTTTGCGATTTCAAGTGTTTTATCAAAAAGCTGCTGTCCAATTTTCCTGCCCTGAAATTCTTTGAGCACATAAATGCGCTCCAGTTCAAGCGCTTGCGGGTCCTGTAACTCCGTTTGGGCTTCGCCAAAATTGATTTTCAAATAGCCAACGGTTTGATTTTTATAAGTAGCCAAATAAAATTGAGAGTTTGCATTGTTTACTTCACTTGCTATTTTTTCAAAAGTGTAGGCTTCCGAAGCATATTGAAGCATATTTTCTTCGGAATTGTTTTCGGTAAATTTTTCAAAAAAGGTTTGTCTGCCAATAGTTAGCAGTAACTCAGTGTCTTTATAGGTCGCTTTTCTTATTTTAAGTTTGTCCATTTACACCTGAGTTTTTATTTACGCTTTTTTCAGAAAAAATTAAAAAGAGTACATTTTATGCCTTATTATTTTCCGTAAACCAGCTGAAACTTGGCCAAAGATAACATGCTTGCATTTTTGAGTGAAACTGTATCTTTTTCTACAGAATAATTATCTGCCATTTCTAAAACTTGGAGCAAGGCTTGTTCGGTTTCCATATAGTCGCAAAACATTTTTGTTGTCGCCATTTTGGAAAATTTTATTTTATTTCCTGCTGAAAGTTCATAAGAGCCTTGAATTACATTGCAGCCGCCATTACCATAAACCTGACTATTTTCATTTTTTAGCATTAAGTGCGGACCAGTATTTTGGTTTTTATCCAAAATTATTTTGTTGCCATTTAATTCAACAAGTTTCCAGTATTTTTCAGCAATCGTGTTGTCTAAATACACTTTTTTTAATTGGTACATTTCTTTTAAATCGCCTTCAATCCTGTTTCCGTCGGCATCTAATTTAAAAAGCATGTTTTCACCCACTAAATATTGGTTGATGGCTGAATTTGGCTCCGAATTTTTCAAGGTTATTTTGGCACCGGCATCATCCCAAATAAAAGTGCCTATTTCTTTAAAGGCTTCTTCATTTTTCCCTAAATATTTTGAAGTAATTTGATAAGTTAAATCAATATTTAAGGCGATTTCAGTTTGAATGCCTTCACAGTCTGCGCAAGGTAAAACACCACGGTAAACACCTTTCCAGTCTAAGGAAGTTCGGCTGTTATCAGGCGTAACTTCTGAAGGTTGTATGGATTTTTTGTCGGTTTTGCATGCACTTATTAGGGTTAAAAGTGCCAGTAATATAATCAAAAAGTTGTTTTTCATTTTGTGTGCTGTTTGCTGTTTTATTAATTTTATTAAGTATTTTTATTCAGTATTTAATCTATTATTTTTAATCATTTATTGGGCATCTTATTGAATTTTGACATCCTTATTCTGATTTTTTCCAAACGATTGAAGATTGATTTTCCTTGCTTGCCATTTTCAGTCTCCTTTTGATCGCCAATTAGTAAAGCAACAGGTTTTAAAGGTTCATATTCTTCGCAAATAACTTTCAGCATCGCCACAAATGGCAAAAACAAAATCATTCCGGCAACTCCCCAAACCGAAGAGCCAATCAGCAAACTTAAAATGGCGGCTAAGGCATTGATTTGCAAACTGCTTCCCACTATTTTAGGACTTAAAAAGTTACTTTCAATTAGTTGGATTGCCCAAAATAACACGGCAACAGCAAATGGAATCCACAAAGAATCGTGCGACATAAAAGCATATAAAACAGGAATGCTTGCGCCCAAAGTTGTTCCCACATACGGAATTATTGACATGGCAGCAGCTAAGAATCCGAATAGAAAAGGGCTGTCAACACCAATAATCCATAGTCCAAGGCTATTTGCCAAGCCTAAAATAATGATAAGTACAATCATTCCGCTCAAATATTTTTGTCCGACTTTTTGCACTTTTTTAAACATATTAAACGCAATTCCTCTTTTGTCAATTGGAGAAAATTTAATAAAAGCCTGTGTCAAACCTGTTCGGTAAATCAACAACAAAAAGGTATAAACGATGGTTGCCAGAAGCCCTGCCAAAAAACTTGTGGTGGTGTAAAAGGTGTTTTCTGCAACCGGGAAAGCCACGTTTTTAAACCATTCTGTAAGTTGCTCAATAAGGTAGTCCTGCTCCAAATCTGTTTCCAGGTTCACGTGGCTGTTGATATAAATTATAATATCTTTTAGCAGCCCCATTATTTTATCCTGAAAATCGGAGAGTACATTTGGAAGATTTGTGATTTGCGTTAAAAAAAAAGAAATTCCGCCCCCAATAATTAATGCCATAATAAGCATGGATAAAAAAGCAGCGAACATTCTGTT